>NZ_VWVR01000006.1:936428-1248571 GCF_015712685.1 Exiguobacterium sp. SRB7LM | reverse complement strand
ACGTTCAAGTTGGTCAAGAAGTTGAAGTGAAAATCCTTGAAGTGGACGAAGCTTCTAAAAAAATCAAGCTTTCAATGAAAGCGACTCAAGAAGCTCCAAAACGCGAGAAGTCTGCGAAGCCAGCTCGTCGTGCGCCACGCCGCAACGAAGCATCTTCAAACTTCAAGCAAGAAGAAGCTCCAGGATTCACAGTCCTCAAAGACAAACTTGAAGACTGGATCAAAAACACAAACTTCAAGAAGTAAGTGTCCCAAGGTGGCCCGTTCTAAACGGGTCACCTTTTTTATTTTACAGGAATCGGCGGATTGAATGACGAAACTGTAAAGCGAATAGGAGGGGATGGCATGAAGATTGGCATCATCGGAACGGGAGGAATTGCGACGAGTGCCCATATCCCGAATTATGTCAAAGCAGGCATGGATGTGGTAGCGGTCATGAACCGGACACGGGCAAACGGGGAACGTGTCGCACGACAGTTCGGCATCCCGAACCTTTATGAGACGGTCGAAGAGATGCTTTCACGCGAAAATCTCGATGCGGTCAGTATATGTACACCAAACGCCTTACATAAAGAGCAAGTGCTGCTTGCGCTTGAAGCAGGATGTCACGTTCTCTGTGAGAAGCCACCGGGAATTTCAGAGAATGAAGCGATCGAGATGTTGGAAGCGGCAAAACGAGCCGGAAAAACATTGCATTACGGATTCCATTACCGACATCGTGAGGATACGGTTTTGTTGAAGCGAATGATTGATGCGGGTGAACTCGGAGACATCTATGCAGCGACGGCGCTCGCGCTTCGACGGCGTGGAATTCCGGGATGGGGTGTCTTCACGAATAAAGAACTGCAAGGCGGGGGTGCATTACTCGACATCGGTGTGCATATGTTAGACCTGGCGCTTCATTTGATGGGATACCCGAAACCGAGAGAGGTCGTCGGTCATGTCGGTCAGTATTTAGGGAATCGTCCGGGTGTCGGCTTGCTGGGGGAATGGGACGCGAGTTCGCTCACAGTCGAGGATACGGCGAGAGCGATGGTCACGTTTGAAAACGGAGCATCCTTATTACTCGACGTCAGCTACATGGCCAATATCGAGGAAAAAGATACGATGCGAGTGGAATGTCGCGGCACGAAAGCCGGAGCTAGTCTGTTCCCGCTCACACTTCACACGGAGAAATTTGGGGCATTGTTTGATGAGCGGCCAGCTTATTTGACTGAACACGACCCGTATGAGCGGCAAATCCGACTCTTCCTTGAGGCCTGTGGAGAAGAGCCGAACTATCGGCAAGCGGAGGAAGCGGTCATCTTGCATCACATCATCGACCGTATCTATCAGTAAGCACGATACTTTTCATTCCGTGAAAACAGGGTATATAGTGTAGGTGTTACATATTTCTATGAGGAGGTTAACTTATGCACAACTTTGAATACAAAAACCCGACAAAACTAATTTTTGGGACACATCAGGTCGAAAAATTAGGTGGAGAACTAGAAGCGCTTGACGCGAAGAAAGTGATGCTCGTCTATGGTGGCGGAAGCATCAAAAAGAACGGGACGTACGATGAAGTCGTGGCCGAGCTTGAAAAAGCCGGTATCTCATACGTAGACTTCTCAGGTGTTGAACCGAACCCGCGGATTGAGACTGTACGTCGTGCGGTGAAATTTGCGCGTGAAGAGGACGTTGATGCCTTGCTAGCTGTCGGTGGCGGTTCCGTCATCGACTGCACAAAACTGATTTCAGCAGCGATTCCATATGACGGGGACGCGTGGGACATCGTACTTCGTGAACATATCCCGACAGAGGCGGTACCATTCGGGACAGTCCTTACACTCGCTGCGACAGGGTCAGAGATGAACTCGGGATCGGTCATCACGAACTGGGAGACTCAAGAGAAGTTCGGTTGGGGTCACCCACTTGTATTCCCGACATTCTCGATCCTCGATCCACGTTACACCGTGTCGGTTCCAAAAGACCAGACAATTTATGGCATCGTCGACATGATGAGCCACTGTTTCGAGCAATACTTCCACCCGAACCATGCGCCGGTACAAGAACGCATGACAGAAGGTGTGTTGAAAGCGGTCGTCGAATCGGCACCGAAACTCGTCAACGATTTAGAAAACGTAGACCTCCGTGCCATCATCTTATTCTCAGGTACGATGGCATTGAACGGTGTACTTCAAATGGGTGCAGCCGGTGACTGGGCATCGCACAACATCGAACACGCCGTATCTGCTGTCCATGACATCCCGCATGCTGGGGGCCTCGCGATCCTCTTCCCACGTTGGATGGAACATGTGTTGGATGAAGACAACGCGGCTCGCTTTGCTCGACTCGGTACGGAAGTGTTCGATGTGGAGCCAGGTGCAACGGATTTAGAGACAGGGAAGCGTACAATCGAGGCCATCCGTGCGTTCTTCGATCAACTCGGTGCACCGAACTCGCTTCGTGACTACGATATCGATGAGTCGACATTCGATGCGATTCTTGATTCTGCGATGAAACGTGGTGCATTTGGTCGTTTCCGTACGCTCGAACGGGAAGATGTTGCGCATATTCTCGAACTAAGTAAATAAGGCGATTTCTTGCCTATTTTGCAATAATGATTGAACGAATCTAGACTTTCCGTTTATGATGGGTCATGTATGGCTCTTTTACGAGCGATTTAAAGGAGGAAATGACATGTCAACTGTACGTTTCGATTATTCAAACGCGCTCTCATTCGTAGGGAAGCATGAAATCGACCAAATGCAAGAAACGGTAAAAACTCTTCACTCGGTGATTCACGAGCGGAGCGGTGCCGGAAGTGATTTTCTTGGGTGGGTCGACCTTCCGACCGAATACGATCAAGATGAGTTCGCACGAATCAAAGCTGCGGCGGAACGAATTCGCGAGAATTCAGATGTTCTCGTCGTCGTCGGAATCGGAGGTTCTTACCTCGGTGCCCGTGCAGCGATCGAAATGCTTCAACATTCGTTCTTCAACGTATTGTCAAAAGAAGAGCGCAAGGCGCCACAAGTATTCTATGCGGGCCATAACATCTCTTCAACGTATATGAGAGAATTGCTTCAAGTGCTTGAAGGGAAAGACGTCTCAATCAACGTCATCTCGAAATCAGGAACGACGACAGAACCTGCGATCGCATTCCGTGTCCTCAAGCAATTCATGGAAGACAAGTATGGTCAAGACGGAGCGCGTGAGCGGATCTATGCGACGACAGACCGTGCCCGTGGCGCCCTCAAGACGCTCGCGGACGCTGAAGGTTACGAGACGTTCGTTATTCCAGATGACGTCGGTGGACGTTTCTCTGTCCTCACACCGGTCGGACTTCTTCCGATTGCCGCTGCAGGAATCGATATCGATGCTTTGATGGAAGGCGCACGCGATGCACAAAACGCCTACAGCTCGCCAGAATTGGCTGAGAACGAAGCGTATCAGTATGCAGTCGTACGTAATGCTCTCTATGCGAAAGGTAAATCGATTGAGATGCTCGTCAACTACGAACCAGCTCTACACTACGTGTCAGAGTGGTGGAAACAGCTTTACGGAGAATCAGAAGGGAAAGACAACAAAGGGATCTTCCCTGCGGCTGTTGACTTCTCGACTGATCTTCACTCGATGGGTCAATACATTCAAGAAGGCCGTCGCGACTTGTTCGAGACAGTCATCCGTGTGAAAGAAGTCCGTCACACAATGAACGTCCCAGAAGACGCACAAGACTTGGATGGTTTGAACTTCCTCGCAGGCGAAACAATCCAATTCGTGAACGACAAGGCGACAGAAGGGACGCTCCTCGCACATACAGATGGCGACGTACCGAACCTTGTCGTCGAATTGCCAGAGATGACACCTTACCACCTCGGTTACTTGTTCTACTTCTTCGAGAAAGCATGTGCAATGAGCGGATACATCCTCGGGGTGAACCCGTTCAACCAACCTGGCGTTGAAGCATACAAAGCGAACATGTTCGCATTACTCGGTAAACCAGGGTATGAAGAACAAAAAGCAGAACTTGAAAAACGCTTGAATCAATAAGAAAACGAATCGGTCCGCGTGTCGGACCGATTTTTTTGTTTGAAACTGTGTGCAGACAAGGTAAAGTGAGAGTAGACAGGGGAAAGAAAGGGATGGACTATGAAGACATTCAAGGATTACTATCATAATCAAGTCGAGTTAAGCTTCACCCATTATCCGTTCTCAGACACGCCGCTCCACGTCTGGGTCGTCGCCCGATATAAGGACAAATGGGTATTGACGAAACATAAGCAACGAGGGCTCGAATTCCCAGGTGGGAAAGTCGAGCCGGGCGAACATGAGGATGCCGCTGCCATCCGGGAAGTATATGAAGAGACCGGAGGCGTCGTCAAGACATTACGATACATGGGGCAGTATCGTGTGCTCGGCCGCGGCGACACCGTCATCAAAAACATTTATTTTGCGGAAATCGAACGATTCGAAGATCATCCCGCAGTCGACGAGACGGATGGGGCCGTCTTGATTGATGTCTTGCCGGACAACCTACTACGGAATCCACGTTACAGTTTTATGATGAAAGACCGTGTCTTACCGGAAACGATGAGGGTGCTCCATGAGCAACACTTGGTTTGATCGGGTCGACGTCTTGCCACCTTATGCCGGTTATCGGGTGACGCGTGGGTGGTATACGACGAATGATGGGGAAGAGGTCGTCGCTTATTCGATTGAACCGAAACGGTCGAACGGACAGGTATTGATGTACTTACGAGGGGGGACGGCACGAATCGGAGACGTCCGGTTGCCGCGACTCATGCAATTTGCGGCACGTGGTTTTCATGTGGTGGCCCCGGTTTATCGAGGCAATCACGGAGGTACGGGAAAAGAAGACTTCGGTGGAGAGGATTTAGAAGACGTACTCTCACTCTATGATCGCGTCCAAACGAGTGGACGACCGATTCATGCGCTCGGTTTTTCGCGCGGTGGGATGATGGCACTCTCTCTCGCATCTGAACGACCGGTCACCACTGTCACTTCATGGGCCGGTGTGACGAATCTACAGTGGACGTATGAAGAGCAGCGCTCGATGCGGAAGATGTTACGTCGCATGACGGGCGGGGACCCTGAATCGGCAGAAACGGCATATACGGAACGTTCTCCGCTCTATAAGGAATGGGACGCTCCAACGCTGATCATCCACGGTACGGATGATGAGCAGGTCCGATTGCGCCATGCGACGGCAGTCGCCGAGAAATTAGGTGAGCAGGCCGAGTTTTGGGTGCTTCCGTTCGGACACCAACTCCCGTTTTGGGATAAATGGGAGACGACCGAACAAGCGATGGAATGGATGCTACAACAAGCAAAAGCACCGACTCGATGAGTCGGTGCTTTCGTATTAGATGACCAGTGGACCGGCTGCGATGACCGATTCACTCGCTTTCGTGAACCGTGTGAAGTTCTCTTTAAACTTCATCGCGAGTGCCTTCGCCTCGACATCGTAGCGAGCTGGGTCGCTCCACGTGTCACGTGGATTGAGCACGTTACTCGGTACGCCTTCGATGGCTACTGGAATCTCGACGTTGAAAATGTCATGTTTCTTCGTCTCGACGTCACGAAGTTGACCGTTGACTGCGGCGTTGACCATCGCACGCGTGTAAGCGAGTTTCATACGTGAACCTTCACCGTATGCACCGCCAGTCCAACCTGTGTTGACGAGGTAGACATCCACGTCGTGTTCCTCAATCAATTTACCGAGCATATCCGCGTAACGCTCTGGAGCGAGCGGAAGGAACGGTGAACCGAAGCAAGTCGAGAATGTCGCCTGTGGTTCTGTGACACCGCGCTCCGTGCCGGCAAGTTTTGACGTATAACCCGACAAGAAGTGGTACATCGCCTGTTCTTTCGTCAGTTTGCTGATTGGAGGCAAGACGCCATATGCATCTGCCGTCAAGAAGACAATCGTATTCGGATGACCTGCGCGAGATGGGAGCATCGCATTGTCGATGAACTCGATTGGATATGCCGCACGTGTGTTTTCCGTCAGGGAAATGTTCTTATAGTCCGGTGTACGATCTTCATTCAACACGACGTTTTCAATCAATGAACCGAAGCGAATCGCATCATAGATTTGAGGTTCGTTCTCACGAGACAGGTTGATCGTCTTCGCGTAACAACCTCCTTCGATGTTGAAGACCCCGTCCGGTGACCATCCGTGTTCGTCGTCTCCAATCAAGTGACGCTCAGGGTCAGCCGAGAGCGTTGTCTTCCCAGTGCCCGACAATCCGAAGAAGAGTGCCGTTTCGTTCGCATCGTTGACGTTTGCTGAACAGTGCATCGATAACACGTTCTGCTCAGGTAGCAAGAAGTTCATGACGGAGAAGATAGATTTTTTAATTTCGCCACCGTATTCTGTTCCCCCGATCAGAATCGTGCGCTTGGCGAATGAAACGAGAATGAACGTCTCAGAGTTCGTACCATCGACCGCAGGGTCTGCTTTATAGCTCGGTGCATAAATGACCGTGAACGGGTCGAACGCACCTTTCGTCGGCCATTCGCGTAAGAACAATTGTTTGGCGAACAGACTGTGCCACGCATACTCCGTAATGGCACGGACAGGCAACGTATAGTGTTCATCTGCACCAGCGGATGCTTCTAGATAATACAGCTTATCCTTCTTTTCTAAATGGTTGAGAACTTTGTCAAGAAGTGCTGAAAACTTCTCTTCTGCGATCGGTTGGTTCACTTTACCCCAATCGACGAGGTTGTTGCTGACTTCATCTTGTACGACGAATTTGTCTTTCGGTGACCGTCCAGTAAAAGCACCGGTACTGACAGATAATGCCCCGTCTTTTGTCAGTACACCTTCACCATTTTGAATGGCTTCTTCCACCAGCTCTGGAACCGTCAAGTTCCGTAACATGTCGGCACCATTAATTAATTCTTCGATTTTCAGGAGCGTTGTCGCCATCCTGAATCCCACCTTTCCCCTAAATAGATGTGGATGAAATCCGCATACTTCCGCGATTACGATTAATCAGTATGACATTTTTAATTATATGTGACACACTAATTAAACACAAGCGTTTCTTCTCTCTAAGTAAGCGCTTTCTTACAAAGTCATTTTATCACATTCTCTTATCACAAGGTGTTAAAAAACAGAAACGAAATAAAAAAATGTTTGACGATTCACAAACAGAAATGTTTTGCAAGTCTGTGAAAACTTTTACGAATTCGTCCGATTCCCTTGACATAATCGAGTGTCATTTATATGATGGTTTTCGTAACGGATACTCTTATTCTGAGCGGTGGAGGGAACAAGGCCCTACGAAGCCCAGCAACCGTCCGACATGAAGTCTTGTGCGGAAAAGGTGCTATCCTGAAGCGAAGCCATTAGCTTCGAACGATAAGAGGGTAAGGAAGAACGATTCAACCTTTCCCCATGTATGTCATCGGGGGAGGTTTTTTTCATTACCGTCCCAAAGCAACGCGTAAGGGGAACGAGTACCGTCCACATAATACCCTTATTATAGGAGGTTTTTTGAATGTCAAAATTGAACCGTCGACTTTTTACTTCAGAGTCGGTTACTGAAGGACATCCAGACAAAATTTGTGATCAGATCTCTGACTCCATCTTGGATGCCATTTTAGCGGAAGACCCGAATGCCCGTGTTGCGGCAGAAACGTCTGTCACAACAGGTCTTGTACTCGTAGCTGGTGAAATCACAACGTCAACTTACGTGGATATCCCGAAAGTTGTCCGTGAAACAATCCGCGAAATCGGATACACGCGTGCGAAATATGGCTTTGATGCTGAAACGTGTGCGGTCTTGACGTCAATCGATGAGCAATCGGTAGACATCGCGCAAGGTGTTGACCAGGCGCTTGAAGCACGTGAAGGTCAGATGACTGAAGAGGAACTCGATGCAATCGGTGCAGGAGACCAAGGTCTTATGTTCGGATATGCGACAAACGAGACACCTGAACTCATGCCGCTTCCAATCTCGTTGGCACACAAGTTGTCACGTCGTCTTGCTGAAGTGCGTAAGAACGGTACGCTCGAGTACCTTCGTCCGGACGGGAAGACGCAAGTAACGGTCGAGTATGATGAGGACAACAACCCTGTTCGCATCGATACGATTGTTATTTCGACACAACACGCTGAAGAAATCACGCTTGAGCAAATTCAAGAAGACTTGAAAAAACATGTCATCGAGGCAGTCATTCCGGCTGAACTCATCGATGCTGAAACAAAATACTTCATCAACCCGACTGGTCGCTTCGTAATCGGTGGACCACAAGGGGACGCAGGTTTGACTGGACGTAAGATCATCGTCGATACGTACGGTGGATACGCTCGTCACGGTGGCGGTGCATTCTCTGGTAAAGATCCTACAAAAGTTGACCGTTCAGCGGCATACGCAGCCCGCTATGTAGCGAAAAACATCGTTGCAGCAGGACTTGCTGATAAAGCAGAAGTTCAACTTGCGTACGCAATCGGTGTTGCACACCCAGTATCAATCGCTGTCGATACGTTTGGCACAGGTAAATTGAGCGAAACGGAACTCGTTGAACTCGTTCGCGAGAACTTCGATCTCCGTCCAGCAGGCATCATCAAGATGCTTGACCTTCGTCGCCCAATCTACAAACAAACGGCAGCTTACGGTCACTTCGGTCGTACAGACATCGAACTCCCATGGGAGCAAACAGATAAAGCAGCCATTCTTGAAGAAGGCGCGAAACGTTTCGCGTAATCATCAAAAACGACCTTTCCGAGGAAAGGTCGTTTTTTTATGCTGTCGGCGGTACCTGTTTGTTCGAATCGGATGAAGAATCGGTTGTCGGATCTTGTCCAAGCGCCGTATCCTTCGCTTCGACGACTTTCTCCCCGATGTCCTGTAAGTCCGACTTGGCCTCTTGAGCCGTCTCGACGATTTTAGTGACGTCCTCTTTCACGGTATCGACTTCCCCGACGACTTTTTCGTATACGTTTTGGACATCTGTAGAGACTTCTTGAATCTTTGTCGAGGCCGACTTCACTTGTTCAATGACTTGAGACGCCTTTCCGGCAGGATCTTGTTTCACTTCGTTGACGATGCCCCCGACCGACGATTTCGCATTCGAGAGGGATTGCTTTGTCTGCTCCCGGTTCGAGGAGCTAAGTAAGGCGAGTAGGCCACCGACGAGTGCACCGAGCAACATCCCGGTCACGACACTGATTTTTGGACTTCCCCCGTCCAATTGATCGAATTGGCGGTTCGGGTTTGCTGTCTGTTCTACTTTCGGGTCATGTTCTTGTCTAGGTTCCATGTGGTTCCACTCCTTCGTTTGATTGGCATTGGTTGTGTTATACCCTAGAGCAATGTCTACGTAACGTTTTCTAATGAATCGTCATGAAAAAGAAATGAAGGAGCAGGATAAAAACACCGGGATAGGGAATGATACAAATAGATTGGCCAAAAGGGGGAAGCTGTCATGAACATGAGGGAAGCAGTGCCAGAAGATGCGACGCTGATTCGGAACATCGCGCTGGCGACCATTTCACAGGATGATTCCAATCGAACGAGAGCGATGGAACGCGCGTATCGGCAAGAAGAGATTGTACGAGCAATCAGTTCAAGTGAAGAAGCACGAGAACAGTATTTTATCGTTGGCGAATATGAAGAAGATGTCATCGGATTTTGTCATGCCATCGATCGCGGTGACATGTGGGAGATGCTCCGCCTCTATCTGCACCCCGATTATCATCGAAACGGCTACGGCGCAGCCTTTTTGGCCCACCTTCAATCGAAAAAAGAACAGCCGATGGAAGTGTACGTTGAGAATTCGAATGAGCAAGCAATCGCCTTCCTCTTGCATCAATCTTTCAAAGAAGTGAATCGCATCCAGGAAGAGGTGTATGATCGCCCGATGGAACTCATCCATTTACGATATGACCCGAGCTAAGCCTCCAGACGGATTTTATTTAAACATCAGTTGCGGCTGATGTTTTTTTGATACAATGAATGTAGTCTATAAACGAGGTGACGGCTGTATGGCAAATGAAGAAGTACGAAAAGGAGTCATCGTCATCGTGTATCCGTTACAATTCACGTCACGGATCAGCGAGAACTTTATTCGACGGCTCGAAGACGAGTATGAAGTCATCGTCGTCCGCGAACAATCGATTGGATTGACAGCGGGTGACCATAAGCAACTGATCAAGCGAGCATTGCGCGAGGCAGGAGAATATAAATTACCGATTCATGTCGTGGCATTCAGTCTTGGCGCACTCTTAACGAATCGCCTTTTACAGGAGTACGATGTGCCACTCGGGAGTCTCACATATATCTCCCCATTGTTTGATTGGCATGCCACTCGTCAAATCGGTGGGTTGAAACAAGTCGTCGCAAGTGCTGTCGACCGTTTTCGTCCTGACTTGCCACTTGGGATGATGACGTTTACTGGCGGTGGAGACGAGTCGTCCCGATTCGGAGAAATCACATATGCGCAATATCGGGAGATTGAAGAAGAAATCGTCGAGCATCAGGAAGAGAAGAAGCATCTGCCACGCCTTCCGCTCGCCTGTTTCTATGCACCAGACGACCAGTTTGCGGACGTGAAGTTGACGTTGAATGTTTGTCGAAAAATCGGTGGGGACCAAGTGTATATCCGGCGATTGGAAGGATTCCCACACTTTGGTTACGAACGATTGAACACGAAATTCGCGGAAACCCTCATGACGTTTTATGAGTTGATTCAAGAATGACAGAAGGCGACTCTAATGAGCCGCCTTTTTCTTATGCACGTTTTTCAATCGCCACGATGAATGGGGGATGATTGACTTGGTTGATAAATCCATAACGCAGGACGCCTGCCTGTTTTTGATCGAGGGACTCTACATAATGAAGCACCTCGTCTCGTTCGACTTTCCCACTTTCATGTCCGTGGTAAATCACGATGACGATGACGCCACCGACAGCCATGACGTCTAATAGTTGGGATAATGCGGCAATCGTCGTATTTCCGTGTGTCGTGATCGATTTATCACTTCCCGGTAAATACCCTAAGTTGAAGACGGCCGCGGTGATCGGACGCGCTTCCTTTTCAACGACCGCTTGGACCGTATCGTGACTATCATGAATCACGGTCACACGTTCACTGACATCCGCTTCTTCAACCCGCGCCTTTGTGGCTGCTACAGCTTCTGATTGGATATCAAAAGCATAGACATGTCCTGTCTCGCCTACAGCATTCGCTAAGAACAACGTATCGTGTCCGTTCCCGGCCGTCATATCGATGGCGACCTGACCTTCCTCGAGATGGTCATGTAGTAATTGTTTTGCAAAAGGTAGTACTCTCATTAATCCCATACATCTCATCCTTCTTTTTTCCTTGAAAAGAATCCCGGCGCTCCAATTCCGCACGAATCTTGTTTAGCACCTGCATCTTGTGACGGCTCCATAGCGGACCGATCAAGAGGTCGGGAGGACCGTCTCCTGTCAAACGATGAACGATCACCTCGGGGGGAATCCGTTCAAGTTGATCACAGACGAGGGAGACGTATGTGTCTTCCTCCATCAAGTCGAGCAGTCCTTTCTCATATTGACGGGCGAGCGGTGTGTGTTTCAAGACGTGAAGTAAATGGATCTTGATTCCTTGTATGTCTATTTTAGCAACTTCTCGTGCCGTGTCGAGCATCATCTCTGGTGTCTCACCTGGGAGACCATTGATGATATGAACGCAGACACGAATGTTGTGACGGCGAAGTTTCGCAAGACCGGTCAAAAACGATTGATAGTCGTGCCCGCGATTGATCTTTTTAGCGGTGGTGTCGTGTACGGTCTGAAGACCAAGCTCTACCCAAAGGGAAGTCCGTTCATTCAACTCTGCTAAATAGGCGACGACGTCGTCCGGCAAGCAGTCAGGACGTGTCGCAATCGAGAGACCGACGACCCCATCCTCATTTAGTGCCGGTTCATACAATTCACGTAACCGCTCGACTGGTGCATACGTATTACTAAACGCTTGGAAATAAGCAATATAATTGGCATTTTTCCACTTCCGGTGGAGACGAGCCTTCACTTCTGCAAATTGAACGGGAATCGGATCGCAAGCATTTCCCGCGAAATCACCACTTCCATCGTCCGAACAGAAGGTGCATCCGCCTTTTGAGACACGTCCGTCACGGTTCGGGCACGTGAAGCCACCATCGAGTGGCACTTTAAACACCTTGCCCCCGTACTCTCGGCGATACGCCTCATTTAGTGTATGGTAGCGATTTTGACCGAATGGATTCATGTTCATCTCTCCTTCCTTGCTCATCCTATCACAAACGGAAAATAACAAAACTTCATAATAAGTAATTTTTCTTGACACTTCGTTGGCGTTCGTTTAGGTTTGATAAGGAAATCTTGTCGATTCGGCCTTTTTGTGCCGATTTTTTTAATGTGAAAGAAGAATGAAAGGAGGACTTGGTGTGAACAATAAAATGCCAATTTCGGTATGGATTTTAGTCATTGCGATGGCGCTCAATACAACGGCGGCGTCTTTTTTATGGCCATTTAACACACTGTATATTCATGATTTTTTAGGTGAGTCGATGACGCTTGCTGGGGTGGCGCTTCTTGTGAACTCGGCACTCGCGATTGTCGGGAACTACATCGGAGGGACGCTATTCGATCGAATCGGTGGGAAGACGACGTTGATGATTTCTGTCGGTCTCTTGCTCGCGAGCTCGCTTGGATTTTTACTGTTTCATGCCACGTTCTTCGGCTATCTCGTATGGCTCGGATTGATTGGTCTTTCAGGTGGACTCGTCTTTCCGACCGTATATGCGTTTGCGGGTCTCATTTGGCCAGAAGGGGGACGCCGTTCGTTCAATGCGATTTACGTCGCGCAAAACGTGGGGGTCGCCCTCGGTACGGCAATGAGTGGTCAAATCGCTCGATTTAACATCGAGTGGATTTTTTATGCGAACTTCTTCTTATCGGTCTTATTTGTCGTGGTGCTCTTGTTTGGACTGCGTTATTTGAAAAATCCGGCACGTCCTGTCGTTCAGTCGCAACTAGAAGCGGCAGCCACGACACTATCGAGTGCGACGATGAAATCGATGTGGTATGTCGCCGTCGGTTATGCGGTGCTTTGGTTCGTGTATGTTCAATGGCAGGGGACAATTGCGGTTCACTCGAAAGATCTCGGCGTCACAATCAGTCAATACTCACTCCTTTGGACAGTGAACGGGGCGATGATTGTCTTCGCACAACCGTTGCTCAACCGCGTCTTACGACAGTTTGAGGACGACTTAAAACGTCAATTGATCCTCGGGGCATCCATCTTCCTCGGCGCATTCTTGATTGTCCCATTCGCTGGTGGATTCGGGATGTTCATGGTCGCGATGGTTGTCATGACCATCGGGGAGATGTTTGTCTGGCCGGCTGTTCCGACGATTGCGGCGAAGCTTGCCCCACCTGGGAAAGCTGGGCAATACCAAGGGCTCGTCAATATCGCAGCATCCGTCGGTCGAATGATTGGACCGACGTTGTCTGGTTTTGTCTATGACATGTTCGGCATTACAGCAGTCTTCGGCATGCTTCTACTACTTGCTACGTTGGCCTTAACGCTATTTGTCATCATGAAAGACATTCGTGTCACAGAAAAATCAAGTTGACGTTGAATTTCAGAATGGGCTAAAATAGACTACGATGAATAGCAAGCGTTGAAGAGGACTAGTAGCGAACGTTCCGTTTCAAAGAGAGTCGATGGATGGTGTGAATCGATAAGCGGATGTTGTGAACTCGCCTTGGAGCTGTTTTCCTGAAACGAGTAGGGAAAACCGGGGTTACGCCTCGTTACCGGCGTCTCAAGTGGCAGCAATGCAACATGGGTGGTACCGCGGAGAGCTTTCAAGCCTTTCGTCCCATTTTCGGGGACGGAAGGCTTTTTATTATGCAGAGGAGGAAGAATGTTGAGCTATTTTAAACATCAAGAAATCGAGCCGAAGTGGCAAAAGCGTTGGGAAGAGAAAGAAGCATTTAAAACGACAGAAGACCCGGAAAAGGATTGTTTCTATGTCCTTGATATGTTCCCGTACCCATCCGGTGCAGGTCTTCACGTCGGTCACCCGGAAGGTTATACGGCGACGGATATCATCGCTCGTATGAAACGGATGCAAGGATATAACGTTCTTCATCCGATTGGCTGGGATGCATTCGGTCTTCCTGCCGAGCAATATGCACTCGACACAGGGAACGACCCGCGTGAATTCACAGCGCGCAACATCGAGACGTTCCGCCGTCAGTTGAAAGAACTCGGATTCTCATACGATTGGGACCGTGAAATTAGCACGACGGACCCGAAATACTATAAATGGACACAGTGGATCTTCACGCAACTCTTCGAACGTGGTCTCGCATACGTCGATGAAGTTGCGGTCAACTGGTGCCCGGCTCTCGGTACGGTCCTTGCGAACGAGGAAGTCATCGATGGCTTGTCAGAGCGTGGGAACCACCCTGTTTACCGTGTCCCGATGAAGCAGTGGGTGCTTCGTATCACCGAATACGCAGAGCGTTTGCTTGAAGACTTGGAAGGTCTCGATTGGCCTGAGAGCGTGAAAGAGATGCAACGCAACTGGATCGGCAAATCGGTCGGTGCCGAGGTCGACTTTAAGGTCGACGGTCATGATAAGATCGTCACGGTATTCACAACACGTCCAGATACACTTCACGGGGCGACATACGTGACACTCGCACCAGAGCATCCGTTCACGAAAGTGGTCACGACACCGGAACAATCGACGGCAGTCGAAGCATACATTGAAGAAGTCTCGAAGAAGACGGACCTCGAGCGTACAGACCTTGCCAAAGAGAAGACAGGTGTCTTCACGGGCGCTTATGCGATCAACCCGGTGAACGGTGAGAAACTTCCGATTTGGACAGCGGACTACGTCCTCTCGACATACGGAACAGGTGCGGTCATGGCCGTTCCTGCACACGATGAGCGCGATTATGAGTTCGCGAAAACGTTCGACCTTCCAATCCGTGAAGTCGTTAAAGGCGGAAACGTGGAGGAAGCGGCTCACGTCGAAGACGGAGAGCACGTCAACTCAGGTAGCTTGAACGGACTTAATAAAGCCGATGCCATCAAGACGATCATTGAAGAGCTTGAAGCGAGTGGCACAGGTCGTGCGAAGACGACTTACCGCCTTCGTGATTGGTTGTTCAGCCGTCAACGCTACTGGGGTGAGCCGATCCCGGTCGTCCATATGGAAGACGGTACGATGAAGACGGTACCGGTCGAAGAGCTTCCGCTCGAACTTCCGATCATCGATGAAATCAAACCATCAGGTACAGGCGAATCGCCACTTGCGAACGCGGAAGAATGGTTGACGTACACGGACCCGGTCACTGGGGAAAAAGGTCGTCGCGAAACGAACACGATGCCACAATGGGCAGGTAGCTGCTGGTACTACATCCGTTATATCGATCCAGATAACGAAGAGATGATTGCAGACCCTGAAAAACTCAAGCGTTGGCTTCCGGTCGACTTGTATATCGGAGGTACGGAACATGCCGTTCTTCACTTGCTCTACGCACGTTTCTGGCATAAAGTTCTTTACGATATCGGCGTCGTCCCGACGAACGAACCGTTCCAAAAACTCTACAACCAAGGGATGATCCTCGGGGAGAACAACGAGAAGATGTCGAAATCTCGTGGGAACGTCGTCAACCCGGATGATATCGTGAAGTCGCACGGAGCCGATACACTCCGCCTTTACGAAATGTTCATGGGACCACTTGATGCAGCAATCGCATGGTCAACGAATGGTCTTGACGGGGCACGTCGCTTCCTCGACCGCGTCTGGCGTTTGTTCGATCAGACGAACTTCGCAGACGTGGCACCGACTGCAGACTTTGAACGCACGTATCATCAGACGGTGAAAAAAGTCACGGAGGACTATGAAGCCCTTCGCTTCAACACGGCGATTTCGCAATTGATGGTCTTCGTCAATGAAGCGAACAAACAAGAGACGTTGCCGAAATCGCAAATGGTCGACTTCATCAAGATGCTTTCACCGGTCGCGCCGCACTTGTCTGAAGAGTTGTGGGAGAAGATGGGCATGACAGAAGAGTTGACGTATGCGGCTTGGCCGACATACGATGAGTCAAAACTTGTGAGCGACACGATTGAAGTCGTCATCCAGGTGAACGGGAAACTTCGTGCGAAAATGCACGTCTCGCGTGACGCATCAAAAGAAGCACTTGAAGCGGAAGCACTCGGGAACGAGCGTGTCCAAGAGTTCACAGAAGGCAAGACGGTTCGTAAAGTCATTGTCGTTCCTGGAAAACTCGTTAATATTGTAGTTGGGTAACAAAAAGAATGTGTGACATTGTCGCACATTCTTTTCTTTTTGGTGAGGTCATTTTCTTTTATGGACGGTTTTGATACACTAAAGGGCGATACTGAAGTAGAAGGGGACGACATGTCCATGAAACGTTCTTATGTGCTATACACGACATTATGTGCTGTCGTGGTCGGTGTGATCCTTTGTTATGTTTTTGTCTTTTCAGATGAAGACATTCAACGACAGGTCGCCTCGACATTTGAAAAAATTGATATTCAAACGAGTCATCAAACGGCCTCACTTCCACCCGTGGAAGCTGCGCAGGATGATGAAGATATCGATACGACCGATGCCCTCGAACAAATCAGTCAAATCGATGAAGTGTATTACAGTGACACGATCGGGGCGTATTTGGTCTTAACCGAACAAGCTGATTTTTTTGAAGTGAGCGGAAACGGGACGCGCGTCAACTCTGTGCTCCAACTTGAGAATTCAGGCAAACAGCGCCTCGATGACTTTATCGGGATGCGCATGGTCGAAGAAAATCTTGTGTATGCGGTGACAGCGAACGGTACGCTCATTACAATCGAGCGAGAAGAAGGACGCTGGGTCGAGCGGCCACGTAAACAAATCAAAGGACTCGTGTCGGAAGACCGAATCTTTGGTCTTGGGTATGACCGGGAAACGAAACGGCTGTTCATGATGAACCGATTGGCGGATACCCCGGACCTTGAGCTCCTTTATGTCGAAGAACGGGAGATCGAACCGGAGACTCCGGCCGATGACAAATCATCAGAAATGTCGACTGACGCTGACACGAATACTCAAGAAGCAGAAGAATCATCGGAAGATTCAACGACAGAAAACGTCTCGACGAATGACGATGCCTCGAGCGAAACGGCTGCAACTGAAGACGCGCCTGACAATGAGTCGAACGAACAAGAAGCGGAAGAAGAGAAACAAGAGCCCGAGACCGAATGGATGCTTGATTCACGACAAGCGTTATCTGCTGACGGGATGAGTGCTTCCATCCAGCAAAAATTCGAACGGTTCGAAGGAGTTGGGCTAGTCGAGAGGCAAGGACGCATCTACGTGCTCGATTCTGAGGAGCTCGTTCTCTATACGGTCAACCCAGAAGAAGGGACCATCAACGGTCAGATGGTGACGCCTCGTGTGTATGATTCGACCGGTATGTTTTTACAAGACAATGAAATCTTTGCAATCGTCCACCCGGAAGTATTCGATTTAGATGCCTTCGTATCTGTGGACTGATCATGGGGGAATGACAGATGAGCAAGCGTTACTTTTTTGAAGAAGTGAAACAATTCCACGAGACATTCGGACATCCAGGAGCGAAATCGCCGCAACCGTTGACGCTTGATCGTGCGACAAAACGATCGGTGTGGACGGCAGAGGAAGCGGTCGTCGAGTTTTTGCATCAATCATCGCAATCGGAAGAAGAGTTTTTACAAGCCATCGAGCAATTCCAAGTAGGATTCCAGAAAGCGGTCCAAAAATCGTTGCAAGACGCACCTCCGTCGGATGATGTGGAACGCCTCGTCGGACAAGGGGATGCATTGACGGATGCGTTATACTTTGTGATGGGCAGTTTCGTTGAACTCGGGCTCGACCCCGTTCCGTTGTTTGAAATCGTCCAGCGCGCCAATATGGCGAAACTTGGACCGGACGGGAAGCCGATCTTACGCGAGTCGGACAATAAAGTCATGAAACCTGAAGGATGGATGCCGCCCGAGCCGGAGCTCGAAAAAGAAGTGCGTCGTCAAATCGCAGGGAAAGAATAACCATAAACGGCTTGAGCCTTTCAGTAGAAAAGGCTCAAGCCGTTTTATTGTTATGAAGCGTAATAATGTTAGATTGTATGCAAAAGGTCATAAGAATTGTTTATGGTATAATTTAACATTAATGAGTGAGGGCAATGATCAATGAAATGGAGGTTATTCAACTGAAAAAGGTATTCGGTATTCTATGTTGTAGTTCAGCACTTCTGTTAGCAGCGTGTAGTGAGGATGAAAAAGAGTTAGAATCTAAAAAATCAGAGCCTGACGTTTCAATCGAAACGATAAAAATTAATGAAGAGAATGAATTGACAATCGTCCCACTCTATACCCAATACCAACAATATTTGAACGCATCCCTTGAAACAACTGATGCGGAGGAAAATAAACAAAACTTCAAAAAATATGTATTGGATTACATAGGGGAAGTCGGAGAGGAAGAAAAAATCGATACATCTATATTAAAAACTGATTTTAATCTAAAGCCGACTCCTCATAAGCAACAATTGATGAAGCAGTTAGATAAATTAATCGAGCAGCATGACGAGATTAAAGAGATTATTGCATCGACATATGCAGATTCAAATCAAATCCTATCCAAAAAGAAGAGCACAGTGTTTATTGCACCGTATAATCCTGAATTCTTCTACGATAGTGAACCGTTGAAAGGTGTAGGCGCAGCAGCATACAAAGACGCATTCATCTTGTTTCTCGATACAGATTTTGACGAAGGTGTGTTAGCCCATTCGACGGCTCATGAATACCATCACCTGATCCTTCCTGATCAAAACGAATATAACCTGAGTTCGATTCTCGAGTCAGTGATTATCGAAGGGAAAGCGGATGCGTTTGCCGACCGCATTGTCAAAGGGGTAACGCCACCGTGGTATGTAGACGTTGATGAAGCGACCATGGAACATATTGCGAGTCGAGTGAATGATTATGAAACGACCTTCACCGATTTTGTAGTCGGTAATTATCAAAAAGATATGCCACGTTGGAGTAACTATATTCTAGGGAGGGATGTGCTCCATGACTATTTGACGGCGCACCCAGAGCTGTCGATTCCCGAATGGACCTTCAAAGAAGATCATGAGATTTTAGAAAAATACAAGTATCGAGATGTGATGGAATTGGAAAATTAAGTTGAAAAGAATGTCAAAAGGCTTGAGCCCTGAATGAGACAGGGTCAAGCCTTTTGATTGTTTAGTGATCATGATAGAACGCAGACGATGCGTTTGACCGAACCTTTTACCGCCCTGTCGCCAGTTCGGCTGCATGTGATCCGGCGCAATGTCCTGTCGTGAAGGCGGCCGTGATGTTGTAGCCACCCGTGTATCCATGGATGTCGAGTACTTCGCCGGCAAAGAAGAGACCTGGTGCTTTCTTTGACATCATCGTCTGTGGCGCAATTTCTTTAACCGAAACGCCGCCACCTGTGACGAACGCCTTATCAAAGTCGAGTGTCCCGACGGCGTGCATCTCGAACATTTTCAAACGTGTTGCGAAATCGATGACGGATTGCTTCTTCAACTGACTCGCGTCTTCTTCTCCAAATGCGAGTTCTTCGAGCAACAAGTCAAGAAGTCGCTCGGGGATATAGCCTTTCCATACGTTTTTAACGGCACGCTTCGGTTGGCTCTGCACTTGATTCCACAGTTCCTGGACGAGCTCATCTCGTGACGTGTCCGGGAAGAAGTCGAGTGACAAGAGGACGATTTGTTCTTTGCTGCGTTTCCGTTCTTTGATTGTGTACTGACTGCAACGGAGCGCGATTGGACCTGAAATCCCGAAGTGGGTAAAAATCATGTCTCCCTGATGCGTCTTGATCGCCTTCCCTTTTTTGCCGTGCACCGTCAAAGCGACGTCCCGTAACGATAATCCTTGAAGTTGTTTCGTTCCGATGAACGCGTCATTCAATTTGATTGGCACCTCTGTCGGGAAGAGTTCGGTAATCGTGTGTCCTGCCTTCTGTGCCCATGGATAGCCGTCTCCGGTCGAACCGGTGTGTGGGACAGACTGTCCGCCGACCGCGACGACACAAGCTTTTGCCTCGAGCATCTCACCGTCCATCAACTCGACAGCGTGAAACTCGTTTTCTTCATTAAAATGTAGCGTTTTGACTTCAGCTTTTTTTCGAATCTCGACGCCGAGGTCTTCAATTGCCCGAAGCAACGTGTTGACCACGTCCTGTGCTTTATCTGTCACTGGGAACATTCGTCCGTTGTCTTCCTCTTTTAGCGGAATCCCGAATCCAGTGAAAAGGTCGATGATGGATTGGTTGTCGAACTGGGCGAGGGCGCTGTATAAAAAGCGACCATTCCCGGGGATGAATTGAATCAATTCATCGATTGGTTTTCGGTTCGTGACGTTACAACGTCCTCCACCTGAAATGGCTAATTTTCGACCGAGTTTCGAGCCTTTATCAATCAGCAAGGTCGATGCGCCACTTTTTGCCGCAGCATACGTTGCCATGAGTCCGCTCGGCCCTCCACCGATGACGATGACATCTTTCATAGGTAATCTCCTCATTTCTTCATCTATATGATTAGTAAAATTATCGTAACTTTATTATCCGTAACAGTAAGAGTATAATGAGAAGCGGTTGTTTTGTAAAACCGAATTCATTGAAATAGTTGATTTATAGATGGAGGTACCTCATGTCATCAAGCGCCAAACAAGATTCTGGAAGAGCCTCCTTCGTCAAAGGAACGCTTCTTTTATCAGCGGGAAACTTGATTTCCCGAATGTTAGGACTATTGTACACGTTCCCGTTCCAAGCGATGGTCGGGATTGCCGGAGTGACATTATATCAAGCGGCATATACGTATTATGCGATCATGATCTCCATTTCGACGGCAGGGATCCCCGTCGCCGTTTCGAAATTTATCGCAAAATATAATGCACTAGGAGAATACGGGACGAGTCAACGACTGTTCCGACAAGGGATGAAGCTGATGCTTGCGACCGGTGTCGTCGCTTTTTTATTACTCTTTTTTGCGGCACCATGGCTATCCGAACTGATGGTCCGAAACTCGGAGAACAATCAGCAATACATTGACTCGCTCACCCTCGTGACACGAAGCGTCAGTTTTGCGTTACTGCTCATCCCGGCGATGAGTATGGTACGCGGTTATTTCCAGGGACATCAAGATATGGCTCCGACGGCAATCTCACAAGTCGTCGAACAGATTGTACGCATCCTGTTCCTTCTCAGTGGAACGATGCTCGTCTTGTTCGTCTTTGCGGATTCAAACTTCATTCAACCGATTGCCAATGCCCTCGGAGGGACGCAATCCGTTGAAACGACTGAATTGAACGGATTGAAAGTCATCGCGGTCACGATTGCGACGTTCAGTGCGTTCATCGGGGCAATCGGTAGTTTCGCCGTGCTCATCATGTATTGGAAGCGTCGGAAGGACATTCATCGTCAGACAGAGAATCCAGCGGGCACACCGGTTCGCTCGATGAAATCGTTATTGCTTGAATTGCTTAGCTATTCAATTCCAATCGTGATGGTCGGGGTATCGACCCCTCTCTATCAATTGATTGACCAATTGACGATGGTCAATACGTTACTCAGCTCGGGTGCGAGCGTTTCTGAAGCGACGTCAGCGTATGGTTTTTTGACCGGAAACGCCCATAAAATTGTGTTGATTCCAGTCTCTGTGGCAGCGAGTGTGTCGATGGCGACGATTCCGCTTGTGACTCGTTCGTTCACGACGGGGGACATGCAAAAAGTTCGAAATCAAGTAAACCATATTTTCCAAGTCTCGTTCTTCGTAACGATTCCTGCGGTCATTGGTCTCGTAGCACTTGCGGAGCCATTGTTTGGCACCTTGTTCCCGGGTGACCGTGAAGGATGGGTATACTTGTTCCACTACGCACCAAGTGCATTCTTCTTGGCCTATTACTCGGTCGCGGCTGCGATCCTCCAAGGGATCAACCGTCAGTACTTCACCATCTTTGCCACATCGATGGGACTGTTGACGAAACTTGCATTGAACGTACCGCTCGTCTATTGGCTCGGCGGAATCGGAGCCGGGTACGCGACCATCGCTGGATACATCGTGGCCATTATTCTCATGGTATGGATGATTCAACGAACGCTCCACTTCCCGTATAAGCAACTGCTTCGTCGCACCATCTTGATGTTCTTGATGGGTGGGGCGATGTTCGCTGCCGTCTTCCTCTCTCTTCTCGTTACAATGAATGATGAGGCGAGTTGGGGGAACGACATTTTTGCGACAATCGTGGGAGTGACAATCGGCGTTCTCGTATATGGATACCTCGGGTGGCGGAGCCATCTCGCAGGGAAATTACTAGGGAAACGCTTTGAATATCGGAGGAACGGATAATGCGAATTGATAAATTGCTATCGAACATGGGATATGGTTCACGAAAAGATGTAAAAATCTTATTGAAACAAGGGGCAGTGCGAGTCGATGAGACACCTGTAAAAGATGCGAAACGGCACG
This sequence comes from Exiguobacterium sp. SRB7LM, assembly GCF_015712685.1. Classification (GTDB taxonomy): domain Bacteria; phylum Bacillota; class Bacilli; order Exiguobacteriales; family Exiguobacteriaceae; genus Exiguobacterium; species Exiguobacterium profundum. The sequence goes on along the minus strand of NZ_VWVR01000006.1, from coordinate 1,226,007 downwards.
TCGACCCAGCATTAGAGAAAGTCACGGTGTTCGGGGAAGTGGTTGAGTATCGTCCCTACATCTATTTCATGATGAACAAGCCGGAAGGGGTCATCAGTGCGACTGAAGATCAAGTCGAGACGACAGTCATCGAGTTGATTGATCCAGAGTATGCCCATTATGACCTCTTCCCGGTCGGTCGTCTCGATAAGGATACGACGGGACTGCTCCTCATCACGAACGATGGCGCGTTCAATCATGCGCTCATGTCACCTCGCAAGCACGTCGACAAAGTATATATCGCCGAGGTCGACGGGGAGATGACAGTAGAGGATATCAAGACGTTCGCGAATGGGGTCGAGTTAGAGGACGGATATACGACGAAGCCGGCCCGTCTTGAAATACTGAGCAAGAGCGGACGTCGGTCGGTCATTCGCCTCACGTTGTCTGAGGGGAAATATCACCAAGTGAAACGAATGGTCGCGGCGGTCGGCAAACATGTCGAACGATTGGAGCGTGTTCAAATCGGAAAGTTAGAACTCGATGAGACGCTTGAGCTCGGGGCATATCGTGAGTTGACGGAAGAAGAAGTTCAACTGTTTCTTCAATCATAAGAAGATGAGAGAATCTGTCTGATGGGCAGGTTCTTTTTTATGAGATGAAAAAAGAGACCTGCACGCCAGGTCTCTTGAATATACATATACAATTCAATTTGCCGTCTTGAGTGAACGTTTTGATGAAGTCCACGTGCCACGGCTAGGGCTCTCCACAAGGTTATTGTACTCAAGTACGTTCAAATCACGTTGCACGGTACGTGACGTGATGCCGAACTCTTCTACTAGTTCTGAAGTGGTAACGGATTCCCTTTCATTGATGAACAAATAAATGGACTTGATGCGCGTTAACATCCGATCTGTTGAGCCTTTCATTGGATAACCTCCCAATGTGTAGAATAATGATAAACCATACCTACAGACGACAAAATGAAATATAAAATTGTTATTTTCTAAAATTACACCTTTAGTATACCGCTCTTGAGCAAAAATGCAAGTGGAAAGCACGAACAATCTGTTTGTAAAGATTTGATTATGAACGTAAATATCGAATGAAGATTATATTTTTACATTAAAAAGAAGCTGAAACACGAACGAAAAAAACTTTTCTAAATGAATGTTCGTCTTTCATACATTTGGATATACTAGTAAGGGAGAGAACATTCGCAAAAGGGGAGATGAACATGAATTGGAGACAGGAAGTCGACAATCGTAAAGACGCATTTTTAGAAGATTTGAAAGGGTTACTTCAAATCCCTAGCGTACTCGATGAATCGAAAGCTGCACCGAACATGCCGTTTGGTCCGGAGGTTCGTCAAGCGCTTGACTACATGTTTGAAATCGGTGAGCGAGATGGATTTAAAACAAAAGACGTCGGAGGTTACGCGGGACACTTGGAATATGGAGACGGGGAGGAAATCGTCGGCATCCTATGTCACCTTGACGTCGTCCCAGCAGGGGAGGGATGGACGTATGGCGCGTTCAACCCGACCATCACGACTGATGGGAAAATTGTGGCACGCGGAAGTAACGATGATAAAGGGCCATCTATGGCTGCATACTACGGGCTACGAATTGTCAAAGAGCTCGGGCTACCACTTTCAAAGCGGGTCCGTTTGATTGCAGGTTGCGATGAAGAGAGCGAATGGCGCTGTGTCCGCGAGTATTTCAAACAAGAACAAATGCCGACGTATGGATTTGCGCCAGATGCGGATTTCCCGATCATCAATGCTGAAAAAGGGTTGTATGATGGTGTGTTGACTCAATTACCGATTCAACGTGTACCGGGTTCTGCCTACCATCTCGTGTCATTCACGAGTGGGGAGCGTCCGAATATGGTGCCGGACTTCGCGAAAGCCGAATTGAAGACGGATGAGGTACTCGAGGAGAAGTTCGAGGCCTATCTCGAAAAATATGAAGCGGACGGAACGTGTGAATACGACCGTGGCACATATACGTTTACGATGAAAGGAAAAGCGGCGCACGCGATGGAACCGGATAACGGGGTCAACGCGGCCTACGTCCTCGCTGGATTCTTGTTACATCTTCCACTTGATATTCAAGGCGAGCGCTATGTTGAATTCGTTCGTCACGTATTCGCCGATTCTCGTGGGATTTCGCTCGGGATTGAAGCGAGCGATGAGACGGGCGACTTGACGATTAATGGCGGCGTCTTCCGATACAATGAAGAAGAGCGTACGGCGACGGTCAACATTCGCTATCCGTATACGGCCAAATTTGAAGAACGGTTACAAAACCTACGTGAAATCGCTTTGTCATTTGGGTTCGAGTTGAAGACCCGTCAACATATGCCGCCTCATCATGTGGCAGAAGATCACCCACTCGTGAAGACACTAGCAGGCGTGTACGAGCGTCAAACGGGAGAACATGCAAACTTGATGGCCATCGGAGGCGGAACGTATGCACGTTCGCTCGAGGCAGGTGTCGCATTTGGTGCATTGTTCCCAGGTGCTAAAGATGTGGCGCATCAGGTCGATGAATATATGGAGATAGAAGATTTATTACGTGCCGCGGCAATCTATGCTGAGGCCATTTACGAGCTCGCTAAATAAGAAACAAGGAGAGCTGGCTGGTATAGTCGGCTCTCTGTCCTTTAGGAAGGAAGTTATCATTGGATTCGCAAAAAAGATTGTTTCAGTCTGTATACGTCGCGATATTCTTCGCGCAAGGGGCATTGATCCCTTATATGACCTTATACTTTTCACAAACTAAGTTTGGGTTGACACCTAGCCAAGTCGGGATTGTGGTGGCCATCTTACCGATTCTATCCATCGGCGTGCAACCATTGTGGGGGATGTTGACAGACCGGACGGGGAGAGTCCGTGCCTGGTTGATTTTGGCGATGCTGAGCGCCGCACTCATTTCTCTCACGTTTTTAGTGGCGACCTCTTACATTTGGATTGTCATACTTATGGTGATTTGGTCCGTTTTCCAATGTGCTCACATCCCGCTTGTGGACATGATGACACTCGACTATACGACGCGGTCGAAAGTTGATTACGGTGCAATTCGACTCTTTGGCTCAGCGGGATTTGCCATTGCCGTCTTTGCAATGGGACGAATCTCTGATAGCACGTGGGGACTAGCTAGTACATTCGTGTTGAGTGCTGTTTTACTAATACTTGGCAGCGTATTTGTTCGAATGATTCCTGAGAAAAGTTCGATTCGCGATGTGACGTTGGCGCCGCTCTCATGGACGGCTGTTTGGAACAAACACTTTGTGTTCTTCTTATGTGGTGGGATGCTCGTCTTCGGACCGATTTACGCGAATAACTATTATTTCGGCCTTTACGTGACAAATAGCGGTGGCTCGACGACGTTGGTCGGAACGCTATTCCTCGTTGCAGTGTTATTTGAAATCCCGTTTATGAAAGTGGCGTCCCAATTGGTTGAACGCTATGGAAACGTCAGCGTTCTTGTCGGGGCCGCTATCATCTCGGCAGTTCGGAACGGGGTACTTGCGTTAGAACCACCGATTTGGGTCGTGTGGCTCCTCGCGATTGCACAAGGTCTCGTCGTCGGACTCTTGATTCCCGTCGCACTTCAATTCGTTCGGACGCTCGTCGATCGACAAGTTTCCTCGACGGCCATCGGGGTATATATGGCATTGACGTCCGGGCTCGCGACAGCTGGATTTAATATGCTGAGTGGTAAAATCATTGAACTTGACGATATTTTAGGCGTGTTTTGGATGTATACCATCGTCACGGCACTAGGAGCGTTGATTTGGATCGGAATGTCACGTCGCAACCTGAAAGGATGAATGAGATGAGTACGCATTACTTTATTGCGATTCCCATTGAAGCGACTGAATTGGTTGACGTACAGCAAACCATCTTACCTTATTATTCGTATCGAAGAATCTATCGACCGGAAGAGTTCCATATGACAGTGCAATTTTTAGGAAGCGTGGATGGGGATGAATTAGACGAAGTAAAAGAAATCACGCGTAGAATTTGTGAGAAAACATTACCATTCACGTTGGAGTTTCGAGCTATCGACCATTTTGGGCGACCGGATCGGCCCCGCGTTTTGACCATCGTTCCGGATGACTCCGAACCCCTTCAACGGTTGGCGCATACCCTCCGCCATGAACTAGTTGATGTGATTCCAAGATTGGACCGGAAGTCGTTTGTCCCTCACGTGACGCTCGCTAAAAAATGGGGCGAAGGGGAGCGTGTCCCGTACGTCCCCCCTGAATTTCACGCGACGGAATCAGTAGAAGAATTAATTTTATATGAAGTACAGCCGACTCATACACCTGCTTACCGAGCAGTAGACGTATTTCCGCTAAGACGGCCAGAGGAGGATATATGGCAATCCCGGTTAAAATTTTTGACGTAATCTCAAAATATGAACGTGATGTATTAGATCAATATAATCGTTATTTGGAATATGTGGAATCCGATACGGCACGTCTACAGCGCCTTCATGAAAACAATCGCTTAAACCCGGTCGAAGTGCTCGAAATTGACCGACCGTGGTGGAAGTTTTGGGCGAAGACGGAACGAATCGAATTGGAGCCGAAGCCGCTCTCTGAATCACAATATCAAAAGTTGTTACGAGAGCGCCGGCATATCCAAAAGCTTCAATTCGCTTGTGAAGGGGTGCTTGAGACAGATTTACCGCATCTGGCGTTTATTCGTGACTTCGCTTATCGTGTGATGCGCACCGATTGGAACGAACGACACTTTTTCTTGTATCGACCGGTCATCGAATGGAATGGTGCGATGGTTGAATTGAGTCATGTCATCGTCGGACCAACGCACCTTTATATCGTAGAATGGCTTGAAGGCGATCGAAGCATCTATCACATATCGAAAGAGAAGACATGGGTTCATCAACCGCTGAAAGGGGAAAATACCCGTGTAGTGAACCCGCTGATTGCATTGACACGGACAGAGGAACTGATTCGTCAAGTTCTACCGCATTATGCGGGCGTGCTACAAAAAGTCGTCATTGCGACAAATGGATATTTTGATAACGTTCCAAGTGTTCGATCGACCCAATATATCGGTCGTAATGAATATACGGAATGGATGAAACAAGTGAACGGTCGTGCACCGATTGTAAAAGCACAGCAGATTCGTGACGTTGCTACTATATTAGAAGTGACTGCCAAGTTGCCGTTTCGTCAATTCATGGATCAGTGATTGAGAGGAAGGGACGCATATGCATCACACACCAGATCAAAAGACCGCCTCACATGTGACCATCGAGAGCGCGTCTTTCGTATCATTTGAGACCATACAACTTGAGATTGTGCGCGAATATGAATCCGTTCCAGTACAAATCGAACAGAATGGACGCCCGGTCGACTATCTCGTCGAGCAACAGTTTGTGACGGAATCCGGGAAGATCGAACAAATCCTTCGTTTAAACGAACCAATCTCTTTAGAAACGTTGTACACCGTTTACCATCCGGGTCATAAGACGACGGTTGTCGTACCACGAGAAATCGTCCGATCAGAGGAATTCGAACGTCGTTTCTCATATGATGGTCCACTCGGCGTATCGTTTACGCCGCACGGAATGGAAGTGACGGTATGGTCTCCGGTTGCTTTATCCATGTGGATTACAGTGCATGATGATACGAATCACAGAGAAATTGAGCGATTTCACATGAACCGCGGCGCACGCGGGGAATGGAGTGGTGAAATACCACAAGCGTTCCAAGGTATGTTTTATCGCTTAGAAGTGAAAACACCGGTCGATACGAGGCAAGTCGTCGATCCTTATGCGCGAGCCGTCAGTTTGAACGGTGAGTATGGCGTACTACAAGATGTCTCACGATTTGTCAATAAACAGGTCGAACGAGCCGCGCGCCCGCCTTTATGGAAGGCAACGGATGCCGTCATCTATGAACTGCACATCCGGGATTTTACAAGCCATCCCTCATCGATGAGTCAATTGAAAGGACTATACGGTGGGGTATCTGAAAAAGGAGTTCGGACGAAGGAAGGCAATAGTGCCGGACTCGACTATTTAAAAGAACTTGGCGTGACCCATGTCCAGTTGCTTCCTGTTCATGATTTTGGAAGTGTCGATGAGACAACGCGTATGCCGTACAACTGGGGCTATGACCCGATTCATTGGTTCGGACTTGAAGGAAGTTATGCCTCAAGACCGGATGTGCCGATGAGTCGTGTGTTCGAATATGCGACACTCGTCTCTGACTTGCATCAAGCTGGTCTTCGAGTCGTTACAGACGTCGTGATGAATCATATTTATATTCGAGAACAATCCCCACTCGAAGCGCTCGTACCATACTATTATTTTCGATACGAGCACGACGGGACGATAGCGAACGGAACCGGTGTCGGGAATGACACGGCGTCAGAACGCTATATGATGCGACGTATGATTGTCGACTTCGTGACGTATTTCGCAACAACCTATCAAGTGGATGGGTTCCGCTTCGATTTAATGGGGATTCATGATGTCGAAACGATGAATCAAGTACGGGCCGCGCTCGATAAGGTTGATCCCTCAATTCTCGTCTATGGAGAAGGGTGGGACTTGGCGACACCGCTTGGACAGTCATTGAAGGCGACGTCACAAAATGCTGCACGCATGCCTCGCATCGGACATTTCAACGATATGATTCGAGATGCGTTGAAGGGGTCGACGTTTAATGACAGGGAACGTGGATTCATCTCCGGGAATGAGTGGCGAGAGTGGGAACTTCGAGAATGTCTTACTGGAGCCGTCCACATTCCGAACGTAACGGTCGGTCGTTTCCCGAGTCCGACCTATTCCATCAATTATGCCGAAGCTCACGACAACTATACGATCTATGACAAGTTAATGTTGTCTTGTGAAGGAGTCGATGAAACGACTCGTCTTGCCATGCAACGTCTTGCTAATGCGGTCGTCATCACATCCCAAGGCATCCCGTTCATCCATGCCGGTCAAGAGTTTGGGCGGACGAAACAGGGTGTCGAAAATAGCTATAATTCACCCGATCACATCAATCATTTTGATTGGGATCTTCGTGACACACGAATCAAAGACATCGAGTATGTGAAGACGCTCTTGAAGTTACGGCGACTCCATACATGTTTCCGGTATGATTCCAGACAAGAAGTCATTGACCATTTCACGTTTCTCCCATCGCCTCCTGGCGTCATTATCTATGAATTGACGGCCAGTCATTCTTATGATGCGTGGCAACGGGTACGCGTCTATGTGAACGGTACGTTCGACTCGCTTTCATTCGAGAGCGATGCGAAATGGAACGTATACGTTCAAGGAGAAACGGCGAGTCTCGTTCCGCTCGCACGAAACCCAACACACATTCAAGTCGAGTCGTTGTCAATGACGATTCTCGCGTGTTAAGATGTTGATTGTATCTCTTTAATTCAAGTAAGATTTGAGCGTGATGAATATGTATTCAGATATAGTCGGTGCGCTCGGGAAAGAGTGGACAGTCGCTTCAGCCGGAGGCATTACGGGCGAAGCGTATGTAGCGACGACGCGCCAACAGAAGATTTTTGTCAAACGAAATTCTTCTCCGTTTTTGGCGATCTTGTCAGCGGAAGGAATCGTACCAAAGCTTCTTTGGACAAAGCGAATGTTTAATGGGGACGTGTTAAGCGCCCAACAATTTATCGAAGGCCGCGAACTTTCACCAGAAGATATGAAACGACCTGATGTCGCGGCGCAACTCGGAAAGATTCATAACTCGAAAGAGCTATTATTCATGTTGCAACAGCTGAACCACACACCGGTGACGCCGCACTTGTTGCTCCGTCAGTGTGAGGCATATGAACAAGATGAAACAGACCCAATCATCGGAGAAGCCATTCAATGGCTAAAACACCATTTGCCAAAAGTCGACGAGCAAGAATTCGTCGTCTGTCATTCTGATTTAAACCATAATAATTGGATTGAGGATGAGAGCGGCCTACTCTACTTGACGGATTGGGATGATGCGATCATTGCAGACCGCGCGTTCGATTTGGCGATGGTTGTATATAGCTATATGGATGAAGTGGAGTGGGAGCGCTGGTTCTCTCATTACGGGGTACGTGTCTCGAGTGAGCTCCATAATCGAATGCATTGGTATGCAATCGCCCAGACGATTTTGACAATCTATGGGGAAGAGAATGACTCTGCGCGAACTGAAGGATTTCATGTATTACGTGAGCTGATGGACGAGGCGTACGAACGAATCAATTAAAAGGGATGGCTGTTCGCCACCCCTTTTTGAATGTGTTAAATGTCATCTGGATTCATAAAGTAAGCCCAAACGAACGTTGCGATGACACCAGCAAAAAACGTCAGTGGAGCTGCGTAAAAAATAAGGAACTGATCTAAAGTACTCATTGTATTTAACCTCCTTGTGAAGGATGATTCACGTTCATTAAACTATGATTTCGTGTATAATCGCAAGAGGACTGCTCGTCCGTAACGTGCATATTCCCATTAAACTTGAACATTTGATGAACGAAAGGTAGGATTTTCATGCGTTTACGACATAAGCCTTGGGCAAAAGAATATATGGAAGCTCAAGAACATGTATTTATTCAACATCCTGAACAGATGAAAGGTAACTGGAGCACTGAATTCGGGAATGACCACCCGCTCTTTATCGAGGTCGGTTCAGGAAAAGGACAATTTATTTTAGGGATGGCGAAACAACACCCGGATGTGAACTTCATTGCAATCGAGTTGTTTGAGAGCGTAGCCGTTTCCATCGTACAAAAATTAGTCGAAACCCCGATGCCGAACGTGAGAGTATTGACGGTCGATGCGAAACGACTCGTCGACTACTTTGAAGCGGGGGAAGTCGATCGCGTATACTTAAACTTCTCCGATCCGTGGCCAAAGACACGACATGCGAAACGACGTCTAACGTATAAGACGTTTTTGGCGACATATGAGGCGATTCTTCCGAAAGCAGGAGAGATTCATTTCAAGACGGACAACCGTGGATTGTTTGAATATTCGCTTCAGAGTATGAGTCAATACGGGATGTTCTTCACAGAAATTTCACTAGATTTACATGTCAATGAACCAGAAGATAATATTCGAACAGAGTATGAAGAGCGCTTTAGTGCGCTCGGTCAGCCGATTTACCGAATGGAAGCCGTATTCCGTCCGAAAAATTGACACGCTTTTTTCTTATTTTAATAGTATTTTCTTCACACTTTTTTCTTTCTTCTTGGTACAATAGGAATGACGCTAAACTGGAATAAGAGAAGGGGGAACATGGGGATGTTGAAAAAAGCATGGGCAAGCCTGCTTGCAGTAATCTTCATTCTAACAATCGCACCAATGAATACCTCAGCGAACGAAGCGTTCTTAGACGCTCTCGAAGAGGATTTGAAAGCAACGCATTATGACTATAAAGAAGGAACAGCTGAAATCATCAAAGAAGAGACGCTTCGCCATTCAAACGGCAACGAAGTCATCGCGGCTGTCGTAGAGCTCGATACGATTCGTGATGGGATCTTCATCACACGTAAAACCGAGTACCATTACTTTGATGCGACAGACAACAAGATTCTTACATCAGCGGATCTCGTAGAAGTAGAAGGAGCCTCAGAGTTTGCGGACGCGAACATCGACATGCTCGGTCAACAGATCGTCTATTGGTTACCGGTATTGGTCTTGCTTCTATTGATTGCGATTCCAGCACTCATTTTGTTCTTGGTCGTACCACGTTTCTATTCAACAAGTTCATATATGAATGCCGTGTATGAAAAGAATGACAACCCAAGATAAGACATGAAAGTACCCCGTTCAAGAGAACGGGGTACTTTTTACTGTTGTTTTAACTGTCTGACGATATCAGTTAGTGACATCCCATTTCCTGAAGAGACGGAGGCGATGAAGGCACTCTCGACAATTGGACCATCGAAAAATTCGACATGTTTGTCACCTTCGTACATATCGATGGCGAGTTCCGCATTCATTGTCGCCGATCCGATATCACTGAGGAGAAGTGCTTCTCCTTCGACCTGATCGAGCGCCGATAAGATGCGATTTACATCCGTTCCGATAGCGCCATCCTCAAGGCCACCAGCTAGATGAATGGGCACGGACGGTGCCATTTCCTTCATCAAATCTTGGATGCCTTCCGCAATTTTTGCGCTGTGCGAGACGATGATCAATTCAACGATGTCAATCGACCTCCTTCATAATTGCAGCCAAAAGGATTGAGCTAGAAAGGGCACCCGGATCAACGGTTCCGCGAGAGTTTTCTCCGAAATAAGAGGCTCTTCCTTTCGTGGCCACCATATCTTCTGTTTTTTGGACAAGCGCGTCTAATTTCTGTTTATAATCTTCCCCTTGTTGGACTTGCTCGAGGAACGGGTCCCAAACGTCGACCATCGTTTTTTGACCGACTTCCGATTTCCCTCGTGCTTTGATAGAATTCGAACCTTCCTGAAGCGCCTCCTTGAGTAAGCCAAAGTCCGCTTCGGTCGCATCCCCGAACTTGTTTGCCATCTTCACGAAAGCTGAACCGTATAAAGGTCCGGCCGCACCGCCGACTTTCGACATGAGGGTCATCCCGACCTTTTTACTAAGTGCCCCAAGAGAGTCATAATCCTCATCTAAAATAGTAGAGACCGCATCAAAACCACGAGACATGTTGATCCCATGGTCACCGTCGCCGATGGCCCGGTCTAAATCGGTCAACGTATCCTTTTGCTCTTCGATGCCAACTTGTGCGTCGCGTAACGCCTGCTTCATCCGATCAATCGTCAACATAAACCAAACACCTCATTTATTAAATTTTGAATCCGAGTGCTGCTGAAGGAGCGTCGAGATACGTCGTCATCTCATCATCGAGAGGGAGTAACGTGATGGAGAACCCATGCATCTCGAGTGAAGTCATGTAGTTGCCGACATACTTCCGTTTGAGGGTATATCCAGCAGCTTCAAGTTTTTCTGCAACGAAATGATACGTCACATACAGCTCAGATAGTGGTGTTCCACCCATTCCATTCACCATGACGGCAACTTCTCCTGGCTCGACTTCTTTTTTCAGGTGACTGAGGAGGTCGTCGACGATTTGGTCGACATCACTCGTCGGTTTCCGTTCAACACCTCGTTCCCCGTGAATCCCGATGCCGATCTCCATCTCTTCCTCGTTCAAGTCGAACCCAGGTTTACCGCTCACCGGCATATAACAAGGTTCGACTGCCATCCCCATGGAGCGAACGTGAGACGCTACTTTCTCGGCGATGGATTTGACTTCTTCGAGTGACTTCCCGCTAGCAGCGGCAGCTCCCGCGATTTTATGGACGAAGACGGTTCCGGCTACCCCTCTGCGATCTTCTTTGTTCGAAATGGCGACGTCATCTGCGACGACGACGTGGTCGACTTTGATGCCGTCTCCTTCGGCCAGTTCTGCGGCGAGCTCAAAGTTCATCACGTCGCCGGAATAATTTTTCACAATCAAGAGAACACCCTTTCCGCCGTCAGCTGCTTTGATTCCTTCAAGCACCATGTCCGGAGTAGGAGAGGTGAACACTTCCCCACAAACTGCCGCATCGAGCATACCGTCCCCGACATATCCGGCGTGTGCTGGCTCGTGACCACTACCGCCTCCAGAGACGAGACCGACTTTTCCAGACTTCGCTCCGTCAGCCCGACAGATGACATTCACACCGTCGACTCGACCATACACTTCAGGATGGGCATGGACCATCCCTTCAACCATTTGCGATACGAGTTCACTTGCTTCACCGATTAGCTTCTTCACGCGAGATCACTCCTTTTTTAAATTGAAAACTACCAATTTCAATTTTCCACTCTTTCAAGGGAACTAAACAAAAAAACCGACGAATCATTCGTCGGTTTCGTATCATGCATATTCGAGTAATGCGCCAGTCTCAGAGTCGACTGTAAACTCATATGTTTTCTCTTCATCGTTCTCAAGAACCGAGATGCCACCTTTGTAGACGTCGTATTCACGGCCGTCGTATGTGTAGATCTCCGGTGATGCAGAAATCCATGCCCCTTGGACATGACCTTTTGCTGAGAAAGCGCGTTTTGTATACTCTAACGCGTTTTCTGCAGATAAGCTACGTTCATCTAAAGCTTTTTTCGTCATAAGTGCGGCAATGACGGCAACCCCGATTCCAATAAACCAATACCTTTTTTTCATATGACTACCTCCCCTTGAACTATGGCTATCATGTACATCGTACCAAAACCTGTACCCGAATGGAATGAAAAGCATTCGCATCCTGTCAAAACTTTTGTATATAATGAGACAAGAACGGTTAGGAAAGGATGATGAAAGATGGATCAGAAGACGAGAGATTTATTTAAGACGCTAACAGAACTCCCCGGAGCTCCTGGGTTCGAGTCTGAAGTTCGTCAATTTGTACGCGGACGAATTGAACCCCATTCAGATGAGGTTGTCACGGATGGCATCGGATCAATTTTTGGGAAACGTGTCGGAGATGAGTCGGGACCGAAAGTCATGGTAGCCGGACATATGGATGAGGTCGCTTTTATGGTGACACGGATTACCGAGAACGGCATGCTTTACATACAACCACTCGGTGGCTGGTGGAGCCAAGTGCTCATGGCACAACGCTTCGACATCATCACGTCGAACGGTAAAATCCCGGGTGTCGTCGCTTCGACACCGCCTCATTTGTTAGGACCAGATGCGATGAGTAAGCCGATGGACATCAAGCAGATGTTTATCGACATCGGAGCAGATTCTAAAGAAGAAGCAGAGTCATGGGGTGTACGTCCAGGGGTCCCTGCTGTCCCATCGAGCGCATTCACCCCACTTCATCACCCGAAAAAGATTATGGCCAAAGCTTGGGACAACCGTTATGGCGTCGGTCTTGCGATCGAATTGATGGAAGAAACGACAAAAGCCGATCACCCGAACATCTTGTTCTCGGGTGCTACCGTACAAGAAGAAGTCGGACTACGGGGAGCGCAGACGGCATCTGAATTGATTCAGCCAGATGTGGCACTCGTACTCGATGCTTCACCGGCAAATGATGCCTCAGGGAGTAAAACGGAGTTCGGTCAGCTCGGTGAGGGAGCTTTGATTCGAATTCTAGATCGCGTCATGGTCATGTCTCCTGAAATGCGTGATTTCTTACTCGATACGGCTTCAGACGAAAACATTAAAACACAATATTTCGTCTCACCAGGCGGTACCGATGCGGGGCGCGTTCACATGAGCGGAGAAGGGGTGCCGACAGCCGTCATTGGCGTCGCATCTCGTTATATCCATACGCATGCTTCAATTCTTCATACGGATGACTATGATGCAGCAAAAGCGTTACTCAAAGCGTTAGTCAAGCGACTTGATCGTTCGACACTTGAAACGCTACGTCCATCTCGTTAAATCAAACATTCCGTTCACTCGAAAGATGAGTGGACGGTTTTTTTTGTGGATGTTCTTGCTATTTCATGAAAACGTCTTATACTGATAAAGGTGTTTATACATCTATTTTACTCATGACAAGACACCTGTATAAGTGTAAGGAGGATATGTTATGTTCAAGAAAAAAGGAATCTCATTGAGCCCGTCGCTTTATTTTGTGACGGCGCTAAGTTATATGGCACTAGGTTTGTTTAGTACATTAATCATCGGTCTGATCATGAAAACAATCGGAGGTCAGCTCGAAGGGACGACATTCTCAGGGATGAGTGCCACATTGATTCAAATCGGGGATGTTGCCATGAGCTTGACCGGACCTGCAATCGGGATTGCCATCGCCTATGCGCTAGAGGCGCCGCCGCTCATTTTGTTTTCCGCGCTCGTTGTCGGGGCATTTGGATATGAGTTCGGACCGGCAGGAAGCTACGTTGCGACGATTCTTTCGGTCGAAGTCTCAAAACTTGTCTCTAAATCGACGAGGCTAGATATTCTAGTGACGCCGTTCACTACGATTGCCGTAGGCTATTTCACAGCAACGTATATCGGCAAGTATGTCGGTCTGTTCATGACGCAACTCGGTGGTTGGATTGAATGGGGGACGGAGCAACAGCCGTTGTTCATGGGAGTGGTCGTCGCGACATTGATGGGACTTGCGTTAACGGCACCGATTTCAAGTGCTGCCATCGCATTGATGCTCGGTTTGAACGGGATTGCCGCTGGTGCAGCAACTGTCGGTTGTGCGGCTCAGATGATCGGCTTTGCCATCACGAGTTATCGTGATAACGGAGTCGGTGGGGCGATTGCTCAAGGGATCGGCACCTCGATGCTTCAAGTCGGGAACATTGTGAAAAACCCTTGGATTCTCCTTCCGCCGACAATGGCCGGTGCTGTATTGGCACCAATCGCGATTCTGTTGTTTGAATTGGAAAGTGTCGCTGCGGGGGCGGGCATGGGAACAAGTGGGCTTGTCGGTCCAATCGTCATGCTCGAAACAATGGGCTTTACTTGGTACACCTTTCTCGTCGTCATTGGTTTCCTCATAATCGGACCAGCTCTATTGAGCTACGCGGTATACGCAGTCTTGCGAAGAACCGGTCGGATTCAACCGAATGATTTAAAAATTGACTACTAAAGAAGAGCAACGTTTCGAGGAACGTTGCTCTTTTTCATCCAATTCCAAACCACATTTTAACGGACTCAACCGTCTCACGTGGGACGCGGAAACTGATTAGGAATAACATGAGCACGATCACGTAAATCGGAATCAAGAAGCGCTTTCGAATGATGGGTAAGTGACGCACCAATTTCTTGAGAATTTTTTCTAGCACATAAATGATGGCAAAACCGACGACAAGCCAAATCAAGATCTCTAGTCTCGTTTTATCGGTGTCAATAAACAAATAGCCGTATCGCAAAATGGCAAGCATTCCAAAAACACCGACCATCTGTTCAAGAGGGTGTTTCATTTCAGGGTTTAACGTTTCACGTGTTAATTTCATTCAGCTTCACCTGTTTCAACTAGTTTCGGCTTTGATTATAACAAACAGCAGAGCAGAATGTGTGACTTGACTTATGCTATTATAAGTGAGGAAAAAACGAACAGGAGTGATAATCATGAAACGACTATCCACAATGGCAGAATATATGGAAGCAAAAGAAGCGAAAAGTGTCCTTATGTTTTCGGCGACATGGTGTGGGGATTGCCGATTCCTTGACCCATTCATGCCAGAAATCGAGAAGAAATTTGAAGCATGGACGTTCTATTACGTCGATCGTGACGAGTTCATGGAACTTGCGCAAGAACTTGATATTTTTGGCATCCCAAGCTTTGTTGCGTTTGAAAATGGCAAAGAGGTTGATCGCTACGTCGGTCGTGAACGGAAGACGCCGGAACAGGTTGAAGCTTTCTTGAACGGATTAGGGTGAGTCTTCATGGAACGGAATGAGCTAAGACGTTATCTAGAATCGCATTTTAATGAGGAATACCGTACTTCTTACGACCGTGAGAATGAGGTACTGCGCGTCGAACGAAAATCTGACCGTTTTGGGGTCAATATTCGCCTTGCACCGATTGTGGCAAAGGCAAAGACACGCGGTAAGGTTGCCGTCGATGAAGTCATCGAGTATATCGAATCGGCGATGAAGGCGGACGATCAGATCTCCCTCACCGGAACTGAAGATGGCATCTATCCTGTCATTCGCTCGAACTCCTTCTCGAAGACGACAAAAAATGGAGAAGCACTTGCTTTTACTCCGCATACGGCCGAAACCGCTATTTTTTATGCGCTGGACCGCGGGAACGGGTATCGATTGATTGAAGAACGCCACCTTTCGGATGAGATGACGCTCGACCGCATCGAACGAATCGCCCGTGAGAATGTGAAAAAACTACCGACCGAGATGAAGCAAGACGAAGTGGCTGGGAATCCCTTCTACTTCTTATCAACTCGCGATGGCTACGAGGCGTCTCGTGTGTTAAATGATGAGTTTCTCCGGATGATGGAACGACGGATTGAAGGGGATATGCTCGTCGGTGTCCCACATCAGGATGTGATGATCGTTGCGGACATTCGAAATGACCAAGGGTATGATGCGATGCAGCAATTGATGTTTGATTTCTTCACAAATGGTCGGATTCCTATAACTGCACTCGCCTTTCACTATGAGGCGGGGGAACTTGAACCGATTTTTATTGTCGGAAAAAAGACCCCGCCATCGAACACATAATCTGATAAAATAAGTGAGATGAGTTTGAAAGAAGGGACGTAGGAACGTATGCAAATGAATGTGTTTTACAACCGAGAAGGAATCGGTGATGTACTCATGGTGTTGTTGAAAGAAGGAGAAAGACATCATCAATCTGTCGAGCGAACGGGAGATGTGGCAATCGTCAAGTCAGCAGACGGGGAAGTGAACGGGTACAACCTGTTTCAAGCGAGTCAACATGTTGATGTGACAGGATGGAATGGTCCGGTTGAGTTGACAGTAGGATTAGTGGAGCAGTTGCAAAGCATCTTGAATGACAACGGGATTGAAGAGGACTTTTCGTGGGTTGACGTGACACCGAAGTTTGTCGTCGGTTATGTCGAAAGCGCAGTGAAGCACCCGGACGCTGACAAATTGTCGATCTGCCAAGTTCAAATCGACCAAGGGACTGTTCAGATTGTATGTGGCGCACCGAATGTAGCAACCGGACAAAAAGTCGTTGTCGCAAAACCGGGTGCGGTGATGCCCACTGGTTTGATTATCCGTCCATCTGCACTCCGCGGTGAGAGTTCACACGGGATGATTTGTTCTGCCCGTGAATTAAACCTTCCGAACGCCCCGCAAGAAAAAGGAATTTTAGTATTAGATGACGAATATGAAGTAGGTACAGCATTTAAAATCGGTCGCTAAATTCGACCGATTTTTTGTTAAATATGGATTGAGTGAAAAAGCGAGGAATCAAGTATGGATGCATATGAACGTTCACTGAAGCAACAAGCAGAGCGAATCAAACGAGAACTGTCGAAAGAAGGACAAAAAGGTTCCCCACCACCAAAGGTTGAGGCAGCCGAGGAATTCATTCCGTCCGACGTCCCGTCACCGATTTATGGATATGCTCGCCCCAAACCAAAGATTGTCCTACCGGTCGAACACTCTCCTGAAACGAGAGATGCGTATGATTCAGCAATGGAATCTACTCATTCTGCGACGGAAGAGCTGAACCGAGAGTCATCTACTGAAACCGTCTCTGAACCTGAATGGAGTGAAGAGTCCAACGAGCTGATTTCCGGGGAAATTGAAATTGAAGACAAATCGATTCTTGGTGAAGTTTCGATTCTTGATAATGGCTTTTCATCTGTTTTTATGCAATCAACAGATTTATCTCGTTCAAAAAAGGAGACAGTCGTGGAGGCTCAACAAGATGCCACTCCTCAAACTGACCTAGATATTGATGGATTGGCGGAACAAATTGGTCCGTCGATCGAGCAGATTGCAGAAACATTACAAACACCATCTGAACAGCAAGGAATGCCTTCTGACACAGATTTGACACCAGCGGTTCAAGTCTCATTTAAAGCGGATCAACCGCCTGTGAATGTGATGATGACGCCAAAAGATCGGATGGCGATGTACCGTAGCCGACGACTTGCACAAAAAAACAATAATCTGTAATAGCACGATTCTGTGAGTTTTGCTATAATGACAAAGGTTTGTCGCATTTTGACGAGCCGCAATGAATTAGGGGGGCTATTTACAGATGAACCGTTATCACTTCGTCGGAATTAAAGGAACGGGCATGAGTCCTTTAGCTCAAATTTTATTTGATATGAACAATGAGGTCCGTGGATCGGACGTTGAAAAAGCATTTTTTACAGAAGAAGCCTTGAACCGTAAAGGGATTGAAATTTTGCCATTCGATCCTGAAAATATTTCGGAAGACCAAATCGTTGTACAAGGAAACGCGTTCAGTGATGATCATCCAGAAATCGTGCGTGCACGTGAACTCGGATTGACGATTTATAAGTATTACGAGTTTTTAGGTGAACTCGCGAACCATTACACGAGCGTCGCCATCACTGGGTCGCACGGGAAAACGTCAACGACGGGATTACTTGCACACGTCATGCGTGGAATCGAACCGACATCGTTCTTAATCGGCGATGGAACGGGAGAGGGAGTGGCGGATTCGAAGAACTTTGTCTTCGAAGCTTGTGAGTACAAACGACATTTCTTATACTACCAACCAGACTACGCGATTATGACGAATATCGACTTTGACCATTCGGACTATTTCTCTGGTCTTGATGATGTCATTGACGCATTCCAAGAAATGGCGAAACAAGTGAAAAAAGGAATCATTGCTTGTGGCGATGATGAAAATCTTCAACACATCCAAGCAAACGTGCCGCTCGTCTATTACGGTTTCGGGACGCACAATGATTTCCGTGCTGAACAGGTCACATCGACAGAAAATGGAACGACATTTGATGTCTTTTTACGTGATGACTTCTACGGGACGTTCCGGATTCCTGGATATGGAGACCACAGCGTGTTGAATGCGCTTGCCGTCATTGCGACATGTGACTACGAGAACTTGCCGAAAGAATTGGTAAAAGAACGTCTTGAAACGTTCAACGGTGTAAAACGCCGATTCAGTGAATCGACGTTAAACGATCAAGTGCTTGTCGATGACTATGCGCATCATCCGCGTGAGATTAGTGCAACGGTAGAAGCAGCTCGGAAAAAGTATGGCAATCGAGAAGTCGTTGCAATCTTCCAACCACATACGTATACACGCTTGAAATCATTCATGGACGACTTTGCGACGGCATTGGCCGAAGCAGACACTGTCTATTTATGTGATATTTTCGGTTCCGCACGTGAGCAAGAAGGGACGGTCACCATCGAAGACCTTCAATCACGAATCGAAGGAGCACATATCTTAAAACGTGGTGGTACAAGCGTGTTACGCAACCATGCCGATGCCGTGCTCTTATTCATGGGTGCCGGTGATATTCAAACGTATCAGCGCGAATATGAAGAAGTTGTAAAACTTGAAGCGTAAGTGTGAAAGGGAGACGAAAGTCTCTCTTTTTTATGTTTAGCCATCCAAAATCTCGGTAATAGTAGTATCGATGAATATGACAAAGGAGATGTTAGGAATGGCTAGTCAAGTTGCACTCAACACCTTAAACAAAGAAGTAGCGAACTATGGATTGCTGTTTGTAAAACTTCATAATTATCACTGGTATATTAGTGGACCGCATTTCTTCACGTATCATGAAAAACTAGAAGAACTCTATAATTTAGTGGCAGAACTCTACGATGATGTGGCAGAACGACTCCTTATGAATGACGGCGAACCATTTGCGACGATGAAAGAGTATCTCGAACATTCAACGTTAAAAGAAGGCGATCGTCATGCCGAGACAGATCAGATGATTAAAGATATCATCAGTGACTTCAAACAAATCCGTCAAGAGATGCAAGATGCGATGGAGAAATTTGAGGACGGCGATGAGGCGATTGAAGATACATTCGTTTCTCATATCGAGCGACTCGAAAAAGAAATTTGGATGATGTCTGCCGCCCTCGGGAAGAAAACAAAATTATAAATATAAAGAATGGTGCACCTGAAAAAGGCGCACCATTCTTTATATTATTTCAAGTTTTCTGGATTGAGCGGAAGCAACGCATCGATGACGAAACGTCCATCTTTTCGGATGAGCACATCGTCGAACCAGATTTCGCCGCCACCGTAATCCGGGCGCTGGATGTTGACGAGATCCCAGTGGACAGATGAGTTGTTGCCGTTATAAGCCTCATCATACGCTTGACCAGGTGTGAAATGGAAGCTTCCATCAATTTTCTCATCGAAGAGAATATCCTTCATCGGATGTTGGATGTATGGGTTCACACCGATGGCGAACTCACCGACATAACGCGCACCTTCATCCGTGTTGAACACCTCATTGATCCGTTCTGTATCGTTCGCTGTCGCATCTACAATCTTCCCGTCTTTAAACGTCAACTTCACATTCTCAAACGTGAAGCCTTGATATGGAGATGGCGTATTGTATGTGATGACACCATTGACCGAGTCTTTGACCGGTGCTGTGAACACTTCACCGTCCGGAATGTTCATCTGACCAGAACACTTGATGGCTGGGATATCTAAAATCGAGAATGAAAGATCGGTACCTGGTCCTTTCAATGTCACGCGATCTGTCTTATTCATTAACTCGACTAGCGCATCCATCGCACGGTCCATTTTTCCGTAATCGAGTGTACAGACATTGAAATAGAAGTCTTCGAACGCTTCTGTCGATTTTCCAGCGAGTTGCGCCATCGATGGGGATGGATAGCGGAGAACGACCCATTTCGTTCCTTTAACACGGTCTTCGGTATGCATTTTCCCAAGTGTGGCACCGACAAGTTTTTGCTGTTCGCTTGGAACGTCTGACAACTCGTTAATGTTATCACCAGCACGTAAGCCGATGTAGGCATCCATTGCTTGCATCTGTTTACGTTCGATGTCGGCCATCAGTTCAAGTTGTTCACGGCTTGCGCCTGTATACAATTTACGTAAGATACGGCTCTCTTTTAAGAGAACGAAAGGATGTCCCCCTGCTTCGTATGCCTTTTCGACGAGTGCTTCAACGAGCGACTCTTCGACGCCGAAGTTCTCAATTAATACCTTTTCCCCCGGTTGTAGCTTGACGGAATAATTGATTAAACCGTCAGCTAATTGTGTAATTCTTGGATCTCTCACACGATCACCCCTAATTTTTTTTATGAATTTCTATTTTAGTGTAATCGAAAACACAAAAACGGGTAAAGGAATAATCATACCGAATGGCGAAAACGGTTGTAGCAAATCTTTTCAGTCATAATGGTGCTATAATGAAACAAGAAACGATTGAATAGGAGGAATGGATTGAATGGAGATCACATTAGGAGGCATCGCTGGGCTAATTGCGGCGCTCGCGTTTGTCGTACTCGTCATCTTCTTGGCGCGTGTCTTGTCGAATGTAAATCGTACACTCGGAAGCGTCGCCAATACGACCGAAAATTTAGAACGCCAGCTCGATGGAATCACGATGGAAGTGACGGCGCTCTTACATAAGACGAACCGTCTCGTAGACAACGTCGAAGAAAAAACAGAATTGCTCGCACCTGTCGCTCATGCGCTTGATGAGCTAGGGACATCATTGAACGAGGTAACCGAGTCTGTTCGTACCGTCTCGACTTCTGTCCACTCGGCAGCGGACGAAAACAAAGAACAGATTGCGCAAGCCGTCCGATGGGGATCGGTTGCGGTCGAATTGTTCAAGAAGAACAAACCTGAATCTTCTACTACAAAAGAACGTCCACGTCGTCGCACACGACGCGAGAAGAAAGCAGAAACACCTGTATCACCTGATTTGATTCAAACGGATGATAAGATCAAATAAGTTAATCTCGGGGAGGAACTCACACATGACAGACCAAAAGCAATCAACAGAACAGAATCAATCAAGTAGCGGATTTTTGACGGGTGTCATTCTCGGAGGGATTGTTGGAGCGGCAGTCGCGTTATTGACGTCTCCGAAAAACGGACGTGAAGTCCGGACGTACCTTGATGAGAAGACGTCAACATCGCGAGAGCGTCTGACTGTCAAATCGAAAGAGATGCGTGAGAAAGCAGAACCGGTCGTCGGGGAATGGATTAAAGTGGCGAGCGATAAGGCGGCACCTGTCCTCAATATCGTAAAAGATAAGGCACGCGAAGCTGCAGAATTGAAGCAACAAATCGATGAAGATGAGCTTTCGATTGAAGAGGCGATGGAAAAAGCAGATCAACTCGTTGCGGAAGCAGAATCGGAAGTGAAGGAACAGATGGACCGCGCGGCTGAAGAAGAAAAGCCATCGAACGCATCGGATTCAAAGTCTGACGATTCGCTCGAAGCACCTGTCAATGAGTTGCTCGACGAGGAATCGAAAGAAGAACTAGAAGATTTAAAGAAAGACTTAAAAAAAAATGATTAATTCGTAAGGACCGAATGGATTCGGTCCTTTTTTGGTGATTTTGTGACGTAGAAGGTTTCCTTATGACAAAGCGCACAAAGTTCGATATAATTAGGAATCTGGAAAGAACGGCTTAGGAATGAGAGGGAAACTATGAGTCCACAAGATCAATTGAATCGATTACGTCGAGAAATGGATGAATTGAACCATGAAATGCTCGACTTGCTTAGTCGGCGCGGTACACTTGCCGTCGAAATTGGAAAAATTAAACGTCTTCAAGGTGTCGAACGTTATGATCCGGTCCGAGAGCGAGAGATGCTTGATTTTATTGCCGCATCAAACCAAGGGCCGTTTGAAACGTCACGTCTTCAACATATCTTTAAAGAAGTCTTTAAAGCGTCTGCTGAATTACAAGGAGAAGATCGAGATAAAACGCTTCTCGTTTCGCGTAAACGTCAACCGGAAGACACGTTGGTCCATATGAAAGATGTGACGATCGGAAACGGCCGTCCACAATTGATTGCAGGACCATGTGCCGTAGAATCTTTCGAACAAGTGAATGCGGTCGCAGAAAAGCTTGCATTGTCTGGTGTTAAAATCATGCGAGGCGGTGCTTATAAACCGCGTACGTCACCTTACGATTTCCAAGGCTTAGGTTTTGAGGGATTGAAACTGTTAAAGACTGCAGCTGACCGACATGACCTACGAGTCATCACAGAAATCATGACTCCTGGCGCAGTGGAATCGGCGTTACCGTATGTTGACATCATTCAAGTCGGAGCTCGCAACATGCAGAACTTCGATTTGTTAAAAGAAGTTGGGAAGACAGACAAACCGGTCTTGTTGAAGCGCGGATTATCCGCTACAATCGAAGAGTTCATTTATGCGGCAGAGTACATTATGGCGAGCGGGAACAGCCAAGTCATCTTGTGCGAGCGGGGAATTCGAACGTATGAACGTGCGACACGCAATACGTTGGACATTACCGCTGTACCGATTTTGAAGCAAGAGACGCATCTGCCTGTTATGGTAGACGTCACGCATTCGACCGGTCGTCGTGATTTATTGTTGCCAGCTGCAAAAGCGGCCCTTGCAATCGGAGCTGACGGTGTGATGGTAGAATTGCACCCGAATCCGGCGATCGCCCTCTCGGACGCGCAACAACAATTGGACTTCGATCAATTCGATCAATTTGTGGAAGGACTCACGGTCCAGTTTCCCCAACTTGATTTGGTGAAAAAGTAAGCTTTCCAAATGGAAACGTTTTATATCGCATGAAGACAGGGTAAATGGATGACAGATACCTGTCTTCCTTTTTTAAGACGTTTTATGAAAACTTTTTGAAAATCAGGACTTGTAGGAGGAGTAGTTTATGAATAGTAACAACGTAACAATCTATGATGTGGCACGAGAAGCCGGGGTGTCGATGGCGACCGTCTCTCGTGTCGTCAACGGAAACCCGAACGTCAAACCGACAACACGCAAGAAAGTACAGGATGCGATTGACCGTCTTGGTTATCGTCCGAACGCCGTCGCACGTGGACTAGCAAGCAAGAAAACGACAACGGTCGGTGTTATCGTACCGGATATCTCGAACATCTTCTTTGCCGACTTGGCGCGAGGTATCGAAGACGTGGCGACGATGTATAAATACAACATCATCCTTGGTAACTCAGATTCGAGTCGTGACAAGGAAGTCCATTTACTCAATACGCTATTAGGTAAACAAGTGGACGGTATCATCTTCATGGGTGGACGTTTGCATGAAGATCTCGTGGAAGAGTTCAAAAAATCACCAGTTCCAATCGTTCTCGCAGCGACATTGAACCAAGGATATGATCTCCCGGCTGTCAATATCGATTATGAGCAAGCGGCGTATGACGCGACTCAGATGTTGATCAACCACGGACATGACCGTGTTGGATTCATCACTGGACCACTCGAGCAACAAATCAATGGCGAGAAGAAATTTGCCGGTTACCGCCGTGCTCTTGAAGATGCAGGTCTTCCATTCCATGAGAACGATATGATTCTCGGAAATTACACGTATGCGTCTGGTCTCGAGGCGATGCAAAAAATGTTGCAACGTGACGATTGTCCGAAAGCCATCTTCGCAGGGACGGATGAAATGGCACTTGGGGTCATCCATGCGATTCAAGATGCAGGTTACTCTGTTCCAAACGATTTCGAAGTCGTCGGTCACGATAACACGCGCCTCGCGACGATGATTCGTCCAAAGTTGACGACGGTCGTTCAACCGATGTACGATATCGGAGCCGTCGCGATGCGTCTCTTGACTAAGATTTTGAACGCGGAAGAAATCGAAGAGAAAAACGTCGTGCTTCCTCACCGAATCGAACGCCGTGACTCGCTTCGTCAGGACTAAAAGAAAAGCTGCCCGTTCATCCATTTTTGAGATGAACGGGCAGCTTTATTTATAAATAAATCGATTTTCGATCATTCGAGATGAACGGCCAAAAGGCACGCTTCGTGACTTCCCAATTCTTTTCTTCAATTTGTTGACGCCGTGGGATATGATCAAACGCGTAAAGAGAGTCGTCCCACCGAGTGGGTAACGGTTGACCAGCGACACCGGACCATTGCTCAATCCACTCGGTCGGGATATCTCCGGCATAGGGTGTCTCTCTCGTCAGACCGGCCCACACTTGTGCCCAGGCGCGAGGAACGGCTCGATACCAGTCATAGCCGCCGCCACCAAGTGCGACGAGACGACCATCGGTATACTCGTCTGCCATACGTGAAGCGATTTGGGGAATCTGTTCGAACGTCCGTATCGTTGATGCGAGATGGGTGAGTGGATCAAAGACATGGGCATCCGCACCATTCTGAGTCAGGATGATATCAGGTTTGAACCATTCGCACGCTTCACGTAAAACGGTCTCATAGCACGTCAAAAATGAGTCATCTTGGGTGAACGCATCGACTGGTACGTTCCAACTATAGCCGTATCCTTTCCCATTCCCTCGCTCTGTCACCATTCCGGTACCCGGGAAGAGATAGCGACCTGTCTCGTGTATGGATAAAGTCATCACATCATCATCGTCATAGAAGAGCCATTGGACCCCGTCCCCATGATGCGCATCCGTATCGACATAGAGAACGCGCGACCCGTATTGTTTTCTCACATGTGCGATGGCGACGGCCGCATCGTTATAGACGCAAAATCCTGATGCTTTGCGCCGCATTCCATGATGTAGACCGCCCCCAACATGGAAGGCTCGCTCTGCTTTGCCGCTCGCAACTAAATCGAGCGCATGAATCGTCCCACCGACAAGCCGTGCGGCTCCCTCGTGTATCGTCGGAAAGATGGGAGTGTCTTCCGTACCGAGACCAAACTTATTCGCTTTCAGCGTAGAAAGTTCTCCTGCCGCCGCAGCTTGGACGGCTTCGATGTAGTCAAAGTCATGAACGAGCGCTAACGCTTCAACCGAAGCGAGTGGAGGAGACACACATTCCGATTTGGAGAGTTTTCCGGCTGCAATCAGAAGGGATGTCGTCAATTCCAGTCGTAACGGATTGAACGGATGATCCTCATGAAAGCGATAAGACGTCTCGTCTTCGCCAAATATGTAAATCGGTCTCATCGTGACATCTCCGGACCGAGGACATCATACCCTTCACGTTTCAACCGTTCGATGATTCGGAGCGGGTTCATCGTCTGGACGCGGAAAGAGATGATACGTTTATACGGATCGCTCGTCGGATGAACGAAGACGTTGATGATATTGACGTTTGTTTTGGCGAGGAGTCGGGTCACTTTTTCGAGTGTGCCGGTCGTATTTTCGACGAGAATTTCAATTTGCGAACTCGGTTCGAGTGCGCCTGTCAATTGCACGAAGTAACGTAATAAATCGGTCTCTGTCAATACACCGACGAGTTTCCCTTGTTCGACGATAGGGAGACAGGTTAGCCGGTTTTCGTAAAATAACGCAGCTGCATCTTCAAAGAAATCGAATGGATGCGCTGTCGGTACCTCGGATCGCATGATGCTCGATACAGGGTTTTGAAAGTCTGCGTTTTCACTTTCGGGATGAAAGACGCTCGTCGCACCACTCATCTCGAATTGGCCGACAATCCCGACGACTTGTCGAGCGGGATTTGTCACAATCAAATGTCGGACACGATGTTCACGCATTAATTTTGCGGCATGGGCAATCGTATTGGTCGGTTGAATCGTCACGACATGTCGATTCATCATCTGTTCGATTAACATGAAATCCCTCCTTAGTCGTACATAAATCGTCGGCGAAGACGAAGTGAATCAAAATGGTCGATTGATTCTTGTCGTACGTTTTTTCCGATACGAGCCATCAAACAGTTGGCAGGATGGGAGGCAATCTCAGGGTCATCTGTCGGGAAGAAAACAAGTCCACCGTGATTCATCATCTTCTCCATGACTTTTCGATAATCCCAAATCGAGAGTCCACTACCTTTCAAATCCCAGTGCCAATAATATTCGGTCGTCAAAATCAAAAAGTCATCCATATGTGGGTCCATCATCGATACTTCGAGTAATTGTTTCCCGATTCGTTGACCACGGAAGCGAGGACTCACCTCGATTGCCCCGAGTTCAAGGATGTATGGGTCGTTTCCTTCACTCCAACGCTCATACGGGTCAGGATAGAGGAAAGTCACGTATCCAATCACGAGATCGTCTTGCCTGGCGACGATGATTCTTCCTTCTTTTAACCCAGCAATATCGACGAGTGCTTCGTGCTGATCTTCCGGTTCACGAAAAGCTGTCAATCCTTCATCAAGACGATACGTCCGTAACACGTCAGGCGCCACCGGACCATCAATCGTGACGTCACCTTGTGAGGTCTGCCACACTTTTGAATGATATTGTTTTTCCATAGGGTCACCACCTTTTCCATCTCTTATTATAGCGCTTTCATCAAGCTTGAATCATCATGTTTTGATGAAATTGGAAATTCATTGATTTGTCATAATTTTAACACTATACTGAAAGTGGTTATACCAATCTTTACAGGGGAGGCGAATCTTTAGCGATGGAAAAATTGAAAGCGTTAACAGGGGAACATCAATTAGCGTCGTATGAAGAGGCTTGTCAGTCGTTTGAATGGACACAAGCAGAAGCATTGTTTTCATGGAATTTGACGGGGAAAGTCAATTTGGCATATGAAGCCATCGATCGCCATGCGGAAAGTGAATTGGCGACAAAAGTGGCACTGCTTTATTTCGATGGGGATCGAGAAGAGCGGTACACGTATGCGGATATGAAGAAAGAAAGTAATCGTTCTGGTAATGTTCTGAAGTCGATTGGTGTGGAGAAAGGCGACCGCGTCTTTATCTTTATGCCACGTCAGCCAGAACTTTATTTTATTTTGCTCGGTGCAATCAAACGAGGGGCCATCGTCGGTCCATTGTTTGAGGCGTTCATGGAACAGGCGGTTCACGACCGTTTGCTCGACTCGGAAGCGAAAGTGATTGTGACGACGAAAGAACTGTTGCCGCGCATTCCGGTCGATCAGTTGCCTCATTTAGAGACAATTCTACTCGTTGGGGACGATGTCGAAGAGTCGGAAAAGGTGCTCGATTATCGTAAATTGGCGAACGATGCGACGACAGATCTCGAATTGACGTGGGTCGACCGTGAAGACGGTCTGATTTTACACTATACATCGGGCTCAACAGGAAAACCAAAAGGGGTTCTCCACGTCCATAATGCGATGATTCAACATATGATGACCGGCAAATGGGTACTCGATCTTCAACCGGATGATATTTACTGGTGCACGGCTGACCCTGGATGGGTGACGGGGACGAGCTACGGTATTTTTGCGCCTTTCTTAAATGGTGCGACAAACGTCATCGTTGGTGGACGCTTCAATCCTGAATTTTGGTATTCGGTCATTGAACGGTTTGGCGTAACAGTTTGGTATAGTGCCCCGACGGCGTTCCGCATGCTCATGGGCGCTGGCGACGAAGCGTTTGAGAAGTATGATTTGTCTTCACTTCGTCATATTTTATCCGTCGGTGAGCCGCTAAATCCAGAAGTCATTCGTTGGGGACACGAAGCATTTGATCTTCGAATCCATGATACGTGGTGGATGACAGAAACCGGTGCGATGATGATTTGTAACTATCCGACGATGGACATCAAACCGGGCTCAATGGGGAAACCGATCCCAGGTTGCGAAGCGGCTATTTTGGATGACCGGGGTCAACCACTTCCACCACACCGAATGGGGAACTTGGCACTCAAGACGCCTTGGCCGTCGATGATGCGGAAGATTTGGAAGAACGATGCGAAGTATGAGAGTTACTTCTGGGGAGATTGGTATGTGTCAGGTGATTCTGCTTATATGGACGAAGACGGCTATTTCTGGTTCCAAGGTCGGGTCGACGACGTCATCATGACAGCAGGAGAACGGGTCGGACCGTTTGAAGTGGAAAGTCGACTCGTGGAACATCCGGCTGTGGCTGAAGCGGGTGTCATCGGAAAACCGGACCCGGTCCGAGGTGAAATCATCAAAGCGTTCATTGCGCTACGTAAAGGTTATGAACCGTCTGATGAGTTAAAACAAGAAATCCAGCAGTTCGTCAAAGAAGGATTGGCTGCGCATGCAGCACCACGTGAGATCGAATTCAAGGACAAGTTGCCGAAAACGCGAAGCGGGAAGATCATGCGTCGTGTCTTGAAGGCTTGGGAATTGAATCTTGAAACAGGTGACCTCTCGACGATGGAAGATTAAGATAAACAAAGGGTCGACACATCGTGTGTCGACCCTTTGTTTATTCACCGTTAGCATCAGCATCGGCTTCTTCTTCAGCTTGTTGTTCGGCTTCTTGTTTAGCCTCTTCTTCAGCTTTCTTCTTCGCGTCTTCCTCAGCTTTTTTCTTTGCTTCGGAGTCTGCTTTTTGTTTAGCTTCTTCTTCAGCTTTTTTCTTAGCGGCAGCATCGGCAGCAGCCTCTTGTTTCTTCTCCTCAGCTTCTTTCTTTGCTTCTTCGGCCTCTTTCTTGGCCTCTTCTTCTTTCTTCTTCTCTTCCTCTTCTTTTTCTTTCTCTTCTACTTTCTTCTTCTCAGAGAATGAACCTGAGTCTTGGAAGTCTTTCGAAGTGACGGTTGAAGGTTGTGAGAAGCGTGCGCTGACGCCTAGAGCTTCTGGGTCATCCGCATAGACACGATTCATCGTTTGCGACCAGATGCGCTGTGTCCGTTGATAGTAACGTCCATAATCCCAACCATCTAGCATTGAGAGGCGTTGTGAATCATAACCTGACCAGACGGCGAGTGTAACGTTCGGGTTCGACCCGACCAAGTACGAATCACGTTGATCGTTCGTTGTACCGGTTTTACCCATCCAATCGCCAGGAACGCTGAGCAACGATTGTGCATATGTCGCAGTACCTGACGTGTAGACGTCGCGGAGCATATCCACCACGAGATAAGAGGTACGTTCTGTGAAAATACGCGTTTTCTTCGGCTTCGCTTCGTAAATGACTTCACCTTGATATTCGATTTCTTGGATGAAGTACGGCTCCACGTGTTCACCGTAATTTGCTAGCATCGCATAAGAGGCGGCCAAATCGATTGGCTTGACTTCCCCGGTACCGAGTGCCATCGCTGAAGCATAACGGTTTCCTTCAGATACCGGAATCCCCATGTCGACTAATTTCTGCGTATCAGCAGGTTTTTGGTTACGTTCTTCATAAATCTTAACAGCCGGAACGTTCAAGGAGAGCTTGAGCGCATCGCGTACTGTGACAGCACCGCGATACGTTTTCCCTTCGTTTTGAACTTGTTTCTTCGGTTGTCCGGGACCAGTAAACTTATAGAAATACTCCTCGTCAATGATTTGAGTGGCAGGTGTAATCATGCCAGCTTCAATCGCATTTGAATAGACAAGAATCGGTTTTGCAGTCGATCCGATTTGACGTTCTGCCCAGAAAGCACGGTTCAAATCGTCGGTCTTGCCATTGATGTAGCGACCTCCGACGAATCCGAGTACTTTCCCGGTTTTATTCTCAATCATGACAGAAGAGGTTTGTTCAGGAAGTGTGCGGTTCTCATCTTTAATCGTTTGATTCGGTCCGAAGTTGCCAGCGTTTTTAGCCGGTTGTTGCATCGCTTCGTGAATTTCTTTATCCAATGTCAAACGGATGTTGAACCCACCTTGACGCAACATGTTATGAGCACGCTTCGCATAAGTCGAACGGACAGAGTCCTGTTCCTCAGAGCTCAACTCATTGATTTCAATCCCATCTTGCTCCAATAGATAATCCGTCACGATTTGGCGTGCTTGAAGTTCTGCTTCGTCTACCACGTACGGATATTTGTCGCGAGGCTTCGTCTGAGTCTGCATGAAGTCTTGCGTGATGTCGTAGTTATAAGCGGCATCATATTCTTCTTTCGTGATCTTTCCTGCAACGTACATGCGGTTCAATACCGTTTTCATTCGGTTAACCGCACCCGATACGTCCTCTTTGATGACGCCACCTTGATAGTAAGGTGTGTAGAAGAATGGGTTTTTTGGGATACCGGCAAGGAAAGCGGCTTGTGGAAGTGTCAATTTTTCTGCCGAAGTATTGAACACACCGCGAGCGGCGGCCTCAATCCCTGAAATGTTACGTCCCATCGAGTTACGTCCGAACGAGACGACGTTCAGATAGGCGTTTAAAATTTCATCTTTGTCCATCGCCTTCTCTAGACGAAGGGCGAGTAATATTTCTTTTGCTTTCCGTTCGAAAGATACTTCGTTCGTCAACATTTGGTTTTTAATCAATTGTTGCGTCAACGTTGAACCACCCGTGCGATCTTCAGATCCTGTTGCTTCTTGTAAAATAGCGCGTAACGTCGCTTTTGGAACGACGCCATCGTGCTCATAGAATTCGACATCTTCCGTCGCAAGTAGTGCATCGACAACGTATGGAGAAACTTTTTCTACTGGAATCGGGATTCGTACCTCATCGGTCGTATAGTTCCCGATGCGCTCCCCGCTTCCGAAGTAAATATTGGAAGTCGATGTATACGTATTGATTTGCGCAGTCATCGTTTTATAAGCCGGGGTCGGCATATCTTTGACGAGTGACGCGAAATATCCGACACCAATTCCAGCACCTAAAAACCCGATGAGTACAACAGAAATGATGGTCAGGAGTAGGACGTTCCACGACACATCATACATAACATTGGCATAACGACGTACTTTCAATGACGTCGGATTATTCCATAAGTCTCGAATCTTCTGCAGCATGACAGCCTCCTTAAATATGGTGTAAAACTATTTTAGACAGTAATATATTCGATTATAGCACAATTCAACCTACACCTTACCTCGAAACCGATGTCTCGTGCAAGTTTCATTGTAAGAGTTGACAAGTTGAAAACGATGCTTATAAAATGAATAGCATAGTCAACAAGATAATGACGCTGTGAAGAAAGCGAAGTAGTCGACGGGCCTCTTGTCCAGAAAGCTAGTGGTTGCTGTGAACTAGCCAATGTCAATCGATGAATTACACTTTTAGAGCGTGCCTTCGGGCCGGTTCGAGACCGTTATCTCTCGCTCAAGCGGTCGCAAATTGCGACAAGTAGGGTGGTACCGCGGAATCTCCGTCCCTTCTCATATGAGAAGGGACGTTTTTTTTATGTCAATCGAAGGAGTGGAACAAATGGAACTATTAAACGATTTAGAGTTTCGAGGACTTGTCAACCAAATGACAGATGAAGAAGGATTAAAAGAACAACTCAAACAACCGACGACGTTATACACGGGATTTGATCCGACGGCGGACTCGCTTCACATCGGGCACTTGCTCCCGATCTTGACGCTGAAACGTTTCCAGCAGGCCGGCCATCAGGTCATCGCGCTCGTCGGTGGGGCGACAGGGATGATTGGTGACCCGTCTGGTCGTTCGGATGAACGTTCACTAAACACGTTGGATACGGTCAAGCTCTTCTCCGATCGCATCAAGGATCAGTTGAGCCGATTCCTTCCACTTGAAGGGGAGAACCCGATCACGATTCGCAACAACTACGAATGGACGGAAGAGATGTCAATCATCGACTTCCTGCGCGACATTGGGAAGCACTTCCCAATCAGTTACATGCTTGCGAAAGACTCTGTCGATTCACGTATGGAGAACGGGATCTCGTACACAGAGTTCTCTTACATGTTGCTCCAATCTTACGACTTCTTGAAACTATACGAGACAGAGAAATGTCGTCTTCAAGTCGGTGGAAGTGATCAATGGGGGAACATCACGGCAGGTCTTGAATTGATTCGTCGCTTTGGTCACTCTGAAAAAGCGTTCGGTCTCACTGTGCCACTCGTCACAAAGTCGGACGGACAAAAGTTCGGGAAGACAGCGGGCGGTGCAGTTTGGTTAGATGCGGATAAGACGTCGCCATATGAGTTCTACCAGTTCTGGATCAACGTCGACGATGCAGATGTCATCAAGTTCATCAAATACTTCACGTTCATGTCGCATGAAGAGATTGAGGCACTTGCAGCCGAAGTGACAGAAGCGCCTGAAAAGCGCGTGGCACAGCGCCGTCTCGCAGAAGAGATGACAAAGCTTGTCCACGGTGAAGCAGGACTTGAACAAGCGGAGCGCATCACGAAAGCGTTCTTTAGCGGAGATTTGATGTCGCTTCAACCGGAAGATATGGAAGATGCGTTTAAAGGCATGCCGCAATTCGAACTTGACGGTGAACGCAACCTTGTCGACCTCCTCGTCGAAGCGAAAATCTCACCATCGAAACGTCAGGCACGTGAAGATGTGACGAACGGAGCGGTTTACCTGAACGGTGAACGTGAACAAGCGCTCGATAAAATGATTACGCGCGAAGACACGCTCGGTGAATTCACCATCATTCGCCGTGGTAAGAAGAAATACTTTGTGATTCGTCACGTATAATTACGATGTCCGTTCCTCATTTGTTGAGGAATGGACTTTTTTTATACATGACGTGCGGTTCGGATTTGCTAAAATGGGAAGATAGGAGGGATGACGATGGAGATAGAAGAATTTTTCGGTGAGCAGTTCCATCAATGGCGCGAACACTTTCGTTATTATGAAATGGCGATCACGGAACTTGAGAGCGATCTCGGAATCATCGACTTGGACTGGCAGACGAGACTTGGGTATTCACCGATTGAACATGTGAAGACGAGAATGAAGACATTGCCGTCCATCGTGCGCAAGATGAAACGGAAAGACTTGCCTTTGGAAGTTTCGGCGCTTTGGGAACATGTGCACGATGTGGCGGGCATTCGGATTGTTACGAGCTTCCGCGACGATATTTATGAAATCTTGCGTCATCTAGAGGCGCGAGATGATTTAGATATCATCGAAATCAAAGATTACATCAAACATCCAAAACCGAGCGGGTATCGGAGCTTACATCTCATCGTGAAAACGAAAGTCTACTTGGCAGAACGAATCATCTGGGTGCCTGCGGAGATTCAGATTCGGACACTCGCCATGGACTTTTGGGCGGCAACGGAACATAAGCTTCAGTACAAATATCAACATGCCGTGCCAGAATCATCGAAAGAAGAGCTGATTGAAGCGTCACTCATGGCGGATGCCCTCGATACGCAAATGGGACGCATTCGACAAGAGATTTTGAAGAAATAAAAAAATCCCCTTCGTGAAGAAGGGGATAAAAAGCATTAACGTGAGTAGTACTCGACGATGAGTTGCTCTTTGATTTGGTCGTTGAGTTCAGCGCGTTCTGGGAGACGTACGAATGTACCTTCGAGTTTCTCAGCGTCAAACGATACGAAGTCTTTTGTAGCTGGTGCTACTTCAAGTGCTTCAGCGATTGCTTTTACGTTTTTCGACTTTTCGCGAACAGCGATAACTTGACCTGGTTTTACGCGGTAAGACGCGATGTCAACGCGTGATCCATCAACAGTGATGTGACCGTGGTTGACGAGTTGGCGTGCTCCACGACGTGTGCGAGCGAGGCCGAAACGGTAAACGAGGTTGTCAAGGCGTGATTCGAGCAAGAACATGAAGTTCTCACCGTGGATGCCTGGCATTTTACCAGCATCGTTGAAGATGCGGCGGAATTGCTTCTCGTTCACTCCGTACATGTGACGAAGTGCTTGCTTCGCTTGAAGCTGAAGACCGTATTCTGAGATTTTCTTACGACCATTTCCGTGTTGACCTGGTGCGTAAGGACGTTTTGCTAATTCTTTACCCGTTTCGCTAAGCGAGATGCCTAAGCGACGCGAGAGTTTCCAAGCTGGACCTGTGTAACGAGCCATGATTGGACTCCTCCTTGTTGTTCATGTATTTTGCACAAAAGAACAACGGTGTCAAAGACGAGTAACGCCCCTTTCTAGGTGCAAGCACCTTCACTTGATAGCGAAGCTACGAGATGCCCCTCCGACAAAAGTCGAGGCCCGAAAGGTGGATACGTTTGTCTGTGACTGCTATCGTCATTTCATGCACAAAGATGAGTATACGATGAATACCATCTCTTGTCAATCAAATATAGCGAAGAAGTGTTTCGCAAAAACGTTCGAGTCCTTGACGGTCGATTTCTGAGAAACGGTCGAACTCCGGGCTGTCGATATCGAGCACGCCGATTGTTTTCCCGTCACGTACGAGAGGGACGACGATTTCAGAATTCGAAGCCGCATCACATGCGATATGACCAGGGAATTGATGAACATCGGCCACGAGCTGTGTTTCTTGAGTAGCTGCCGCAGTTCCACAAACCCCTTTACCGAACGTGATGTGAACACAAGCCGGGAGTCCCTGGAATGGTCCTAGGATTAGACTGTCTTCAGAATCAGTCACGTAGAATCCGACCCAGTTGATCCGATCTAAAAATTGGTTGAGTAAAGCGCTGGCGTTGGCAAGGTTGGCCACTGTATTTGTTTCGCCCTCTAATAATGCGGCGAGTTGCTTGTTTAATAGTTCGTAACCGGCTGTCAAATCACCTGAGTACGATGTCGTTTGGAACATATAAATCCCCCTCCATCTTTCATGTTTTTAGAATTTAGCATTATGGTACACGCAAATTTCAGATTTGTCTTGTTAGAAAGTTCCGAAAAAATGAACAATCTCCACTGAAACCATTGGAAAACCTATGCAAATCGTTGGTTCTATAATATGATTAGGTATATCTATTCTTATAAAATACTTCTTTTTTTATATAAAGGTACATAAGTCCACGAAAGCGGCTTGGAGGTTGTGACAAAGATGGATTACGGAATTTATGGATTAATCATTGGAATCATCGTCGTCGTATTAGGCGGCATGTTGGGGAGTATGCTCATTCGAAGGAATTTTTACCAAAAAATTGACGACTTGGATATGAGGAAACAAAGTGTGCTCAGTGCGAGCATACCCGTCGAACTCCAGAAATTCAAACAGTGGCCGATGGAAGGGGAAACGAAAGAAAAGTTTGATCGTTGGCATCAATCTTGGGATGAGTTAGTGAGTGTACATGCAGGTCAAATCGATGAAGCGTTATACCGGGCTGAGGAAGACTTGGATAAATATCGTTTCATGAAAGTCAAAGCTGACTTGAATGCGACTGAACAACTCATTGAAGAGCTCGAGACGATGGTACACGCCATGCTCGATGAGATGGATGAATTTACGACGCATCACACCTCGCTTATGGACATTGTGAAGCAGGATGAGAAAGAGTTGTATCAGTTCCGCAAGACATTGAATTCACAAAACCATGCGTTCGGACCAACCTATGCATTGGTGGAACAAGAGATTGCCGCTGCCGAGGCGAAACGCAGTGAGATGATCAACTTAAAGCAGGTCGGTCAAGTTTCTGAAGCATTTGAAACCGGACAAGCCTTATCGAATCAAGTAGGACACATCCGTGAACTGATTCGGATCATTCCGCAATTCGTACGTACGGTTCAAGTGGAACTGAAACAACAACTTCAACAACTCCGGGCTGGACATAAAGAAATGCAAATGGACGGGTATGCGCTTGAACCACTTGGATTAATGGAAGAAATCGATCAAGCGGAAGATCGTCGAGAAGAGTTGATGGCTCGAATCGAACGCTTGGAATTTGATCATTTTGAAGAGGACATGCAACAGTTGAGCTCGGATATCGATCAATTATTCGAAGCATTCCGAACAGAGGTCGATGCCCGCCAATACGTGAAAAAAGAATTTGCGACGATACAAGAGCGCGAATTGCAATCTGCCGAAATCATGAATCACTTACAGACGGAAATGTCTCGACTTGTAAGCAACTATGAGATCAATGCACGCGTCGGAGAAGAGTTCGAACAATTAGAACGTGAACGAACGACTCTCACGGCGAATGTACTTGATATTGAACAAGCTCTCGTCGCCCAAATGTTACCGTTTAGTATGATCAAATCCAAAGTGCAGGAAGCGAAACGGTCACTTGACCAATTCAGTGCCATGCATGAGCGTTTCATTGAGGATACGAATTCATTACGTAAAGAAGAGCTTGAGGTCCGTCACAAGTTAGAAACGTGGAAGAAAGAATTGTCTGGGCATCGTCGCCTGTTAGCGAAAAGTGCGATGCCGGTTGTTCCGAATGATTTGTCAAACGACTTACGTCAGCTCCAAAAAGGTGTCCAGTCGTTAGACGAACAGTTTGACAAGGCACCGTTCAACATGACGTATATCGTCGGGCTTAGCCATGATGTCGAAGAGATGATGGATAACTTCCGTGACCGTGTCCATGCACTGATTCGTCAAGTGACGTATGCGGAACAGTTGCTCCAATATGCAAACCGCTTCCGTCGCCGTGATAACGAGGTCCATATCGCCTTGACGCTTGCGGAAAACAAGTTCTTGCATGGAGAGTATGGCACTGCGGTCGAAATCGGTGAGCGGGTGCTCGGTCGATTCGATGAGAACGGAGCCAACGGAATTCGTCAACGTGTGGATAAAGGGTTAGAACAGCAGGAATTGCTAAAAAAATAAACGATGCATGAAGATTGACGGAAACGGGAAAAACGTAGACGTCAATCTTTTTTCAATCAAGGAGGAATCGTCAGATGGGTACACTATGGGTCAACGGGAATATCTACACATTGAATAAACCGGGTGAGATGGAACGTGCCATGTTTATTGAGCATGGACGCGTCTTGAAGATGGGGGACGAGGGACATCTCCGACGTACATATGCGGGTCGCATCGAGGAGATTGTGAATTTGGAAGGGAAGAGTGTGTATCCGGCCTTTACCGATTCACATATTCACCTTGTCGGATACGGCGAAGCGCTCGACCGTGTCGATGCGAGTGAAGCGACGGATCTTCGAGAATTACTTGAAACGATGAAGCAACGAGAGTCGGACGACGATTGGATCGTCGCAGAAGGGTTTGATGATCGTCTGCTCGGTGACATGCCGACACGTGAGATGATTGATGAAGTGATTGACGACCGTCCTGTCGTGTTGAAGCGTGTCTGTCGTCACGTAGCCGTCGTGAACTCGAAAGGACTTGAACGACTTGGACTGATCCACCATACGGTGATCGAAGGTGGAAAACTTGGGCGAGATGAAGAAGGTAAATTGAATGGCGTCCTATATGATGCTGCACTAGATCTCTTATATAAAGAATTGAGTGGGAATCGTAAGAAAAATGCCGCTTCTCTTCGCCGGGCAATCGATTCATTATTCGCACATGGAATCGTTGGCGCCCATACGGAAGACTTGTTCTATCATGGAGATCCGCTCGAGACGATTCAAGCGTACGAAGATGTACTGGACGAACTTCCGTTTCAAGCACACCTTCTCGTTCACGAACAGGTGGTGGATCGTGTCATCCAGCAAGATGCGATGACGCGTCGGAAGCGGTTTGACTTCGGTGCGATGAAACTCTTTGTCGACGGTTCGTTCGGTGGACGCACCGCTCTGTTATCTGCACCGTATGCGGATGATCGGAGTCAACGAGGAATTGAAGTGCATCGACCAGATCATCTCGAGGCACTTGTGAAAAAAGCACGAACATACGGGATGAATGTGGCAGCGCATGTGATCGGTGATGCGGCGGTTGAGCAATTTGTCGGCCTGCTTGAGAAGTACCCTGCCAGAAAAGGGACACGAGATCGAATTATCCATGCCTCTTTATTGAATGACTCATTGATCAACCGAATCAAATCATTGCCTGTTTTGATTGATGCACAGCCGGTATTTTTATCGGATGACATGGACATGCTGTTCGAGCGGTTGGGCAATGAGCGCGTGCATGATGTCTATCGATTCAAGTCTATACTCGATACGGGAGCATTGGTGTTAGGAGGAAGTGACGCGCCGATTTCATCTGTTGACGTCCGAAAGGGATTGTTTGGAGCGGTGATGCGACAATCGTTTCACAGGTCGAGCACGCTAAATCCGAGTGAACGTCTTTCGATGTATGAAGCTCTTCGCAGCTTCACGTATTCGCCTCATGTTGCTACAGGGACGCACGGCAGAAACGGGCTATTGGTTCGAAGCTACAATGCCAACTTCACAGTATGGGATGAAGATTTCTTTAAATTGAGTGGGGAAGACATCCTGCACAACCGTCTTGTAATGACTGTCGTCGAAGGGCAACCAGTGTACGAAGCAGAAAAAGCCACGCTGTAAAAAAGAGTTGCTTCATCCGAAAGGGATGAAGCAACTCTTTTTCTTCATCAGAAGAATGAACGTTGCACTTTATGCCAGAACGAGTTGGTCCGAAGCTTGACAGTCTTGATGACCTGGTTCGAGAGTTCGATATCGATTCGGTCTGTGTACTTCAAGCTGAGCGCCTCGTTATCCATCCCAATAATCGGGTAGTCGTTGCCGTCTTCGACGATGCGGAGTGACAACTTACGCGAATCATGAACGATAAAGGATGAGCCGAGTGTGCGATAGCGATTGTTGTTGACCGAAGCGATCTCACTCACTTGCATACATGGGATGAGTGGGTCGACGACCGCACCGCTGAGAGATTTGTTATAGGCAGTCGATCCCGTCGGCGTCGACACAACCATTCCGTCCCCACGGAATGTTTCGAAATGTAGATCGTCGATATAGACCTCGATGGCGAGTGATTTGATAATACTTGATTTAATCGAAGCCTCATTTAAACAGAGGAGCGGTGTCGATTCGTTGATCGATGCTGAAAGAAGTGGATACTTCCGGACTTCGAGACCTTCTTCGATTCGCATCGAGTTGTCCGAGAAGAGGCGGTCGACTTCATCGAGTTTATGTATGTCGAAATCACAATAAAACTCGTTCAATCCACGACCGAAGCCAACGTAGATGGCGTCTTGACGAAAGCCTGTGTAGCGAACCGCCTGTAAAAATGCCCCGTCCCCGCCGACTGCAGCGATGATGTTCGCGTCCTCCGGTTGATTTACGATGTTGAAACCGTGTTTTTCCCCGATTTCTTTCAGTTTCTTCACTTCTTTTGTGAATTCGTTGACGTTACGATGGTACAAATAGACGTTGTTTCTCATCTGAGTCATCCCCTTTGTCAATGGTGTCCTCTTTATTATAACGTGTTTCTTCCTACCGATATAGGGAAAACTGAAACAGAGCCAAAAGCAGGAAGTTTGTCAAAGGCTCAAGTTCATCGATATGATGAACGAGTAACTACAACAAAGGGGATGAGTACATGCCAACATTTAAAGGGAACGACGTAACATTACAAGGAAATCCAGTGAAGGTAGGAGATCAAGCTCCTGATTTCCGCGTCTTGACGACTGCTTTAGAAGAAGTGACGTTAGCAACCTATCCGGGGAAAAAACTAATCAGTGTCATTCCTTCAATCGATACAGGCGTATGTGATGCACAAACGCGTGAGTTCAACGAAAAGGCTTCATCACTCGGTGGTACAGTCTTGACTGTATCGAACGACTTGCCGTTCGCACAGCGCCGTTGGTGTTCTGCATCTGGTTTAGATAACGTAGTCACCCTCTCGGACCACCGCGATCTTTCATTCGCAAAAGCATATGGTGTTTTAATTGAAGAAATGCGTCTCCTTGCGCGTTCTGTATTCGTCGTCGATTCGAATGGCGTCGTCCAATATGTACAATATATGGATGAAATGACAGATGAAGTTGATTTCGCGGCGGCACTTGAGGCGTTCGAACAAGCGAATTGATTCGTTTGGCGAAATTGATTAAAATAGCTTACACTAGTACGTGAACCGACCGGTCCTCTCATGGGGGCCGGTTTTGTATGGAAAGGATGAACGAAAATGGAACGTTTTGAACAACTCTATCGTGATTGGAAGAAGGAAGCGAAGAAACTGGTCAACGACCTGGATGTATTACCGATCGAGGCACTCGTCCAAGTATTTGACCATGTTGACATTGAAAAAGAGAAGATGGACGATGTCCGTAAAGCAGTGAGTTTACTCGTCTTGGAAGAAACGACACAACTCCCCCCGAACAATCAACCGACACCGGATGCGGTCAGCCTATTTATGGGTTATCTAGCTTCGAAGCTACTTAAGGAAAACGCGACGATTCTAGATTTAGGTAGTGGGACAGGTACGTTGACGCACGCCGTTCTCTCTCAGTTAAAAGATGCGACAGCGCAAGCGGTCGAAGTGGATGAACTGTTGCTTCGTCTTTCCTATTCCATTAGTAACTTGTTAGGAGAACCAGTATCCTACTTCCATCAAGACGCCCTTGCTCCTCTGTTTGTTGAACCGAGCGACCTTTCCGTTGCTGACTTGCCAATCGGATATTATCCAAATGATGAAGTGGCAGCCGAATATGACATGAAACGAGAACAAGGACATGCCTATTCGCATTTCCTCTTGATGGAACAGGCGATTCGCCATACGAAACCAGGTGGGCATGGATTATTTGTCATCCCGAACAATTTGTTTGAACAGGATGACGAAGGGAAATTAAAACAATGGATGGACCGTGAGGCTGTTGTGAAAGGGGTCATTCAACTTCCGACGACGATGTTTAAAGACGAACGTTACGCGAAAAGCTTATTGCTCCTTCAAAAAGTAGGAGAAGGCGTCACACGGCCAAAACAAGCGCTATTTGTGGAACTTCCGTCATTCACTGATGTCAGAGCGGTAGCCAATGTTGTGAAACAGATTGATGATTGGTTCAAAACAACTCAAAAATAACGGACAAAATACTTGAAAAAGGTATGCAAAATCAAGTATCTTCATTATGATACAGTTATCAGTTTTAAATTGAACAGATAAAGATATGCGTTTAAAACGAAAGGTAAGAGGTGTATGACATGACGAAAATTATGGCAGTCAATGCGGGTAGTTCATCGCTCAAGTTCCAGTTACTCGAGATGCCAACGGAAGAGTTGCTCGCAGTCGGACTTGTAGAGCGTGTAGGGAAAGAAGATGCGATTTTTACAATCAAGTATGGTGAAGGACAGAAGTTCAACGTGGTCACACCACTTCACACGCACAAAGAAGCGGTTGAATTGACGTTGGAGAAGTTGATCGAATTGGATATCATCCAATCATTCGATGAGATTTCTGGCGTAGGTCACCGTGTGTTACACGGAAAAGAGTTGTATGCGGATTCGGTCGTCATTGACGATGAAGTCATGAAGAACATCGAATCGTTCACAGAGCTCGGACCACTTCACATCCCACCAAACTTGACAGGTATTCGTGCATTCCAGGCAATTTTGCCGAATGTCCC
The DNA here is from genome assembly GCF_015712685.1 of Exiguobacterium sp. SRB7LM. Lineage (GTDB taxonomy): Bacteria > Bacillota > Bacilli > Exiguobacteriales > Exiguobacteriaceae > Exiguobacterium > Exiguobacterium profundum. The sequence continues at coordinate 1,184,476 of NZ_VWVR01000006.1, read as the reverse complement.
ACAAGTGGCGGTATTCGATACAGCGTTCCACCAGTCAATGCCTGAAGAGAATTTCTTGTACAGTCTTCCTTATGAATACTATACAGAACATGGTGTACGTAAATACGGCTTCCACGGAACGAGCCACAAGTATGTCACACAGCGTGCGGCAGAACTTCTCGGTCGTCCGCTAGAAGACTTGCGTTTGATTTCATGTCACCTCGGTAGCGGTGCATCGATCGCTGCAGTAGCAGGTGGTCGCTCAATCGATACAACGATGGGCTTCACACCACTCGAAGGAATCACGATGGGAACGCGCTCAGGTTCTTTGGACCCGGCCCTCATCCCGTTCTTGATGCAAAAAACAGGGAAGTCTGCTGAAGATGTATTGAACGTCATGAACAAAGAGTCTGGCGTGTACGGTCTTTCTGGTATCTCAAGTGACTTGCGTGACATCGAGCAAGCGGCTGCAGAAGGCAACCATCGTGCAGAAGTTTCATTGAAAATCTTCTCGAACCGTATTCACGGTTACATCGGTCAATATGCGGCTGAAATGAATGGTGTCGACGCCATCATCTTCACAGCGGGCGTCGGTGAGAATTCGGACGTCATCCGTGAACGCATCCTTCGCGGTCTTGAATTCATGGGTGTCTACTGGGATCCTTCACTTAACAACGGTGCTCGCGGAAAAGAGTTGTTCATCAACTATCCGCACTCACCAGTTAAAGTCATCATCATCCCGACGAACGAAGAATTGGTCATCGCGCGCGACACGGTACGCATTGCAAACCTTGTCGAAGCACACGCATAATACGAAACGAACCCACGTTACTTCGTGTAACGTGGGTTTTTTTATGAGTCTTTTTTACTAATGTGAAGAATCGTAAGTAGGACAAATGTTTTCTCCTTTGTAACATTAGGCGCTTCATTTACATCGTTTTGCAATGTTTATGACATGAATAAACCATATATTGGATGTAAATTTATAAAAATATCTCGTATTTGATTCATATGTCCAATCTAACATGATAAACCGTTAATTTTGACATCGATTTGTAATGTTCGTGTCACTCAAATGAACAGGAAGTGTAACGGCACTGACTGATGTTTCGTCATATAGTTATCTGGACGAAATATTCAATTGGAGTGACAAGTCACTCGTTCGATAGATGTTGATATGAAATGAAACCAAATTGACGAAGAGAGGACGAATAAACGTATGTTGAAAAAAATTATGACGCTCTTACTTCTCGCCATCGCCGTATTTGCATTTGCTCTACCCACTTCACCAGTAGAAGCAGCTACGAAAAAAGTATATGTTGCAACAAAGTCAGGTTCGAAGATGGTCTATGCAGAAGGGAAATCAAATGCACGAGTGATTGGGAAGATGACGGCGAGTGATCGTCTTCAACGTACAGGTTCTCGAGGTGCTTGGATTCGCGTGAACTATAAAGGGAAGGCCGTATGGGTTCCTACAAAGAACTTACGTACTGTAAGTGCTCCTAAACCGCTCAAACCAGCAAGCGTGAAGACGTATACGATGAAAGCGTCGGCATATACACCGTACTGCAAGGGATGTTCAGGTAAGACGGCACTTGGTTGGAACGTTCGTACCCAAAAGCGAAATGTAGTCGCGGTAGACCCGCGCGTCATTCCACTCGGAACGAAAGTACAAGTATTCGTAGGGGGCAAGTCGATGGGTACCTACACGGCAGCTGACACTGGTGGCGCCATCAAAGGAAATAAAATTGACATCTTAATGTATTCGCAAAATGCAGCGATTCAATTTGGTCGTAAAACGGTTACAGTCAAGGTGTTATAATGCATAGGAAAAGGGTCTTGCGATTGCGCAAGACCCTTTTTGATGGATGGGTGATTATTGACGAACGATGAGGACGTCACATTTCGCATAACGGACGATGCTTTCAGAAACGCTTCCGATAAAGAACCGTTCAACGGCGTTTAAACCTGTCGCACCACAAATAATAAGATCAATATCATGGTTAGGTGCAATCTTTTTCGCAATCGTCACTTTCGGGGAACCGTATTCAATCACCGTTTCGACTTCTTTTACGCCACGCTCTTTCGCGCGATTGACATAGTCTTCAAGCAACTCTTTCGCATATGTCTCGGCACGCTCTGTGATTGTGCGGTCGTAAGCTTCTACAGTCGCAAACGTACGCGTATCAATCACATGACCGACGTACAGTTTTCCTTCGTTACGAATCGCGACATCGATTGCTGTTTCAAATGCACGTTCTGCCTCTTTAGAGCCGTCAACGGCAGATAAAATGTGTTTGTATACAATTGCCATGTAAATCCCAACCTTTCGCTCGAAATATACGCTCGGCTTACATATATAGTATACCACTTCTTTCAGTTTTCACGCTTTTTCGCCATGAAAATGCGTGAATTTTTTCATGACGATGTTCACGACATGTCCAAGTTTGGAATTCGTGTGAAAGAACGGGTAAAATAAGGCGGAGGAGGTAGGACGATGAAACATGTAATGATTACATCTGGTGCCAAAGGGATCGGACGCGTAGTGACGGAGCGTCTGTTACAAGATGGGTGGCACGTCAGCATTTTGCAACGGAATCCGATTGACTGGGAACATGAACGGATACATATGATCGAGGCCGGATTGACGGACCGCGAACAACTGCTCTCAGCCTATGAGGAAGCGGTCGAACGCTTTGGTGAACCGAACGCCTTGATTTTAAATGCAGGTCCATATATCTTTGAGCGGAAACCGCTCGTCGAATTGACAGACGAAGAGTGGGACGAAGTACTCACGGGCAACCTGTCCGCCTCATTTTGGTTGATGCGTCGTGCGATTCCTTCCATGCGCTCAAATCGATTTGGACGCATCATCTCGTATGGGTTTCCGGAAAGTGGGACGGCCCCTGGCTGGATCCATCGTTCTGCGTTTGCCGCTGCAAAGACGGGACTCGTCAGTTTGACAAAATCGGTCGCGCTAGAAGAGGCCCCGTTTGGGATTACGGCGAACATGGTCAATCCGGGCAATATCGTCGGCTCTCAAAAGGAGATGCGCATTGATGAAGCGGAAGTGGATGAAGGAACTCCGGTCGGTCGACACGGGACAGGAGAAGATATCGCGCGTTTGATTTCGTTCTTATTACAAGAAGACTCGGACATGATCACAGGTGCCATCATCGATGTGACAGGCGGCGTCAACGTCGTCCATCAATACCGAAAGTGAGGGGAAGGCGATGAAGATTGGAGTGGTCACGGACGTTCATGGAAATCTCGAGGCGTTGGAGACTGCACTTCAAGTCATGGATGCGGAGCGGGTCGACGTCATCTGGTCGCTCGGTGACATGATTGCAATGGGACCGGACTCTAATGCGGTCATGGAGCGTTTGTTAGACCGGGGAACGCATATGATTTCTGGGAATCATGATGAAGCGGTTCTTTCCCTTTTGGCTGGACACGGTCATCCAGAAAGTTATGCTCATACGCGCCCCCACCATGAGTGGGTTGCGCGTCATCTAGAGACTCGATATGCAGATGTCCTCGAATCCCTTCCACGAACAATGTCCGTCAAAATGGTTGGCGAAACGGTGTTCGGCATTCATTATCATATCCCGACCGAACGACGCCACGCCACGATTGTCGAAGAACCGTTTCACGAGATTCTCGAACCGACACTGGAAAATATGCAGCGACTGTATGGAGCATATACAGGAGAAATCGTGTTATTCGGACATCACCATCCTGTCCATCTGTTTGAAGATGACACCAAGCGCTACGTCAATCCTGGTGCGCTCGGAGTGGCGAAAGATGACCTGGCTCGCTTTGCCATATTCTCTGAAGGAGAAACCGGGATTGCTCTTGAACTGAAGGCGGTCCCATATGACAAACGTGCCTTTTTAGAGAAGATGGAACGTTATGACGTACCGCAACGGGATGTCATGCTGCGCTTGTTTTATTAAGATATGTAAAAAAGTGCGATCCTTGAGAATGGATCGCACTTTTTGTCATTCAATCTCTTGAAGAGTTTTCGGATAACTCGTCAATGTGATGGGACCACTTTCTGTCATGACGAGATCGTCTTCAATACGGACTCCGCCGACTCCCGGTAGATAGATACCCGGTTCGACTGTGAACGTCATCCCGACTTGGGCGGTCATGTCATTGTTCGCTGCCATCGAGGGGTGTTCGTGTACTTCGATTCCAATTCCGTGACCGATTCGATGAGTGAAGTATTCACCATATCCTGCAGACGTGATGACTTGTCGTGCCGCGATATCGATTGCGCCGAGTGTCGTACCGACGTTCGCCATCTCGATTGCGGCTTCCTCAGCCTGAAGAACCGTTTCGTAAATCTCACGTTGTTTGCGACTCGCCTCACCGAAGACAACCGTCCGTGTGATGTCTGAACAGTATCCCTGCCAGACGACACCGAGGTCGAACAAGGCAAAATCTCCTTTTTTCAAGCGGTTGTTGCCTGGGACACCGTGAGGGTCGGCACTATTCTCACCGAACAAGACGAGCGTGTCGAACGACATTTCACGGACGCCTTGCTGTTTCATGGCGTATTCAATATCCGCGATGACCTCGAGTTCTGTCACGCCTTCACGGAGGGAGCGGATCCCGGCTTCGATGGCCATATCTGCCAACTCGGCGGCCCGCTTCATGATCCGGACTTCATCCGGTGATTTGATCATACGTAACGTTTGGAGCTCGTCTGTCAAATCGATAATTGACAGACCGGCAAAACCGGCGCGAAGCTGCTCGACTCGGTTGAATGTCAAATGCTCCCCTTCGATTCCGATTCGTTCAGGAACGATTTGGTTATCGAGGAATAACTTGACGATTTTGTCCCATGGGTTTTCATGGTCCATATACGTCACGATTTCACCTGACCAGTCACTCGCTTCGACAATCCCTTTTTCAAGTGCTGGGCAGATGATGGCAGTTGTGCCGTTCTTCAAAACTAAAATGGCGATCAATCGCTCGTGCGCTTCCGCGTATACTCCCGAGAAATAAAACACGGATGCTTTCGACGTGATGAATGCTGCATCTAACCCTTTTGTCGCTAGAGATTGTGCAATTTGATTGGTGCGTTGATTCAAGTTGAATCCCTTCCCTTCTACCTCTTACGTTGACTACTCGTCTATTATAGCTGTTTCGAAAACAGAAAGGAAATGTTGCAATTTGATTGGTACAGTTTGAACTAGTTCGACTGATACAGTATACTGAATAGAGTAGAAAATGTATTGAGAGAAGGGACTCCGCGTATGACCACAAAACATGAACAGATCATAGCACATATCGAGTCACTCGATGTAGGGTCAAAAATTTCGGTCCGCCAAATCGCCAAAGAGTTGGCTGTATCAGAAGGTACGGCTTATCGGGCCATCAAAGAAGCTGAGAACCTAGGTTTCGTATCAACCATTGAACGGGTGGGGACGATTCGGATCAAGCGAAAACATAAAGAAAATATTGAAAAGCTGACATTCGCCGAAGTCGTCAATATCGTCGATGGTCAGGTGTTGGGCGGACGTAACGGTCTCCACAAGACGCTATCGAAATTTGTAATCGGTGCCATGAAGCTCGAGGCGATGATGCGATATATCGATGTCGACTCACTCGTCATCATCGGGAACCGCGAGAAAGCGCATGAACTCGTCTTACAATCAGGTGGGGCTGTGTTGATCACAGGGGGATTCGACACAACGGATGAAGTGAAACGAATGGCAGATAAGTATGATATGCCTGTCATTTCTACATCCTATGACAGTTTTACCGTCGCGACGATGATCAACCGAGCCATCTATGACCGTCTAATCAAAAAAGAGATTTTACTCGTCTCAGATATCGTCATCCCGCTCCACGATACGTTCTATCTGAAGTCAGATGACACAGTGAAACGTTGGCACGAGCTGAATGAACGGACGAAACATAATCGGTATCCCGTCATCGATGAACAGATGAAAGTGGTCGGCGTGATCACGGCAAAGGATGTCATTGATAAATCACACGACTATGATATTGAGAAGGTCATGACGAAAAGTCCGATTACAGTAGGCGTACAAACGAGTGTCACCAATGCCGCGCACCAGATGGTGTGGGAAGGGATCGAGATGTTACCTGTCGTTGATAACTACGGACGTCTGCTTGGGATTATTAGCCGCCAAGATGTGCTGAAGGCGTTGCAACTGGCGAATCGACAACCGCAAGTCGGTGAGACGTTCGATAACATGATCACGAACCAGCTGAAAGAAGATCCTGCATCGAACGGGACGGCCTTCACGGTTGAAGTGGCCCCACAGATGACGAGTCATATGGGGACCGCCTCATCTGGCGTGTTGACGACCTTGTTGGTCGAAGGGGCGACGCGAAGTCTACGTCATATGAAGAAAGGCGATCTCGTGGTTGAGAATATCACCGTCTATTTCATGAAGCCGATTCAAATTGAAAGTCAGATTCGAGTGTCGGCCCATGTCTTCGACCTCGGTCGGAAGTTCGGGAAAGTGGATGTGGAGATGACGCAAGGGACACAACTTGTCGCCAAAGCGCTCGTCACGGCACAACTCATCGATCGGTAATAAAAAGAGCACCTGCTACAGCGCGTAGCGGGTGCTCTTTTTCATGATGGCGTATTCGTCGGTTCTTCTGCGGCGAGAGGGTAAATTTTGCGGTAACGGATAAATCCGACAACAGCATTCCCTAAACCGACGACTAACATGACGATGCTGACAATCCAACCGACAGATGAATTCAGACCGAATCCCCCGACCATTTGGTTCGCAGCGAACAATGCGAGGAATAAACTTAACCAGATCAACGCTTGCGTGTTGAACAACGCTTTTCGGTTTGGCGTCTTTGTCAAAAAAGCACGGCGCTTGAAGACAAGGTACGCACCGAGCGCGAACAAAATGAGTCCAATCATGACAAGTTGCAAGTGAAGGAACCCCTTTCTATCTCGTAATCTGTTATCATCATACCATAATAGTGTGTAGGAAAGTGAGGAATCATCATGACGCAATGGCAGGAAGCGGATACAATCAAATCAGAAATTGAGGCGGCTGACACCATTTTCATTCACCGCCACGTACGACCAGACCCTGATGCGTTGGGGAGCCAGCTTGGTTTACAGCGCATTCTAAAATCGGTTCATCCGGAGAAGCAAATCTATGTGGTCGGTGGCATGGTTCCAGACCTCGAGTTTTTAGGAAAGATGGAACATGTCGAAGAAGAAATGTATCAAGACGCGCTCGTCCTTATATTAGATACGGCGAATCAAGAGCGAATCGATGGACCATTTGCGCTAAAAGGGAAGACAATCATTAAAATCGATCATCATCCCGATGAAGATCCATATGCGATGACACAGATTGTCGATACCTCGGTCAGTTCGACGTCTGAGATGATTGTGGAACTCGCGGACATTTGGAGATATCCAATCGACCAAGAGGCGGCATTTTTACTCTATGCCGGCATCGTAGGCGACACAGGACGATTCCAGTTTCGAAATGCTACGGCCCGAACGTTTGAGATTGCTTCGGCGCTGATCGCGAAAGACATCGATACGAATAAATTGTACCGACACATGTATAAGACCAACTTAGCGACTCTTCAGTTACAAGGGTACGTGTTACAGCACGTCAATGTCACAGAAGAAGGCGTCGGCTATGTGAAGATTGACAAGGACGTGCTCCGGACGTTCCATGCGTCCCCGGAAGCGGCATCGCAACTCGTCAATAGCTTCTCTGGCCTCGAAGGATTGAAATGTTGGGTCATGTTCGTGGAAAACAAAGAAGAGATTCGTGTGCGCATCCGGTCGAAAGGTCCTGTCATCAATGAAGTGGCCAAGCGATACCGTGGGGGAGGTCATCCGATGGCGGCTGGTGCCACGATTGACACATGGGATGAGATGGATGACGTGATTGCGGCTTTGAATGAAGTGGCTGGGGAATTCACGTTTGAAGAAAATGAAGAGAGCTGACCGAGGTCAGCTCTCTTCATTTGTCTCCATTTTCCTTTGGGATGAACCATGTACCTCGTTCGGTCACGTCCTCGACGACGTCGAGCTGATACTCAGTAATGTACTTACGGAGCCGGTCGATGATTTCTGGGCTGTCGGCAAACACTGTTTGACCATGCTGTAATTTTTCTAACTTATCGCGTGCAATCTGTCCCCGATTGATAATCATACGCTTTTACCCCCTTTTGTCGTGAGTTTTGTCTATAATTATTGTATCAGAGAAGTGATGAATTGAGTTTGACAATTCCATTAATATAGAAAGGAGGCCAACGATGATTCATCTGAATGTCAGAACTGCTTATAGTTTACTACAAAGTACAATCCGGTTAGAACAATATGTCTTGCAGATGACCGAACGGGGAAGTCGTTCCGTGGCGATCGCAGACGATGCGTTCTATGGGGTTCCGACATTTTTGTCATATTGCCAACGATATGAGGTGAAACCGCTAATCGGACTGAGAACGGTCCTCCGATTGGATGGGTTAGACGTATCCGTGATTGTGTATTCATCTAACGAAACGGAGCTTAAGGAACAATATCGTATCATCCAGGCGGGAGGAATTGAAGGACGGACAACGATGCCGCTGATCGTATTACCTGAAAATTGGAAAGCGAGTGATCCGGTTCACCGGCGTCGCCTTTATCATCAACTCTTGTCGTTTGTCGATGAAGAGAAGCTGTGGCTCGGACTACCGGCACCTCAGACTACGGAACAGGTACAAGTGTTGAAACAACTTCGTCTCATGCGCGAAGAGCTTGCTGTCCAATTGATTCCGGCCCCTGAAACGAGATACATGAGACCGGAAGATGTGGAAGGATTCCGAGCCATTTCTGCCATTCGCGAAGGGGACGTGATGTCGAATGAAGACGTGCGACAAAAAGGATTGCACGTTCGACTACCGAGTGAAATGAATGACTGGTTCACAACGGAAGAATTATCGGAACTGGATCGATTCGAGGCATTGATTCGGCTAGATCATCTACCACGTGCGGAAGGGGCGATTCCAGAAATTCCGGATGCCGATCAAAAGCTGAAACGACTTGTCGGTGAGCGGTTGAAGGCGATGGAACTCGTGAAAGAACCTTACATCGAGCGGGCAAAGTTTGAGCTTGAAGTCATCGCCAATACCGGATTTTCTTCCTATTTCTTGATCGTGGAAGACATCGTTCGGTTTGCTCGAGAATCTGGGATTGAAGTAGGTCCGGGGCGTGGATCGGCAGCAGGTTCACTCGTCAGTTTTGCCCTCCATATCACGGAAGTCGATCCGGTTCATTACGGGTTGTTGTTCGAACGATTCTTAAATCCAGAGCGTGTGTCGATGCCAGACATAGACCTCGATTTTGAAGATGAACGTCGTGAGGAAGTGGTTTCTTACGTACTATCAAGATACGGTCATACGCATGCCGCACAGATTGGGACACTTGCCACGTTCGGTGCGAAAGCGGCAATTCGAGACGTTGCGAGAGCGCTCGGGATGACCCTTGAGGAAGGGCAGGCTGCGAGCAAGCAAGTGAAAGCCGGAGGACTTGATGAACTGATGTCGAGCCAGAAGCAGATGAAGTGGTTTGCCGGTAGCCAAAAGCGTCAGCAGTTATTACGGATTGCCAAACAGCTAGAAGGTTTGCCGCGTCAATCCTCCGTTCACGCGGCAGGAGTGGTGCTCAGTCGTCAACCGATTGAAGAAGTGACTCCGCTCCAACCCGAACTTGAAGAACACGTGACCCAATATAATATGAAGGATTTGGAAGAGGTCGGGCTTCTGAAAATTGACTTGCTCGGATTACGAAACTTGAGTCGCTTGCGAAAGATGGAGGATTTGATTCGAGAAAGTGATGCGCTGTTCTCTCTGAAAACAATTCCGTTAAACGATGCTCGGACGTATCGATTGCTTGCGAGAGGTGAGACGGACGGAATCTTCCAATTTGAATCGACCGGGATGAAGCAAGCGCTTCGACAAGTGAAACCGACTGAGTTTGAAGATATCGTTGTCACGATGTCACTCTATCGCCCGGGACCGATGCAATTCATCGAAACGTATGCGAAGCGAAAACACGGTATGCCTTACCAACCAGTCCACCCAGACGTAGAAGACGTCATGAGACCGACATACGGTGTACTCGTCTATCAAGAACAGGTGATGAAACTTCTCCGTAAACTCGGAGGCTATTCCTATGCGGAAGCGGATTTGGTCAGACGTGCTATTGCCAAAAAGGATACCGGAACGATTGCTCGGGAACGAGAACGATTTTTGCAACAAGCAAAAGCGGGAGACCAGGACGTCTTGGCGCAAATCTTTTCATGGATTGAAAAGTTTGCCGGGTACGGATTTAACCGCTCTCACGCTGTCGCCTACAGTTTGATCAGTTACCGATTGGCTTACGTCAAAGCACATTTCCCTCGTGTCTTTCATGTGGTGACATCAGAAAAAACAACGGAACTTGTCAGACTGTTACGGAAAGATCAAATTCCGGTGTACCCACCGGACGTCTTACATGGTCACGCTGACGCGACACTTGAGGGACCGGGCGTCCGGCTCGGGTTGAAGGCGGTCCAGGGGTTGACCAAACGGGATGTGGACCGACTGATTGAACTGAACGGGCAGTTGAAAGATGTCAGAACGCTTCAAGAAGCCATGGAGTGGAAAAATAAAGACCAACTGAAATTACGTCGATTACTTGGTGCGGGCGCGCTCGACCGGATGTATCACGGTGACCGGACACATGCCTTTGAAGCAGTCGAACGTTTGCGAGAAGAAGCGGGAACACATTTTTTACCGGATGAGCTGTCTTCACTCGGACTAAAACAGAAAAAAGTGAAAGAACCGAATTGGTCTGAAGAAGAGAGGGAGGCGCTCGGGACATGGGTGGTCCACTCTCCATTGACGGCACTTCCGGATATCGGGATCGAACCGTCTACAATTGAAGAAGTCATGAATGGAACAAACGGTTATCTCGTCGTATATGTAGATGACGTACGTACGTTCATGACAAAAAAACAAGAACGGATGGGTGTTCTCATGGTGGACGATGGCATGACGCAAGACGAGGTCGTCGTGTTTCCTCGAACATTCGCGCAGTTTGGACGGTCCCTCTATGCCGGTAACATCTTGTTACTCGAGGTCCATTCGAATGAACGGGATGGTCGCAAGCAATTGATTGTCGAACGGGTTCGACCGTTACACGGGCAAGCCTTATTCATCCGGCTCACACTCGACCGCTTCCCTGAATTGGAAGATTGGATTCAACGAGCACAAGGGGATGTCCCGGTTGTATGCCGATTCACGGATTCGAAGGAAGTGAAACAACTGGCTTCAGCTTTTTCAATCAATCCGAATGAAGAGTATGTGGCGGAAGCGAAAAGACGGTTCGGGGAAGAAAATGTCGTACTGAAACGAATCGATACAAAAATGGTTGGTCCAGAAACTAGTACCAAGTCCTAAAAAGTGATATAATCGCACTAATTGGTCTGACCACTTAAGTTTGATAGGTGATCCAAAAAAGGGAGTTGAACGGTCAGATGCATGAAAAACACGCATCCTCATTTCACGGAAACATTTCAAAGATTAGAAAATTAATTGTCCAATCGTCTTTAGTTCCAGGTGATCGGCTTCCATCCGAACGAGAGCTCGCCGAAACGCTGTCCATTAGCCGCGCTTCGGTTCGCGAAGCGTTACGAGCGTTGAGCTTTTTAGGCATCGTGGAGACGAGACATGGTGGTGGTACCTTTTTGTGTGAGCAAGACCGACATCGGTACATTGAGATATTGTCGGAGTTCATTGTGACCAAACAGACGAAAGCGACCGATATTATTGAGATGCTTCGACTATTGGAGCGCATGGCGTTTTCAGAAATTGAACCGACTAAGGAACGACTGGCTCTATTAGAAACGGTGATCGAAGATGATCGAACGTTTCGCCAGCAACTCATCTTTCAGTTGAAGAATGAACTGTTCATTCGAATTTGGAGTGAGGTCAATCGCTTTTTTGACGGATTAGACGTTGGGGATTTATATACGCTCGAGGAACGGAAACGATTTGTCGAGACGTGGCGTGGAATGGGGATGCCGGAATGAACGAGGGGGAAGCGATGACTGCTTTTTTCAAGAAACCGAAACGATATATGCCATTGCGTCAACGAGAACCAAAGATTGACGCACCACAGGGATTGATGACGAAATGTCCATCTTGTAAATATATGCATTATACAAAACAGTTGAATGAGAACCACAAAGTATGTGATTGCGGCTATCATTTTCCGCTTCAGGCGCAAGAACGGATTGATATGCTTGTCGACGAAGGGTCTTTCGAACGCTTTGTGGGACCGTCTGTCAAGGCGAATCCACTCGACTTCCCTGACTATGAGGAAAAGTTGACGAAAGATCGTGAGCGGACCGGGATTGAAGAGGCCGTCGTATGTGGAAAGGCGACAATCGACGGACTACCACTCGTTGTCTGTGTGATGGATGCGAGATTCCGTATGGGGTCGATGGGTGCATACGTTGGAGAAGCGATTGCTTCGGCTGTCCGAAACGCCACATCACTCGGGCTTCCAGTCGTCTTGTTCACAGCATCAGGTGGGGCTCGGATGCAAGAAGGAATGGTCAGTTTGATGCAGATGGCCAATACGTCCATCGCTCTAAAAGAACATGACGAAGCAGGACTGCTGTACATCGCGTATTTGACTCATCCGACGACAGGTGGTGTGTCAGCGAGTTTTGCGATGCTCGGCGACTTGAACGTCGCAGAGCCGGGAGCGCTCATCGGGTTTGCAGGACGACGAATCATCGAACAGACGATTCGGGAAAAACTTCCAGAGAACTTTCAAACTGCTGAGTTTTTACTTGAGTCAGGGCAGCTGGATGCGGTCATTCATCGTGAACAGATGCGTTCGTTCTTGAAGAGGATGATTGAATTACACGATGGGGGTGTCCGTCATGTTTGACCCAATCAAAGAAGTCACTGAACAACTGAATAAATTACGGGAGACCGCTGAGACGAAAGGGATTGATTTATCCCGAGAGATTCGTCATCTCGAGTTAAAGCTCGACCGATTAGAAAAAGATATTTATGGGAATATGAAACCGTGGGATCGCGTCCAGTTGGCGCGAAACCCGAAGCGACCGACAACGCTCGATTATATCCAGCATTTATTCCCTGACTTCATGGAACTCCATGGGGACCGACATGGGTATGACGATGCGGCAATCGTATCTGGACTAGCGACGTTTGAAGGAGTGCCGGTGACGATTATCGGACATCAGCGTGGGCGAAACACGAAAGAGAACATGAAACGAAACTTTGGTATGCCGCACCCGGAGGGCTATCGAAAAGCATTGCGTTTCATGAAACAAGCCGAGAAGTTCAACCGTCCTATTTTGACATTCATTGACACGAAAGGGGCTTATCCGGGGAAAGCCGCAGAAGAGAGAGGTCAAAGTGAAGCGATTGCCCGTAACTTGTTTGAGATGGCGACGCTGAAAGTGCCGATCGTCTCCGTTGTCATTGGAGAAGGTGGTTCAGGTGGTGCGCTTGGGATTGGTGTATGCGACCGTCTATTGATGCTTGAGAATAGTACGTACTCAGTCATCTCGCCAGAAGGTGCAGCGGCACTATTGTGGAAAGACGCGAAACAAGCAGAGCGTGCGGCAGAGACGATGAAGATTACAGCACAAGATTTATTCAACCTAGGGATTGTCGATGAAGTGGTAGGAGAAGTGTACGGGGGGGCACACGTTGATGTGTCACTACAGTCGTCACTCTTGAAACCTGTCTTATTACAGCACATGAACGAGTTGCTTGCGCAATCGACTTCTGAGCTGATTCAAGGACGTGCGACCAAATATCATCAAATTGGCACAATTAATGAGTGAAAACGGTAACAATGGCTTTGAATAAAGCTTTATTCATTCATCAAGTGACTGCTTTGTGAGATACCCTATGCATTTTTTTCACATACTTGTGTTGTAAAACAAAGGTCAGACGTGGTATTTTATTTTCAGATTTCGTTAAAACACATAAGAGGTGAGCGACGTGAATTTAAAACGTATTGCGGTATTAACAAGCGGAGGAGACGCTCCTGGAATGAACGCTGCTGTCCGTGCCGTGACCCGAAAAGCAATTTTTGAAGGTCTTGAAGTGTACGGCGTGTATAACGGCTATCAAGGATTAATCGAAGGTGATTTAGTCGAATTAAATCTTGGATCAGTCGGCGACATCATTCAACGTGGAGGTACGTTCCTTCGCTCTGCGCGCTGTCCTGAATTCAGAACAGAAGAAGGTCGCGCAAAAGCAGTAGAACAGTTGAAGAAATTCAATATCGATGCCCTCGTGGTCATCGGTGGAGACGGCTCTTATCGCGGAGCTCAAAAATTGACTGAACTCGGATTCCCAACAATCGGCCTTCCGGGTACAATCGATAACGATATCCCAGGAACAGATGCGACAATCGGTTTCGACACAGCACTCAATACAGCGCTTGATGCGATCGATAAGATTCGTGATACGGCGTCATCACATGAACGTACGTATGTCATCGAGGTCATGGGTCGCGACGCTGGTGATATCGCGCTTTATTCTGGTCTCGCTGGTGGTGCTGAGTCGATTCTCGTCCCAGAACGTCCAGAGGATTTGAATGCAATCGTGGAACGAATCAATCACGGGATTGCACGCGGTAAGAAGCACTCGATCGTCATTGTTGCTGAAGGTGCGGGAAGTGCGGAAGAAATCGGCAAATTGATTGCTGAGAAGACGAACTCAGAAACACGTGTCACGATTCTCGGTCACATCCAACGTGGTGGTTCCCCAACTGCCGCTGACCGTGTCCTTGCAAGTCGTATGGGTGCATACGCTGTGGAGATCTTGCTTGAAGGGAAAGCGGGCCGCGTTGTCGGAATCCGTAACAACCAGATGATGGATCTTGATATCGATGAGGCGCTCGACAATAACAAGCACACGATTGATATGCAATTGATTGACCTCGTTAACCAATTGTCGATTTAAACGATTTTGTATGTTGCAGAGACGGGATACGGTCCAAGGCCCCCCGTTTTCTGTTTGTAAGTTGCACTATATCCCCTAGGAGGTTTTTATATTATGCGTAGAACGAAAATTGTATGTACCATTGGACCGGCTTCTGAGAAGCGTCTTCCTGAGATGATCGAAGCTGGGATGAACGTTGCCCGTCTCAACTTCTCACACGGTGACTATGAAGAGCACGGCGCTCGTATCCGTGACATCCGTGAAGCGGCGAAAGCAGCGGGTAAAGTTGTCACTGTTCTTCTCGACACAAAAGGTCCAGAGATCCGCACGCATACATTCGAAGACGGTAAGGCACTTCTTGAAAAAGGAAAAGAAGTCACAATCGTCTCAACGGAAGAAATCGTCGGAACGAAAGATCGTTTCTCTGTGACGTACGAAGGACTCTACGATGATGTGGAAGTCGGTTCACACATCATGCTCGACGACGGTCTCATCGGACTCCGTGTCGTTGAAAAGCTTGATAACCGTGATCTCCGTTGCGTCATTGAAAACGAAGGAATCATCAAGACGAAGAAAGGTGTTAACTTGCCAAACGTCAAGGTAAACCTTCCTGCCCTCACGGACAAAGACATCGCGGACATCGAGTTCGGGATCTCACAAGACATTGACGTGATTGCAGCATCATTCGTACGTCGTGCATCTGACGTAGTTGAAATTCGCCAACTTCTCGAGAAACATAACGCATCACACATCAAGATTTACCCGAAAATCGAGAACCAAGAAGGTGTCGATAACATCGAAGAAATCTTGGCAATCTCTGACGGTTTGATGGTAGCCCGTGGGGACCTCGGAATTGAAATCCCGACAGAAGAAGTGACACCAGTTCAAAAAGAACTCATCAAGAAGTGTAACGATCTCGGGAAGCCGGTCATCACAGCAACGCAAATGCTTGATTCAATGCAACGTAACCCGCGTCCGACACGTGCGGAAGCATCAGACGTAGCAAACGCAATCTTGGATGGAACAGACGCAGTCATGCTTTCTGGTGAAACAGCTGCAGGGGACTACCCAATCGAATCTGTTCAAATGCAAGCTGCAATCGCAGAGCGTACAGAACGCATGCTCGACTACAAAAACTTGTTGAAAGATCGTCAGAAGCGCAGTGAGCATACAGTGACGGATGCGATCTCTCAAGCGGTTGCGCACACGGCAATCAACTTGAACGCCAAAGCAATCTTGACACCGACACAATCAGGTTATACGGCTGCTCGTACAGCGAAGTATCGTCCTGAAGCGAACATCATCGCGGTGACAGAATCGGAGCGCGTTGCGCGTCAATTGAACCTCGTATGGGGCGTATATCCAATCGTTGCTGAAACAATGCCGAACAACACGGATGAAATGTTGGTTCAAGCATCGGAAGCGGCACGTCACGCTGGATTCGTCACTGACGGTGACCTCGTTGTCATCTCAGCTGGTATTCCTGCGGCGACAGCTGGTACGACAAACATGATGAAAGTCCACATCGTTGGTCACGCTCTCGCAGACGGGCGTGGAATCGGTGAGCGCGGTGTTGTTGGAGAAGTCGTTGTCGCGAAAAATGCGGATGAAGCAAATGCAAAAGCGAAAGACGGCATGATCCTTGTCGCACCATTCACAGATAAAGAAATGATGCCTGCGATCGAAAAAGCGGCTGGAATCATCACAGAAGACGGCGGATTGACGAGCCATGCTGGGATCGTTGGACCATCACTTCGCAAGCCAGTCATCGTAGGTGTTGATGCAGCGACAGCATCGCTTCGTGACGGTCAGATGATTTCAATCGACCCACTCACAGGTAAAATCTACAACGCATAATTGAACGACAATCGAACCGGCCTTCTACAAAGGTCGGTTCTTTTTCCGTTCGAAGAAAGGAATACGTATGAGTGCATATCTATTTTTATTGATGCTTGTCTTAATCGGTGTCATTTCAAATAACCAATCTGTCATTATCGCAAGTAGCGTCTTGTTGATCATCAAAGCAATCGGATTCGGAGACCAGTTATTTCCGACACTTGCATCGAAAGGAATCAGCTGGGGTGTGACAATCATTACGATCGCAGTTCTCGTCCCAATCGCGACCGGCGATATCGGGTTTAAAGAATTGTGGAATAGTATTAAAGGGCCGGTCGGGATTGTCGCATTTGCCTCAGGGATGTTCGTTGCCATTGCTGCGGGGCAAGGTGTACAACTAATGCGTGTCGACCCGGTCGTCACCACGGCACTCCTTGCAGGTACGATTCTAGCGGTTGGATTCATGAAAGGGATTCCCGTTGGACCGCTTGTCGGAGCTGGTATCGCGGCATTGATTTTAGGTGGATATCAAGTTATTGAAAAATGGTTTTGATATTTTCTGACAACTGAAGCCGCTTACATTTCTTTTTTGCAATAAATTGTTTATACTATATAAAGGACAGGGTAAACGGAGACTGGGTGAATGCAGGGGAACAACCCGTCCCGTATCCTTATTCCCTATAAACAGACTGTTTTTACGGTCGACCACTTTATACAAGACTGAGGGGGAGTTATGAATGTCAACGACAAAAGGGTTAGAAGGTATTGTGGCAGCAGCCTCAAAAGTCAGCTCAATTATTGACGGACAATTGACTTACGGAGGATACACCATTGATGATTTAGCGGACAACGCCACATTCGAAGAAGTAGTGTTCTTATTGTGGAACGACCGCTTACCAAATGCAGAGGAATTGACAGCGCTCTCAGATGCGCTTGTAAAAGAAGCGACATTGCCTGAAGAGGTGATTGATACGTTAAGACGTGCACCGAAATCAGCCAATGCAATGGCGACGATTCGTACGGCACTTTCACAACTCGCTCTATATGATGAGGAATCTGAAGACATGAGTGACGAGGCCAACATGCGTAAAGCGATTCGTCTACAAGCACAAGTCGCTACAATCGTGACGGCATTCGCCCGTCTTCGTAAAGGGGAGCAGCCGGTCGCACCGAAACCAGGTCTTTCTTACGCTGCGAACTTCTTATACATGCTAAACGGTGAAGAGCCGAGCGATGTAGCAGAAAAGACGATTGATAAAGCGCTCATCTTACACGCAGACCACGAGTTGAATGCTTCGACATTCACTGCTCGCGTTTGTGTAGCGACGCTCTCGGATATGTACTCAGGTGTCACGGCGGCCATGGGGGCACTCAAAGGGCCACTTCACGGTGGTGCGAACGAAGCGGTAATGAAAATGTTGCACGAGATCGACTCGGTCGACCGTGTTGAAGAATATGTTCGTGGCAAATTCGAGCGCAAAGAGAAGATTATGGGCTTCGGTCACCGCGTTTACAAGGATGGCGACCCACGTGCGAAACATTTGAAAGAAATGAGCCGTCAGTTGACTGCTCAAATCGGCGAACCGAAATGGTATGAGATGTCTGAGAAAATCGACCATCTTGTCGAAACGGAAAAAGGTTTGAAACCAAATGTCGATTTCTATTCAGCTTCAACTTATTATGCGCTCGGTCTCGAAGAAGATCTATTCACACCAATCTTCGCCGTATCTCGTATGTCTGGCTGGATTGCGCACATTCTCGAGCAATATGCGGATAATCGCTTGATTCGTCCACGTGCGGAATATGTCGGTGAAACGAGCCGTAAGTACGTTCCGGTAAACGAACGTTAATTCGAGACACATTTTAGACAAAAGTTTGGTAAACTAACAAGTGACGTAGGTCGGCGCACGCGTCGACCTACAGTAATGTACTTAGGGGGATTCATTATGTTGACACAAGGACAAAAGATTACAGTTGAAAACGGTGTATTGAACGTACCAAATGTACCGACCGTACCATTCATTATCGGTGACGGAACAGGTCCTGACATTTGGAATGCGGCTGTTCGCGTATTTGACGCTGCGGTTGAAAAAGCATATGGCGGCGACAAGAAAATCGAATGGATGGAAGTATATGCTGGGGAAAAAGCATATAACGAAAAAGGCGAATGGCTCCCAACAGAGACACTTGATCAAATTCGTGAGTACTTGATTGCCATCAAAGGACCACTTACGACTCCGGTCGGTGGAGGAATTCGTTCATTGAACGTCGCACTTCGTCAAGAACTCGATTTATATACATGCCTTCGCCCAGTTCGTTACTTCACAGGTGTTCCATCACCAGTAAAACGTCCTGAAGATACAGACATGGTCATCTTCCGTGAAAATACTGAAGATATCTATGCTGGAATCGAGTACGCTTCAGGAAGCGATGAAGTGAAAAAACTCATCAAATTCTTGCAAGACGAGATGAATGTCAACAAGATCCGTTTCCCAGAAACATCAGGAATCGGAATCAAGCCAGTTTCTTCTGAAGGAACAGAACGTTTGGTTCGTGCAGCAATTGAATATGCGATTGCGAACAACCGTAAATCTTTAACGCTCGTCCACAAAGGGAACATCATGAAGTTCACAGAAGGTGCCTTCAAAAACTGGGGTTATGCACTCGCTGAAGCGGAGTACGGTGACAAAGTGTTCACATGGGCACAGTATGACCGTATCAAAGAAGAATCTGGTGAAGCAGCTGCTAACGAAGCTCAGTCGAAAGCGGAAGCTGAAGGGAAAATTATCGTCAAAGATTCAATCGCTGATATCTTCCTCCAGCAGATTTTGACACGTCCACGTGAGTTCGACGTTGTTGCGACGATGAACTTGAACGGTGACTACATCTCAGATGCCCTTGCTGCTCAAGTAGGTGGAATCGGGATTGCACCTGGTGCGAACATTAACTACATCACAGGACATGCGATTTTCGAAGCGACACATGGTACAGCTCCGAAATACGCGGGTCTTGATAAAGTAAACCCATCTTCAGTCATCCTTTCAGGTGAGATGATGCTCCGCCACATGAACTGGAACGAAGCGGCTGACCTCATCATCAACTCAATGGAGAAAACGATCGCTTCGAAAGTTGTCACATACGACTTCGCACGTCTCATGGACGGAGCGACAGAAGTGAAATGTTCAGAGTTCGCGGATGAATTGATTAAAAACATGTAAGACGACCTAGGAGGAGAGCTCATGATTCGTCGTAACAAAATTTCTGTTATTGGAAGTGGCTTCACCGGTGCAACGACTGCACTGTACTTGGCTCAACGTGAGCTAGGGGATGTCGTACTGCTCGATATGGAAGAAAAAGTAGGACCGACGAAAGGGAAAGCGCTCGACATGCAAGAAACGGCACCGATTCAAGGGTTTGATTCGTGGGTCACAGGTACGTTTGATTACGCGGACACGGCCGATTCCGATGTGGTTGTCATTACCGCGGGAATCGCGCGCAAGCCGGGGATGAGCCGGGACGACCTCGTCGCAACGAACGCAAACGTCATGCGCTCGGTTGTGAAAGAGATTGCCCGTTACTCTCCAGACGCCATCCTGATCGTATTGACGAACCCAGTAGACGCCATGACGTACGCGGCGTTCAAAGAATCAGGGTTCCCGAAAGAACGCGTCATCGGTCAATCCGGTGTATTGGATACGGCTCGCTTCCGAACGTTTGTGGCACAAGAGCTGAATGTTTCTGTCAAAGACGTATCCGGATTCGTCCTTGGAGGTCATGGAGACGAAATGGTGCCTCTCGTACGCTATTCTTACGCTGGAGGCATCCCGCTCGAAAAACTCATCCCACATGAGCGAATCGAGCAAATCGTTGAACGGACACGAAAAGGTGGCGGCGAGATTGTCCAACTACTGGGCGATGGCTCGGCGTATTATGCGCCAGCCGCTGCCATCGTGGAGATGGTCGAGGCGATTGTAAAAGATCAGCGTCGAATCTTACCGGCCATCGCATACCTTGAGGGAGAGTACGGATTCCATGATTTGTATCTTGGCGTCCCGACGATTCTTGGTAAACATGGAATTGAGCAAGTGTTAGAGCTCGACTTGACGGATGAAGAAAAAGCAGCGCTATCGAAGTCTGCGGATTCTGTCCGCTCGGTATTAAGCGTCTTATAAGTTTGAGGTGCTTCCTGTCATGTTGCAGGAGGCACCTTTTTTGCGCCTTCTCTCTTATCGAACATGCTACACTGAAAGTGGATTTGTTTTGTTTTTGTAAAGATTTGCTTTGAGGTTGGTCGTTTCAAGCATTGATTTGTAAAATAGAAAGTGACATTTGATGGTTTAAGAGGAGGAAGCAGTGTGGCTGATAAAGTAATTGTTGTCGACGATGAAGTATCGATTGCGACATTATTGAAATTTAATTTAGAACAGGCTGGCTTTGAAGTAGAGACGGCGCACGACGGCAAAACCGGATTGGAATTGGCTGAGAAAAAGGACGCCGTGCTCATCGTGCTCGACTTGATGCTGCCGGAGATGGATGGACTTGAAGTGTGCAAACGACTCCGTCAGCAAAAAGTCAATACACCGATTTTAATGCTCACGGCAAAAGATGATGAGTTTGACAAAGTATTGGGGCTCGAGCTCGGAGCGGACGATTATTTGACGAAGCCGTTCAGCCCACGTGAAGTAGTCGCGCGCGTCAAAGCGATTCTTAGACGTTCTGCCCCGCAAGAATCGGCGGTTGAAGAGGACGTCATTCAAATCGGAGATGTTAAAATCGTCACTTCAAACTACGAAGTGTTCAAGCAAGGGGAGCGCCTCGAGTTGACGCCGAAAGAATTTGAATTGTTAGCCTATTTGGCGAAAAATAAAGGACGCGTGTTGACGCGAGATCAATTATTATCGGCCATTTGGAATTATGACTTTGTGGGTGATACCCGGATTGTTGATGTCCATATCAGTCACCTTCGTGAAAAAATTGAACCGGTAACGAAGAAACCGACCTATATTAAAACGATTCGCGGTCTTGGCTATAAGATGGAGGAGCCGACTTCGGAATGAAGACGTATCGCTCTAGATTTATGACGACTCTCATTTTTCTTGTCACCGGTGTCTTGCTGACGCTCGGGATTGTCCTTGGGCAGCTCTTCAAAGACTTTTATCTGGATTCAGAACGAGATCGTCTAAAAGAAGATGCTCAATTGGCAGCCCTCTACCTCGAGGGAGGCGCATTGGACGAGATTCGTGAGTATGTCGGTCAAATCGATGACGGAAGCAGCTTTGATATTCTCCTTCTCAATAGTAGGATGGAGGTAATCGCTGGCACGCCGTTTCGCGTCGGGTCCATCGATTACAAAATTGATCCGAATATGGTCCCTGAGGAAGGGACGTTCGGTGAAGCGGATGAGGACGAGTTGATTCAATACACAAAACCGATCGAACTTGCGACGGGTGGGACAGTCTATTTAACATTCATCCGTTATGTATCGGATTTAGAAGGGGTGTACAATCGCATCTGGTTGACGATTGCCCTCGCGCTCTTCTTCTCCTTCTTCATAATTTTATTCGTGCTCCAACATTTGACGAATCAATTTATTCGACCAATCGATGAGGCGACGATCGTTTTGCGGGAACTGGCGGACGGGAATTATCGGGCCCGTGTGTATGAACTCAGAAATGATGAAGAGACCGGTAGCCTAGCAGGGTCAATCAACGTGCTTGCCCGGAATTTGGAGTCGATTTCTCTCGGGGAGTCCGTACAACGGGCGAGACTCGAATCGTTAATCGAGTATATGGGGGCGGGTCTTCTGCTCGTCGACGAGCGAGGGATTGTCACGTTGGTCAACCGCTCTTATCGTGAAATGTTCCAATACGATGATTTAACGATTGGACAATTTTATCACGGGATTCTACCGAGTCCTGAAGTAGAAACACTGATCGAAGACGTTTATTTGACGGAAGAGGTCCACCGCCGTCAGTTATCGATTCGAACGGGATTCAATCAAAAA
This sequence comes from Exiguobacterium sp. SRB7LM, assembly GCF_015712685.1. Classification (GTDB taxonomy): domain Bacteria; phylum Bacillota; class Bacilli; order Exiguobacteriales; family Exiguobacteriaceae; genus Exiguobacterium; species Exiguobacterium profundum. The sequence continues at coordinate 1,161,666 of NZ_VWVR01000006.1, read as the reverse complement.
ACGTATATGGTATCCGCAGCACCGATTTTCAGTGACACCGGGATGCTTCGCGGCACGACGTTACTGTTTAACGATATCACGGAACTGAAACGACTTGAGAAGATGCGGAAAGATTTCGTGGCGAACGTTAGTCATGAACTGAAGACACCGCTCACATCCATACGTGGGTTTAGTGAGACGCTTCTTGATGGGGCGAAAGAAGTCCCGGAACTTCGAGACCAGTTTTTAGATATCATCCAGAAAGAAGCGACACGGATGCAGATGCTTGTTGAGGATCTCCTTGAATTGTCGAGATTGGAGCGGGATGACTTCCAAATGGAGTTGGTGTCAGTCGATCTGAATCAGCTCGTCGATGAGGTCTGTCTCCTGCTCAGTCAAAAGGCGAGCAAGAAGTCGATTCAGCTAGAAACGAAACACGAGGGGACGGTCGTCTTGCAAGCGGACCTGAACCGAATGAAGCAAGTCATCATGAACTTGGTCGCCAACGCCATCAACTATTCACCCGAAGGAAGTCGTGTCGACATCGCCGTGGAAGCAATGGCAGATTCCTATAAACTTCGCGTCAAGGACAACGGAATCGGGATCGCCGAAAAAGAAGTGAGTCGTATTTTTGAGCGTTTCTATCGTGTCGATAAGGCAAGAAGTCGGAACTCGGGTGGAACTGGCCTCGGACTCGCCATCGTGAAACACATCATCGATTTGCATCATGCCACGATCGACGTAGAGAGTGAGGAAGGCAAAGGAACGACGTTTACCATTACATTCCCTCGGGTTTAACAATGACTTTATCGTTCGTTCATATTTACTTTACAAAACCTTGCTATCCTATGAATGAGACCTCTTCATCATCTCGTGACTCGATCGGTGCTCATCTCCACACGATCGAGAATTTGGCCCTTTTCTATTCGTAGAAAAGGGTCTTTTTTTTCGAACGCATGTACCCGTATGGTATGATGGTTGAAGAGAAGAATGGAGGTCGATTGAATGAATAAACTACTAGTCCTTGATGGGAACTCCTTAACATATCGTGCGTTTTTTGCACTGCCTCCGATGTCGGATGCGTCAGGTCGGAATACGAATGCAGTGTATGGGTTTACGATGATGTTATTGAAACTAATGGAAGATGAGCAACCGACTCATTTTGCTGTGGCGTTCGATGCGTCAAAGAAAACGTTCCGTCACGATACGTTCGCGGAATACAAAGGTGGACGTCAAAAGACACCGGGAGAATTGCGTGAACAATTTCCGCTCGTGCGTGACGTTTGTCGGGCGTTTGGCATCTCTGTCTTAGAGCTTGACCAATACGAGGCGGATGATATCATCGGGACGCTCTCAAAAGACCCGACTTTTGATCAGGTGACGGTTGTGACGGGGGATAAGGATTTACTTCAATTGATCAATGAACGTGTGACGGTCTATTTGACGAAACGAGGCATCACCGACGTCGAGAAAATGACCGTGACCGCGTTCAAGGAACGCTACGACGGACTACAACCGATTCAGATGATTGACCTAAAAGGATTAATGGGAGATAAATCTGACAACATTCCTGGTATTCCAGGGGTCGGGGAAAAGACGGCACTGAAGTTGATTGCCACATACGGTACCGTCGAGGCCCTTTACGAACATACGGATGAGTTGAAAGGGAAGCAAAAGGAAAAAGTAGAGGCGAATGAACAAGAAGCGAAAATGTCGAAACAGTTGGCGACCATTTACACGGATGTACCGATTGATGTGACGATGGATGATCTTCTCTTTAAGCCATATGACGCTTCGGTCGTCAAAACGTTATTTATGGATTTACAGTTCAAGTCACTCATCGGCAAATTGACGGATACCTCTTCAGAAGAACCGGTTGAAAAAGCGGAACGACCAACAATCGCGTTGGCCGATCAAGATTTATCTCGAGCTGTGTTAATGCTTGAACAGCTGAATGATGATTATTTTGAAGAAGACGTGATTGGATTGGCGATCGCGTCGGAACGAGGTGTCACGATTGGAAATGTGACGCTTCTTGAGGACGAACGGGTCAAGGAATGGATCGAAAACGAGACGAAGACGACGATTTGTCTCGATGCGAAGCAGACAATTATTCAATTGAAACGTCACCAATTGGCACTGCGTGGGTATGAAGACCTGCTTGTCGCAGGGTATTTGCTCAACCTATCTGGTGGGACGTCTCTCAGCTCGATTGCCGCACACTTTACGTATCCTCTTGAGGAAGATGAAACGGTCTACGGAAAAGGTGCAAAACTCAAGGTGCCGGAAGAGAATGTTTTTCATGCTCATCTCGCAGAAAAGGCGTACGCCATCTATACATTGTTTGAACGCATTGTTTCGGAGTTGAAAGAGAATGAACAGACAGAACTCTATGAGGCGCTTGAAAAACCACTCGTCTCCGTATTGGCCGAGATGGAGTGGGCTGGTATCCACGTAAATGTCGAAACGCTTCAACATATGGAAACGGACCTGCGTGAACGTCTAAATGCACTTGAGGTCACGATTCATGAATTAGCCGGGGAACCGTTCAACATCAACTCACCGAAACAGTTAGGGGTCGTATTATTTGAAAAACTGTCACTCCCTCCTGTGAAAAAGACGAAAACAGGATACTCAACGGCAGCGGATGTCCTCGAAAAATTGGCACCGCTTCATCCGATCATAGAGAAAATCATGCATTATCGTGAACTTGGCAAACTTCAGTCCACGTATGTCGAAGGCTTGCAGAAAGTCGTGAAGGATGATGGCAAGATTCATACGCGTTATACACAGACGCTTACTCAAACGGGACGGCTTTCGTCGGTTAACCCGAACCTTCAAAATATTCCGATTCGATTAGAAGAAGGGCGTCGCATCCGTAAAGCGTTTACCGCGAGTGAACCGGGATGGGTACTCTATGCGGTCGATTACTCTCAAATCGAACTGCGCATCATGGCACATATGTCACAAGATGAGAAGATGATGGCAGCCTTCCTTCACGATGAGGATATTCATACGTCGACGGCGGCGAACGTGTTTAAAGTTTCCACTGAAGAAGTTACGTCACTCATGCGTCGTCAAGCAAAAGCCGTCAACTTCGGAATCATCTATGGCATCAGTGATTATGGACTCTCACAAAACCTAGGGATTACACGGAAAGAAGCTCAGACCTTTATCGATACGTACTTTGAACAGTTCCCTGGGGTGAAGACGTTCATGGATGCCGCGATTGAACGGGCACGTGAACACGGGTTCGTCGAGACGATGTTGAAACGACGCCGGAACATCCCGGACATCCATTCTCGTAATTTCAACTTGCGTGGGTTTGCTGAACGTACCGCAATCAACACACCGATTCAAGGAACGGCAGCGGACATTATTAAAAAAGCGATGATTGATGTCGATCATGCGTTAAACACGTCAAAGCTTCAATCTAAGCTGTTGTTACAAGTACACGATGAATTGATATTCGAAGGTCCGGCCGAAGAGATGGAAGCATTAGAAAAACTTGTGACCGAAGCGATGGAACATACGGTCACACTTGATGTCCCGTTACGTGCGGACGGAGCGGTTGGAACGACATGGTTTGACACGAAATAAACGGATAGAAAGGAAATCAGTATGCCAGAATTACCAGAAGTCGAAACGGTCTGTCGTAGGTTGCGACCTGCCGTTTCAGGAAAAACGATTCAGTCTGTCGATGTCCTCGACCCTAAAATTATCCGCGGACTCGACCCCGAAGAATGGGTTCACCATTTGATTGGAGAAACGATTACGGATGTGGAACGTCGGGGGAAATTCATCTTATTCAAATTGACGAACGGGTATCTCGTCTCCCATCTTCGGATGGAAGGGAAGTTTTTCCCTTATGACTCCATTACAGAACCGGTAAAACATACACATATCGTGATTACGTTCACGGACCAATCGACTCTACACTATAATGATGTCCGTAAATTCGGTACGATGGAGTTGCGGACGAATGAAACGATTCATACCACACCACCGCTCTCATTACTTGCGTACGAGCCGTTTGACGAGCGTGTGACAACCGAGCTGTTACACCGACGTTTAGAGCGCATGAAGACACGCGCGATTAAGACCGCCCTCCTCGATCAGTCCATTTTTGTTGGATTAGGTAACATCTATGTAGATGAGACGTTGTTTCGTGCGGGTGTCCATCCGACACGACCGGCCGCAAGTTTGTCACATGAAGAAGTCGACCGTGTGCGGACTGAAGCCATTGCTGTCTTGACTGAGGCCATTGAGCGTGGAGGTAGTACGATTCGCAGTTATGCCAATCCAGATGGGGCCACAGGAACGTTTCAAGAGAGGCTCTACGTGTATGGACAGACCGGAGAACCGTGCCGCCGATGCGGACATGAAATTGAAAAGATGAAATTGGGCGGGCGAGGTACGCATTACTGTCCGCACTGTCAACAACGTTAAGGGGTGGACGTGTATGTTGAAGATTGGATTGACTGGTGGAATTGCAACCGGGAAGTCTACGGTATCGCGACTGTTTCGAGAACGAGGCATTCCGATTATCGATGCCGATTTGATTGCAAGGACGGTCGTTGAACCAGGAGGAAAGGCGATTGAAGGGGTAAGGGCCGCATTTCCAAAGTGTTTTGTGGGCGACGTGCTGAACCGTCCTGCGCTCGGTCGGGAAATCTTCCATGATGAAGCAAAACGTCAGCAATTGAATCAATTGATGCATCCAGCGATTCGAGAAGAAATGAATGAGCAAATGCGAACGTATGAGGCATCGGGGGAACCTGTCGTCATTTTTGATATTCCGTTACTGTTTGAAGGAACGATGCTCGATCTGGTTGATTATTCCGTCGTCGTCTATTGCCGTGAAGAGATTCAACTGATGCGTCTCATGGAACGGAATGGATTGACGAAAGAAGAGGCGTTAGCCCGTATTCGTTCACAGATTCCAATTGAAGATAAAAAGCACCAGGCGGATTTCCTCATAAACAATAATGGGGCATTAGGGGACCTTCCTCCACAAATCAATCGTCTGGTCGAACAGTTTCAAACGATACAAAAAGAAGGCGACTGATATCGCCTTCTTTTTAGTTTAATGGATCGGATTCTGGAGACCCTTTTTTCCATGTATCATAAATCGCACGTCCATCACTAGGATGACCGTTCGAATAATAGATGGGATAGAGTGAGAAGAAGATATAGTAGAACGAGAAATAGGCGAACTGATACGTATAGAGTGTCGGTTCAATATCTCGTCGAAGAATGAACGCGTTGACGATTAAGATGCTCGCTAAATTGAAAATGGCTCCACCGCCATAGACTAGCGTACGGGTGACCTTGTTGCTCCATTTTAAATCAGTGAACTGGCACCATGCATCGTAAAAATAAACACGATTTACTTGTAAACGACCTACTTTAAACATTTTCTTCCCGGTACCGATTTGCATATCGAGTGAGCCGCCGAACAACTTTGCGAAGAAGAAGTGACCAAGCTCATGAATTAACGTCACAATCGGTAAAATGATAAAGAACGAAATAAAGAATTTATCGATATCTCCCCAATCAAACATCATGACGCCTCCTTTCTCTTGTCTGTTACGCCAAGAAATTTCCCTCATTTTCAAAAAATAAACAAAGAAAAACGAAAAAAATGTGACGAATCATAGTGAAAACGCTTACAGCTATCCGTTATAATGAAACCGTAATGTAGAAAAAGGGGGATCTATCATGGGGACAAAAGTGGCAATTAACGGATTTGGTCGAATCGGAAGAATGGTATTTCGAAAATTGATGCTCGAGGGACGTCATGAAGTGGTGGCGATTAACGCAAGTTATCCGGCGGAAACACTTGCGCATCTTATTAAACATGACTCGATTCACGGTCCATTCGGATTGACAGTACGTGCGCATGGGGATGCGCTCGAAGTCGATGGGAAACGGATTGAACTTATTTCGGAACGTGATCCATCACGGTTGCCTTGGTCAGACCTTGAAATCGACATCGTCGTCGAAGCGACCGGGAAGTTTAACTCCGATAGCGGGGCAAGACTTCATCTTGAGGCAGGCGCGAAAAAAGTGATTTTGACCGCACCGGGTAAAGGGGACTTACGCACGATCGTGATGGGGGTCAATGATCGTGACTATCGCCCGGAGGAAGACCATATCATTTCAAACGCATCGTGTACGACGAACTGTCTCGGACCTGTCGTGAAGGTTTTGCATTCGACGTTCGGTATCGAGACGGGACTGATTACGACAGTACACGCCTATACGAACGATCAGAACAATATTGACAACCCGCATAAAGATTTGCGGCGCGCGCGTGCGTGTGGCAGTTCCATCATCCCGACATCAACGGGAGCGGCTAAGGCGATTGGTCTGGTGATGCCGGAACTACAAGGGAAGTTAAACGGAATGGCACTCCGTGTACCGACTCCGAACGTATCACTTGTTGACTTGGTCGTCGAACTCCACCGAGATGTTACGGTCGATGAAGTCAATGAAGCGTTTGAACGGGCAGCGTATGGAGAAATGACGGGTATTTTAGGCGTTTCTCACGAACCGCTCGTCTCTATCGATTTTAACGGGGACGATCGCTCGTCGATTATCGACATGGATTCGACGATGGTACTCGGAGGGAATCATGTCAAAGTACTCGCGTGGTATGACAATGAATGGGGCTACTCATGCCGTGTCGTGGACTTGTTGGATATGGTGGCCAGCTATCTTCAAATCGGGCAACAAGAAACACACGCCTAAAAAAATATTACGTGCGGAGAAATATTTTTCAGATTTTTTTATCAAATGTCTTGTAACGACGTCCCAAACACGTTACACTCAATTTCGTGAACTTCAATTGGTCTGACAAACGCAACTTAAAGGGTTAGGACCTCTTAGGACTAACTTGCCCCCGTGGTTGTGGGCGATTCAGGCACAAAGTGAGTGATCATCAACTACTTTGAGACCATTGATGTAAAGGGGGATCCACTAATATGGATACTATGGGACGTCACATTATTACAGAACTTTGGGAGTGCAATCCCGACAAATTAAATGATATCGACTACATCGAGCGTTTGTTCGTCGATGCTGCTCTTCGTTCGGGCGCTGAAGTCCGCGAAGTTGCATTCCACAAATTTGCGCCACACGGTGTAAGTGGAGTCGTCATCATTTCAGAATCACACTTAACGATTCACAGTTTCCCAGAACATGGCTATGCGTCAGTTGACGTGTTTACATGTGGAGATCGAATCGATCCGGCTACAGCATCGCAGTATATTGCTGAAGGATTGGATGCAAAAGTACGTGAAGATGTGAAACTTGAGCGTGGAATGGGACCAATTCGTGTTCCGGAAGCGCAAGTGGCAATCAGCAAATAAATCAGATTGACCTTTTGAGGCTGACCGTTTAACGGTCAGCCCTTTTAATTGTTTTGTTGTCGCCTTAATTTTGATATGCTTAACGTATATAACTCAGGCGTTGAGGTGGATTATGGGACTGTTAGATAAGTTACAAACACATATTGAAACGAAAGATACACATAAAAATGAAATGCTCCAAACACGTTACTATGCGGCATCGTCACATGCGATGTTGCAATGGTTAGAAGGAAAAATTCAAGAGAACGGTCAGACGGTTCGTCGAATCGATGCGAATCGAGGAGAACTTTCGTTTCTCGGAGAAGGCTGGGACGGGCTCATCACGATTGTACAAGTGGATGGCGGCCGGACGGCTGTCGATTTTACATTAAACCGTGAACAGCGACTCGGTGCAGACCTCTCGCAAATTGTATCGCACTACTACGAGGCGCTCACGCAACAATTCCCGTTACGTGCCATTGGTAATAAAACAGTCGAACGATAAGGAGGTTTGAGCATGCGTTGTCCGAAATGTGATCATAATGGAACGAGAGTGCTCGATTCCCGTCCGGTGCAAGACCATTATTCGATTCGACGTCGTCGTGAATGTGAAAAATGTGGGTATCGGTTTACAACGTTTGAGACGGTTGAACAGACACCGCTCATCATTGTTAAAAAAGATGGAAATCGTGAAGAGTTCAGTCGTGAAAAAGTGCTTCGCGGCATTATTCGGGCGTGCGAGAAACGACCTGTCACACTTGAACAGCTTGAAGGAGTTGTGACGAAAGTCGAACAGCAACTCCGTGCCCTCGCCCAGTCAGAAATTCCAAGTGAACAAGTAGGCGAGCTTGTGATGAATGAACTTGCACGAGTCGATGAAGTCGCATATGTTCGGTTTGCATCGGTTTATCGTCAATTCAAAGACATCACGGTGTTCTTTAAAGAACTTGAAGATTTAATGAAGCAAGAAAATTCGACCAACTAAAGGGCGGCCTGCTGGTCGCCCTTTTTCAAGGGAGAGAGCCATGGAGAAAGAACGTACAATCTTTGGGACGGACGAATTGTTAATCATGAGTACCGGTCTAGTCGACCGTGAATCGTACCAGTCCCTTTACCACTTATATCAACCTGTCATCGGGGTGAAGGCGCTCGCACTCTATCAAACGTTATGGAGCGAACTAAAACCGGGCAAAATGAAATCCAACTATATGTCCCATAGTGCATTGTGTGAGATGTTGGAGTTCTCTATCAATGAGTTAATGGACAGTTTGTTCCGCTTAGAAGCGATCGGATTAGTGCGCACCTATAAAACAAAAGACGCTCGATTGACACAATACGTTTATCAGTTACGTGTTCCGCTTGCACCGCACACGTTTTTGAATGATGGGTTACTGTCGAGTTTCCTCTTCTATAAAGTCGGGGAAGTACGATTCAAACAACTGCAAGGGCGTTTTACGATTGATCCGTTGCCCGCAGGCATCGTCGAAGTGACAAAGGATTTCAATGAAGTATTTGATGTCAAAGGAGTGAACCATCGTGCGTTCACACAAAAAAATTATGAAAAGCCGGACCGGGCTAAGATTGAGATCAACTATTCGTTCGATATGGAAATTGTGAAAAAACTGACGAATTTTCCAGTTGGATTTTTCACGAAAAAATTAGACGAAACGATCACAAAATTGGCCTACGTGTCACAACTCGATGAAGAGACGATGGCGGAAATGTTGAAAGAATATTTCGTACATGAGGCGTACCTGCCACTCAGCGAACAAGAGAAGCGGGACGGTTGTCGTCAAATGGTTCTGCAGTTGAAGAAGAAACAGACGCGCCACCGGAAAGAGAAGACCGTCGAACTTGAACAGACGAAACTAGGAGATTTGCATGATCCCGAAGTGATGGAGTCCGCACACCCACATCAATATGTCTCGACGCTTCGGAAGACCCCGCAACTTTCAAAAAGTGATGAACAGTTAGTCATTGAACTCGTCGACACACTCGGTCTCGCGCCAGGGGTCATCAATGCGCTCTTCTATTACTGTATCGAAGTGAAGAAGCAGACGAGGCTGAGCGAGAACTATGTCTTGCGCATTGCGACGAGTTGGAAAACAGCGGGCTATACGAATGCAAAAGAAGCGCTAGAGCGTGAAGAATCTCAAGATGCGCTCATCGAGAAGAAACAGCAAAAACGTGAGAGTGTGCAACGCACCACAGTCGGGTCACGACGGAAACCCCAACAAGGGGATATGCCGAAATGGCTCGAGGACGAGGCGAAACAACAGCGCTCATACGACCAAGCGAGGAAAAAAGAACTCGAGTCGTCCGTACCGGATGACGCGGAACTTGTGAAACTATTAAATGAATTGAAAGAGAAGGGGTGAGGGGATGGAACGAATCAATCAGTCGCTGTCTCAGTTGATGAACCGAAAAGAAGTTCGGGAGGCGTACGAGTCGATTCGCAGACGTACACTGAACCACCCGGGTGTCATCGCATTTTTGAACGCTCATCCAGAGTTAGAGGAGAAGGCGATTGAAATCGGGTTTACCAAACTGAGTGAGTACGCGGAACAGATGGATGGAAAAACGTTCAGAGAAGATCAGGCCGTCATCCCAGGCCATCAACCGGTACTTTATGTCGATTTAGGACAGATTGCAATTCGATATGAAGAAACGGTCGCACATCGCCAGGCGAGACGACAAAAAGAAATGGACCGTAAATTCAAAAGTTTGTTTTTACCGGAAGAAGTTCGCGAGGCGAGTTTCGAATCTTTCGATTGGGGCGACGACGCGCGTAAAATCGCATTGCGTGAAGCGATGCGATTTGTAACAGGGATGAAGTCTCGTCAAAAAGTGAACGGCCTCTATCTCCATGGTAGTTTTGGCGTCGGGAAGACATATTTACTCGCCGCAATCGCCAATGAGTTGAAGGTGGCGGACATCGAGACGATTCTAGTCCATGCTCCGGGCTTTGTGTCGGAGGCGAAACGCAAAATTCGTACCGAGTCGTTCGACTCTTTCTTGACGTCGTTTCAACATGTGCCAGTCTTACTGATTGATGACATCGGAGCTGAAGCCATCAGTCCGTGGGTACGAGATGAATTGTTCGGGATCATTCTTCAGTATCGGATGATGCATCGCTTGCCGACGCTCTACAGTTCAAACTTTAGCGGAGAAGAACTCGAGACGCACTTTTCAATCGATGGTTCGCCGCAAAATAAAATGAAGGCACAGCGACTCATGCAACGTATTTCCACGACGACGACCCAAATTGAGTTAAAGGGTGAAAATCGCCGTCGGTAAAGGATTGTTTTTCTTTGGTGAGTTGACTATACTAAGAAACATATAAAGGATGCATAGAAGAGGATATGGATCATCGAGACGAGTTTTAGCGAGGGAAGGGCGGTGGAAGCTTCCTAACGACGACGATGGATTTACTCCCTCAGAGCACCGTACGGGTCAATCGTGCGGCGATTCACACTCGTTATCGTGTGTTCGAGCCAAGCAGATTGCTTGGGAACGAGGGTGGTACCACGAGAATCAAAGCTCGTCCCTTTTTGAGGGACGGGCTTTTTTTATATTCATTTTTTGAGAGGGGACAGATGTACATGATTCAATTAACATTTCCAGATGGCGCGGTAAAAGAATTTGATGCAGGCGTCACAGCAGAAGACGTCGCGGGCTCGATCAGTCCGGGACTTCGTAAAAAGGCAATCGCAGCAAAACTAGACGGAGAACTCATCGACTATCGTCGTCCAATCGAACATGACGGCAAAATCGAACTCGTGATGCCGGACTCGGAAGATGGTCTTGATTTGATGCGTCACTCGTCAGCGCACTTGATGGCTCAAGCGATCAAACGGTTATACGGAGAAGACAACAACATCTATCTCGGAATTGGACCGACGATTGAGAACGGGTTCTATTACGATATCGAGATGGATCGTCGCATCAATGAGGAAGACCTTCCTGAAATCGAAAAGATGATGAAACGCATCGTCGACGAAAACTTAGAAATCACACGTGAAGTCGTTTCCCGTGACGAGGCGCTCGCTCGTTATAAAGAATTGGGAGATCCGCTCAAGATTGAGTTGATTGAGGACATTCCTGCTGATCAAACCCTTACAATCTATCATCAAGGTGAGTTCTTTGACCTTTGCCGTGGACCTCACGTCCCGTCAACATCGAAGTTGAAAATCTTCAAATTGATGAGCGTGGCTGGTGCCTACTGGCGCGGGGACTCAGACAATAAGATGCTACAGCGTATTTACGGGACAGCGTGGGCGACGAAAGAACAACTCGCTGAACACTTGCGTCTTCTTGAAGAGGCGAAAGAACGCGACCATCGTAAACTCGGGAAAGAACTCGACCTCTTCTTCGTTTCACAAGAAGTCGGTCAAGGGCTTCCGATGTGGCTTCCGAAAGGGGCTGCGATTCGTCGTACGGTCGAGCGCTACATCGTTGATAAAGAACTCGAACTCGGATATCAACATGTCTACACACCGGTTCTCGGTTCGGTCGACTTGTATAAGACATCTGGTCATTGGGATCACTATCAAGACGACATGTTCCCGAAAATGGAGATGGACAACGAAGAACTCGTCCTTCGTCCGATGAACTGCCCGCACCACATGACAATCTACAAACATGAGCCACGTTCGTACCGCGAACTTCCACTTCGAATCGCTGAGCTTGGCGGGATGCACCGTTACGAGATGTCAGGGGCGCTCACAGGTCTACAACGTGTTCGTTATATGGTATTGAATGATGGACATACGTTCGTTACACCTGAACAGATGAAGCAAGAATTCAAAGACATCGTTCATTTGATTCAAGAAGTATACGCTGACTTTGGCATAAAAGATTATCGTTTCCGTCTCTCGTATCGCGATCCTGCTGATAAAGAGAAGTATTTCGATAACGATGCCATTTGGGAAATGGCACAAAGTCAGTTGAAGGAAACGATGGACGAGCTCGAACTTCCGTACTTCGAAGCAGAAGGCGAAGCGGCATTTTACGGACCGAAACTTGACGTACAAGTACGGACGGCACTTGGGAAAGAGGAGACGCTCTCGACTGTCCAACTCGACTTCTTGCTTCCGGAACGTTTCGATTTGACATACACTGGGCCAGACGGTAAGGACCATCGTCCAATCGTCTTGCACCGTGGTGTCGTCTCGACGATGGAACGGTTTGTCGCTTACTTGATTGAAGAGTATAAAGGCGCGTTCCCGACATGGCTCGCACCGGTCCAAGTCAAGTTGATCCCGGTTTCACACGTCCACGACGAATACGTCGCAGAAGTGAAAGCAGAACTTGTCAAACGTGGTGTTCGTGTCGAAACGGATCTCCGTGACGAGAAACTAGGCTATAAGATTCGTGAAGCACAAATGAAGAAGATTCCGATGACGCTCGTTCTTGGCGATAAAGAGCGAGATGAGCGTGCGGTCAATATTCGCCGCTACGGTCAGCAGGAACAAGTTTCTGCTTCACTTGATGAATTCATCGCATCGCTCACAGATGAGATTGCGAACCGTTCACGTTAAGTGAGGGACCACCTTTCCAACCAGAAAGGTGGTTTTTTTCGGTCTATAGACGGATGTGTATTTGGTCATCTACACGTATCGTAAACGTAAGGAGTGATACTTAATGAATTATATGAAGCCAGTATTGGCACTTACTATTGGAGCGGTTGCGTTCACAGGAGCGCTTCCGAAAGTCGGAGCGGAGGCAATCGTTAATGATACGATTGTAACCCTTGGTGAATCATTATCTTCAGAGCAACAAAAATGGGTACTTGAGCGTATGGATGCCCCAGAAGGAATCGAACCCATTATCGCGACTGCCGCAGATGAAGAAAAGTATTTAGGTGATTCGGTCCCGCAAGCACAGCGTGGAGGCGGCATGTACTCGTCTGCCCGAATCAAGTTGACGAACGGGACTGGTCTTGATATTCAGACGGAAAACGTGACGTGGGTCACGAAAGATATGTATGCGAACGCCCTCGTCACGGCGGGTGTGACGGATGCCGATATTTATATCACGTCACCGATTAACGTGACGGGTACCTCGGCCTTGACGGGAATTATGAAGGCATATGATCAGACCGCGGCCGAGACCGGGATTGAACTGTCGGATGAACGAAAAGAATTGGCGCAAGAAGAGCTGGCGGTCACGTCTGAAATCGGTAAGACAGTCGGACAAGAGGACGTAGCAGGTCTCATGAACGAGATTAAAGCGGAAATCGCAAATCAGATGCCAGAGACAAATATTGAGATTCGTGACATCGTCATTCAAGTATTGAATCAAAATAACGTTCAGTTGTCTGAGGGTCAACTCGCTCAACTGACGACGCTATTCGAAAACATGCAGCAAGCAAATCTTGATTGGTCAGCGATCAGTAGTGGATTGAAAGATGCGGGTCAAGATGTGCAGGCATTCCTCGAACAAGAAGAAGTAAAGGGATTCTTTGCCCGATTGTTTGAGGCCATTGGTAACTTCTTCAAATCGCTTACAAATTGATGATGTGACATGATGAAATAGTGGAGTAGTGGATAAACGTATGATGGAATCGGGTATACAACTTTCATAATAGTTGATCACATCTTAGGAGGAATTGTTATGCTCGGTGGAGTCCCATTACATCCATTGCTCGTGCACGCACCAATCGGTCTACTGTTGTTTGGTACACTATTGATTTTGATCAGTTTCAAATGGACAAGTTTTCGATTGTTTGCGCTCATCACATTGGTTGCAGGATTATTGTCCGGTGCAGTAGCTTTCTTGTCAGGGGATAGTGCGGAAGAGTATGCGGAAGCGAATCTGCCATCGGTGACAGAAGCGATGATTGAAAACCATGAACATTTTGCCCTGTACAGCTTGATTGCATTTGGCATCACAGTGGTCTTGCTCGCAATCGGATATCGTGCAAAAGGGAAGCTGTGGATTACACTGAGTTTTGTCGTTGCCCTCGTCGGAGCCGGACTACTTGCTTATGCAGGTCACCTAGGTGGTCAAATGGTATATGCGAAGTAATTAAAAAAGACGTCTGTTTCAATCAAGTTGAGACAGGCGTCTTCTATCGTTTTTGTCTTAATCATCGCAAAGATCATGGTGTGGGGTTGTTTCAGTACCACCGTTTATAGATATAATTTTGAGCCGACTCATGGTCATCGACGATTTTTAAAGTAATGCGATTCATTTCTTCTAATAGGTCTGTTAATACCGCCTGTAATTTTTCGTCTTCTAGCCCATGTGCTTGCATCGTCTTACTGACAATCTGCTGGACTTGATCATGGTAGTCATGCTCTCGCGATACATCTTTTCGCCAGTTCATGTCGATCCCTCCTTTGATATTTCATTATTCCCTTTGAAAAGGTATTGCGAAACGAGAGAATGACTGGTATCATCATAAAAGTGTGAGCTACCAATTATTCATGCGCGATATCTTGACATCTTTTCCTGCTAGTGCTAAGATGACATAGTGATTAAAAACAACAAAGCAGAAGCACCCGCTTTTCACCTCGTCTGAGAGTCATCAGGCAGGTCCATCAAGTTCTTGGTTCATTCGGCATCGTCTGCCGTTTTATGACCTCAACTGATGTGTGGGTGGGAAACTGCCGACGCTTTTTTTATTGCCATGTTGTCTTGTCAATCTAAATCTCGTGCAATCGCACGATGGAGGTGCTAACCATTAGCAAAGAGCTCTTTATCAACGAAAACATTCGTGCCCGTGAAGTACGTCTCATTGGCGCAGACGGTGCACAACTCGGTGTGACATCACGTAACGATGCGTTACGTTTAGCTGAAGAAGCGGAACTAGACCTCGTCTTAGTCGCGGATAAAGCAAATCCACCGGTCGCTAAAATTATGGATTATGGGAAGTACCGTTTCGAACTCCAGAAAAAGGAGAAAGAAGCGCGTAAAAACCAAAAAGTCATCCAAATGAAAGAAGTACGTCTCAGTCCAACAATCGAGGACAACGATTTCCAAACAAAATTGCGTAATGCACGCAAGTTCCTTGAAAAAGGAAACAAAGTGAAGGCTTCGATTCGTTTCCGCGGACGTGCCATCACACACTCGGAAATCGGGAAACGTGTTTTGGACAAAATGGCAGCGGAATGTGCCGATTTGGCAACAGTTGAACAAAAGCCGAAGATGGAAGGACGCAGCATGTTCTTAGTGCTGGCTCCGAACAAAGAAGATTAATTATCGATTCTCAGTGGGGAGGAAATACTCATGCCGAAAATGAAATCGCACCGCGGTGCTTCAAAACGTTTCAAACGTACAGCATCAGGTAAACTCAAGCGTTCACACGCTTACACAAGTCACTTGTTCGCAAACAAATCGACTAAAGCGAAACGTAAGCTCCGTAAAGGCGCTATCGTATCAGCTGGAGACTTCAAACGCATTCGCAACATGATCGCGAAGTAATACAGAAACAATTTAGGAGGGAATCCATATGCCACGCGTAAAAGGCGGTTATACGACTCGTCAACGTCGTAAAAAGCAAATTAAACTTGCCAAAGGATACTTTGGTTCGAAACACATTCTATTTAAAGTAGCAAAACAACAGGTCATGAAGTCACTCATGTACGCTTACCGTGACCGTCGTCAGAAGAAACGTGATTTCCGTCGTCTTTGGATCACACGTATCAATGCGGCAGCACGTACAAACGGTCTCTCATACAGCCGTATGATGCACGGCCTCAAGCTTGCAGGAATCGACATCAACCGTAAGATGCTTGCTGAGCTTGCTGTGACAGATGCACAGGCATTCGCGTCACTCGCTGAAACAGCTAAATCAAAATTGAACGCGTAATCGTTCAATCGACAGCGCCGAGACACTCTCTCGGCGCTTTCTTTTTTCTTTAGAATTTCTTAGAATTAAGAGAAGGAGGAAAGCGTATGAATCAATCGGTTGTTGCGATCGTCGCCTTAGCGCTCATTATCTTGAACGTTTACACCTATATCCAAGCGAAACAGTATGCGCAAGGAAAAGGTGACTTTAATGTCCTATACGCCTATGCAGGAGGAGCCATCGGTGCCTTGTTCGGTCTTCATTTGACTCGGAAGAAGGCTGTTCATGCCCCAAAACTGCTTCAATTACAAGTATTGATTTTAGCAGTGGGCTGGTCTTTAATGATTTTAGTACTGCTATAAGTGGAGATAGAGGAGGAACATCCGGTGAACTGGACAACATTGTTTGATCGGCAGCGCGAATTAGACGAGCGGATCAAAGCACAACATGGATTATCCGGCAATCAATTCGATGAACGGTTACTGGCGCTGCTTGTCGAGCTCGGTGAACTGGCTAACGAAACACGTAGCTTTAAGTTTTGGTCGAAGAAAGGACCGTCGCCTCAAGATGTGATCTTAGAAGAATATGTAGACGGCATTCATTTCTTACTGTCACTTGGTCTTGCGCTTGGGTATGAACGAGATGCGTTTCCTGCGGGAAGTTCATATCTTGATGCGACTGATGCTTTTTTAGATATTTATCGAAAAGTGACGAATTTTGGTCTTTCAAAAACGGAAGCCATGTACGAGACGCTGATGGCAGCTTATCTCGAACTTGGTTATACGCTCGGTTTTAATGAGCAACTCATTTTGCTGGCATACATGAATAAAAATGAAGTAAACCATGAGCGACAAAATCAAGGATATTAATGAAAAGGAGCGGATTGGTATGAATGAATCGTTACATATGTTAAAACGTTTGACGGATGCAACAGGCGTCCCGGGCAATGAGGGAGAAGTCCGTCAATTGATGCGTGAATACCTCGAGCCGCATGTCGAGTCGTTTGAACAGGATGGACTCGGAAGTTTATTTGGTCAAATGACTGGAGATGCTGAAGGTCCGCGTGTCATGATTGCGGGTCACATGGATGAAGTCGGCTTCATGGTGACACGTGTGGAAGAAGGCGGTTTCCTTCGTTTCCAAGCGCTCGGTGGCTGGTGGAACCAAGTGCTGTTGGCACAGCGAATGGATGTTGTCACACGGTCTGGTGAAAAGATTCCCGGTGTCATTGGTGCGAAACCACCTCACGTCCTACCGCTCGAGGCACGAAAAAAACCCGTTGAAATCAAAGATATGTTCTTAGATATCGGTGCCACGTCGAAAGACGAAGTGGCTGATTGGGGAATTCGTCCAGGCGATACGGTCGTGCCCCATTGTGAATTCACTGTCATGAAAAATGAGAACTTCTTGATGGCGAAGGCATGGGACAACCGAATCGGATGTGCGATTGCCATCGAAGCAGCAAAACGTCTGAAGGAAGAATCGTTCCCAGGCGTCGTGTATACAGGAGCGACAGTACAGGAAGAGGTCGGGTTACGTGGAGCGGTGACCGCTGCCAACTTGATTCGCCCGGATGTCGCGATTGCTGTTGATACAGGCATTCCAAGTGATACGCCGGGGATGACCCAGGCAGAAGGGTTGTCAAAACTCGGGGACGGGGTTCAAGTCATCTTCTTTGATGCGACTACCGTCACGAACCCACGCCTTGTCGACCTCATCGTTGACGTGGCCAAAGAGCAAGACATCAAATATCAATTGGACTTAACGCCAGGCGGTGGCACAGATGCTGGGCGATTCCATCTTTCTGGGATTGGGATGCCGGCCATCGCATTGACAGTACCGGTCCGCTATTTACACACGAACGTGTCCATCATCCATAAGGATGATTACGAGGCAGCGGTACAACTCGTTGTCGCATTGACGAAACGTTTAGACCACGAAACGGTCCAATGGTTGAAAGAGGGATAATATGACGAAGATTACGTCTACGAAGAGCGAGACGATTAAACGATTAAAACGATTGATGACGAAAAAAGGTCGTCAAGAAACGGGTCAATTCCTAGTAGAAGGAGAGCATTTGGTGGACGAGGCCATTCGTGCCGGTCGACTCGTCCAACTCATCATGGCTGAGTCGTATTCACCAAAAGGAACGTGGCGACTTGAAGATATGCCAGTCCTCGAGTTATCCGACCACGTTGCGGACCTTCTTTCCGAAACGGAAAAGACCCAAGGCGTGTTTGCCGTTGTCAAGATGACACCGGTGGAACGAAAAATGAAGAAAGTACTCGTACTAGACCGAGTACAGGACCCGGGTAATCTCGGTACGATGATTCGGACAGCAGATGCTGCCGGATTCGATACGGTGTTACTCGGGAAAGGTACGGTCGATCCGTTCAACGCCAAAGTCGTACGTGCCACACAAGGTTCACTGTTTCACGTGAACGTGACCTCGGTCGACTTGCTTGAAAAGTTACCTGAGCTGAAAGAGGATGGATTCCACGTCTACGGCACAGCTCTCTCAAAGGCAACATCGTATGAGCAAGTTGCATTCGAAGACAAAGTGGCCCTCGTCATCGGGAATGAGGCACAAGGGGTTCATGCTGATGTATTGGCACTCTGTGACACACGTGTGCATATTCCGGTGCTCGGCGACGCGGAATCGCTCAACGCGGCGGTCGCTGCGGGTATTTTAATGTATCGCATCGCTTTACAATAATCTTGTCAGCACGTGAAAAACGTGATAGGTTAAACACATCGATGAATAAGATATGACGTTGAAAGAACATAGTAAGCGAATGACCGATTCCGTTCAGGGAGCAAGGGCCGTGACTGAGAGCCTTTGCCGGATTCGTCGCTGAATTCACTCTGGAGTCGTGTTGGAGACAACACCGGTTTGGCATCACGATAACGATGCTCTCAAGTGGGCCATGAATTGGCCAAGTAGGGTGGTACCGCGATGATTCGTCCCTTCAGTCAACGACTGAAGGGACTTTTTTATGTTGAGGAGGAAGCGAACACATGAAAGAACAATTAGAACAGTTACAAGTGGAAGCGTTAGAAGAAATCAAACAGGCATCCACACAAAAATCATTGAATGACGTCCGCATCAAATATTTAGGGAAAAAAGGACCGATGACTGAAGTGCTCCGTGGCATGGGTAAATTATCTGCCGAGGAACGTCCGGTCATCGGTGAGTTGGCCAATACCGTTCGTACCGCGATTCAAAGCACACTCGATGCTCGAATCGAAGAAGTGAAGGCGATTGAATTAGAGGAAAAGTTAAAAGCGGAAACGCTTGATGTGACACTCCCGGGACGGACATCGACTCCTGGCCATAGCCATCTCTTGCAACAAATCATCGACGAGATGGAAGATTTGTTCGTTGGACTCGGATATACGATTGCTGAAGGTCCTGAAGTCGAGACCGATCTCTATAACTTCGAAATGCTGAACTTGCCGAAAGATCATCCGGCACGAGACATGCAAGACTCGTTCTATATCACGGAAGAGACGTTGCTTCGTACTCATACATCTCCTGTACAGGCTCGCACGATGTTGGAGGCGAATGGGAAGCCGATTCGCATCATCTGTCCAGGTAAAGTGTATCGTCGTGATGAAGACGATGCGACGCATTCGCATCAATTCATGCAAATCGAAGGATTGGTTGTCGATGAATCCATCTCGATGGCTGACTTAAAAGGGACACTCGAAGTGTTCGTGAAGCAGTTATTCGGTGAAACGCGCGAAATTCGTCTTCGTCCAAGCTTCTTCCCGTTCACGGAACCATCGGTCGAAGTCGACATCTCTTGCTTCAAGTGTGGCGGGAAAGGGTGTAACGTCTGTAAAGGAACCGGTTGGATCGAGATTCTCGGAGGCGGAATGGTCCATCCTCATGTATTGGAGATGGCTGGCTATGACTCATCAAAAGTGTCAGGATTCGCATTCGGAATCGGAGTGGAGCGTATGGCGATGCTCAAACACGGCGTCGATGACATCCGTCATTTCTACACAAATGACTTACGTTTCATCGAGCAATTCTAAGGAGGAAGACAGATGTTACTTTCAAAAAAATGGTTGAATCAATATATTGATGTATCCGATTTAAGCGGCGAAGCGCTCGGTGACTTGATTACGAAGAACGGAATCGAAGTCGAAAGTGTGACAAATCGTGGGGAAGGACTTTCTGGGATCGTCGTCGGACGGGTCCTTTCATGTGAGAAACATCCAGAAGCGGATAAGTTAAACGTGACGAAAGTGGATATCGGAGAGTGTGACCCTGTTCAAATCGTCTGTGGCGCACCGAACGTGCGCGAAGGGCAACATGTAATCGTGGCCAAAGTTGGCGCACGCCTACCAGGACTTAAAATCAAAAAAGCAAAACTACGTGGTGTCGAATCACAAGGGATGATTTGTTCACTCGAAGAGCTCGGCTTTGAGAAGAAACAAATTCGGGAAGACGAGCAGGATGGGATTCATACATTCCGTGAATCGGTACAAGTCGGTGCAGATGTGCTCGATTTGCTCGACTTGGACGATGAGGTCATCGAACTCGGTTTGACACCGAACCGTTCAGATTGCTTGAGCCTCTATGGAATCATTCATGAGGTTGCGGCCATCTTAGAGCGTCCATACACGTTGCCGACAGCAGATGTCACGTCATCATCACCATCGGAGGTATCTATCGAACTTGCGACACCGAACTGTTCATATTACGCAGCTCGTGAAGTAAAAGGGGTAACGATTGCAGAGTCGCCACAATGGCTAAAGAATATCTTGATTGCAGAAGGTGTCCGTCCAATCAACAACATTGTCGACGTGACGAACTATGTGATGCTTGAAATCGGACAACCGCTTCACGCATTCGATGAGAAGAAACTTGGCAACTCGATTGTGGTCCGTCAAGCCGAAAATGGAGAAGAAATGGTCACACTCGACGACGTGACGCGCACGCTCGATTCATCGATGATGGTCATCACAGATGGGCAAGCTCCAGTCGCCATCGCAGGCGTCATGGGTGGTGCCAATACAGAGGTAGATCTTTCAACGACAGATATCATTTTAGAGTCAGCGTACTTTGATCCGGCATCTGTACGGAAGACGAGCCGTACGCTCGGTCTACGTTCAGATTCAAGCGCTCGTTTCGAAAAAGGTGTTGACCCAGAACGTGTCATGCTCGCGCTTGACCGTGCTGCGCAACTGATTGTCGAACTCGGTGGAGGAGCCATTCATGATGCGGTGCGTTCAGGTGAAGCCGAATCACGTGCCCGAGAAATCCAAGTGTCGATTGACTATATCAACAAGCGCTTAGGGATGACACTCGATCGTCAGACAATCGTTCACATCCTGGAGCGTCTCGGTCTCGCGACAGAAGGGGATGATGTGCTGACAGTACACATTCCATCGCGCCGTCCGGACTTAGAGCTTCCGGCTGATATCACAGAAGAAGTGGCACGTATATACGGATATGATAGTCTCCCGTCGACGTTACCTGCCTCTCAATCGAAAGGCTATTTGCCAGCAATCAACGTACTGCGCAGGCAGACACGTCGCTTGTTACAAGGAGTAGGTTTATCACAAGCCATTACCTACTCGTTAACGAGTGAGGCACATGCGACACGTTTCGGTGGAGAAACCGATCAGCTCGTTCGATTGGCGATGCCGATGAGTGAAGAACGCTCTGTCCTTCGTACGTCGCTCGTCCCTGGGTTGTTAGAGGCGGCTCGTTACAACACGGCGCGTCAACAATCGAACGTCGCACTTTACGAAACAGGACGCGTCTATACGGAGCACGGAGAAACGTTACCACGTGAGAAAGAACGGGTAGCTGGCGTCGTCACAGGTCTATGGATGGATCATCGTTCGCAAGGAACACGGATCCCGGTCGACTATTTCGTCGCAAAAGGGATTGTCGACACGTTAGTCCAAACACTTCGCCTAGATGTCACGTATGAGGCTGTATCGATGCCCGATATGCATCCAGGTCGCACGGCGAACATCTTGATGGACGGAAAGGTCATCGGATATGTCGGACAAGTGCATCCAGGAACATCGAAAGACGTCTACGGTATGAAGGAAGTGTATGTATTCGAACTCGACCTCTTGGCACTTCGTGGAGACGAGACACTTCTTTATCAAGACGTACCACGTTATCCATCGATTTCACGAGATTTGGCACTCGTCTTATCACGTGAGATTCCGGCTGGGACAGTGGAACAAACGATCCGCCAAGCGGCTGGTCCACTCTTGATTGACCTCGTCTTGTTTGACGTCTATACAGGGGAGAATGTTGGAGCGGATGAAAAATCGATTGCCTTCTCACTCAAGTTCCAAGACCCGTCACGAACGTTACAAGATGAAGAAGTAACGGCAGCATATGAAACGATCGTCGAGGCGGTCCGTGCGACACACGGCGCTGAACTTCGAGCATAAAAAATATGGAGCGTTGTCCACCTGTGACAACGCTCCTTTTATTATTGAATCTCGAGTGCGAGATCGCCGAACTTGGTCCATCCAACAAGACTCGTCACACGATAAAGAGCCCATGTAATGAGTGCAGGGAGTACGACGCCGGTCATCGTGAAGATGAGAAAGGCATCCAACCCTTGGACCGCTAAAATCTGAAGCGGGGCAATCAAGGAGTTGAGCCCGAGACCCGCGATTTCATATGGGACTTGGAGTGAGAACATCAAAGTAGCAATCGGTGCGGAAATCATCGCGGCGATAAACGGTGGGACGACGATTCGTGGGTTTTTGATGATATTCGGAAACTGCACTTTCGGTGTGACAAAGAATGAGGCGACCAATCCACCTGGGTCGGTTTGACGATATGCCATTAAGGTAAATCCAACAAATTGAGCAGAGCAACCGATCAAGGCAGCGGCGCTGGCGACAGGGTCAAGTTGAAGCGCGATGGCGAGTGCGGCAGATGATGCAGGCGACATGAGCATGACACTGAAAACAAGTGCGATGACAAGAGATGTGGCAATCGGCGACGTTTCTACAGATGCGGTGATCCCTTGACTGATTGAGTTGATAAGAGGAGTCGTGACCGCTGCTGCAGCAACCCCAACGATTCCGCCACCTAAAACGGCTGTGACCGGGACGACCATCATATCAAACTTTGTTTTGCCGAGGACACGTTTTCCGAGCCATACAGCGGCAGCCGCTGCAATCAGTGCGCTAATCGGTTGACCTGGAACGAGGACGAGTCCGCTTTCTGACGCTTTTAAAGCTGCACCGCCAATGGTTGCAGCAATCATGGCACTAAATAGGATGAGCGTGTTGCCTCCGAGTTGAAACGCGACGCCAGCGCCTAAAGCAGGTGCCAACAATGATTTGGCGACTTGTCCAATCTGTACGAGCATCGCGATTCCGCTCAAATTACCAATCGTCTCAATCAATAAACCGACACCGAGTGTGACGAGTACGGCATTTGCCATACCTGCTGAAATTTTTACCATTCGATCCATCATATACTGCTTCACTTCCATCATCTCCTCTATATCTTTATGTCAACAAAAAAACCTATCCATCAAGGATAGGCGCGGTTTCAATCTGCAGGCGCCTGTCCGATTACCACGGGAACAAGGGCCTGAAAAGTCGTTTTTTGAAAACAAAACGATTTCAGTCCCTCAGTCGAATAATAATCAGCAGGCTGTTCATATGTACGGGATTGGACATTTCGAGCATCTCCTCTTCGTTGGATTTGCTAAAGAATACCATCTATTTTTGTAATAATCAATATTTTCTGAAAATAAATACAAAAAAATTCAGGAAGCCCAGTGGCGTCCTGAATTAGCTCATTTGTAATGAGCGTGCTTGAATCTGATCGTCTATAAAATTCATCGACAATGCATTGAATTGATCGGGTTGGTCTACATTGACCACATGACCAGAGTCTGCAACGATTTCAACATTGGCTGTCGGTTGATGTTTCGCTGTCCGCTCGACAGCTTCAAGAAACATATAATCCTCATCACCCATAATATACAAAATCGGGACGTTCGTTTGAATCGAAGTGAACTGATTCAATAAAGGATTAATATTTTCCGTCATCTTGAACCAACGGATAAACTCACGTTGACATAAGTTCGCCGCATCGCGGACGAACATCATCCGAGACTTCTTGTGACGCTTCTTCGGGAGTAAAATCCATGCGAATAGTTTATATAACCACATATAGGGGACGAAGTTTTGCACGAGACTACCAAGTCGGATGAGCAACGTGGAGCGCACATTAAATTTTACAATGGCTCCGCCGAGGACGACTGATGCGATTCGATCCGGATAGTGCTCAAACATCGCCTGAATCACAATCGTCCCTAAAGAAAGACCGACCATGTGCCCTTTTTCGATACCTAAGTGATCCATGACTTCAATCACGTCTTTGGCAACGACATCAAACGTATAGGCATTCAATGGTTGTTTGAGCGACTGTTCAGCATCGTATGAACCGCCATGACCGCGTAAATCGACGAGCAGGACATTATATTTTTTACGGAAGGGACGAAGTTGGCGATACCAATGCGATAAACTTCCTCCGGCCCCATGTATAAAGATGACCCAAGGATGGTCATCACTAATCGTGTAGGTTTTATAATGCAACATGAACGCTATCCTCCAAAAATTTTAAGTTCATTTAACCATAAAACGAGTATATCATACTTGATGTCGAAGCTCTACAAACGACGTTCATTCAAGTTGATGGCTTTCTTTGTATTCGCAAAATGGACTTTAGCAATCTTTTGTAAATAATCCTGTCCATGACCTCGAATGATTTGAGCGGCGACTTGGTCGACTTTTGCTCCTGCCCCTTTCGGGAGGGTCAATCCTACTTGTTTACTTAGTTTGTCCATTTCTTTTAAGAAGAAGGCGCGAGCTAAAATGGAAGCAGCTGCGACGGCGACATGAAGACCTTCTGCCTTGGTTGAAAAGTAGACATCGTCGCGCACGATATCCCGCTCTGCCCGCAAGTGTTGATAGTATACCGACTTCTCTGCGAATTGATCGATTAGAATGGCATCGGGTTTCTGTCCGATCTTCTCAAGCAACGCTCGAAGTGCAGCATTATGGGCGATGGCGGTCATTTTACCTTGTGTCATCGTCCGTTGCATGTTGTTATATGTTGGATTATGCAGTGTTGCTTTTTGATAAGGAATCGTAGCGTGTAAATCTTTCGCAATCCGGATGATTTCAGGGTCGGATAACTGTTTTGAATCTTTCACGCCGAGTTCTTTGACGAGTGCGATTTGATCGCGTGAGACAAAAGCCGCTACGACGACGAGTGGTCCGAAGTAGTCTCCTTTTCCGACCTCGTCGCTTCCAATGACAGACCAACTTGAAAATCCTTCAGGTAAGAGGGTGTTCGGTGCGGATGCTTGTTTCTTCTCAGCAGGTAGTCCCCATTTCACTGCCTCGGTCTCAGCATCTTTTCCTTGGAACATCACTTTCCCTGATTGATAAACCGTTACGACAAATCCCGGTGTCTTGGCGCTGAATGTCGCATATGGTGGTGGCGCGACTGCATACTCATGATACATTTTCTTTAGTTTTTCTTGTGATGCGGATGATAGCTTGATGACTTGGTTGCCCAACATGAGCACTTCCTTTCTGTCTGGCAAATTCATTTTACATTTTTTTATGATTTTTTGAAACCGAAGATGAGGTTTTATCGTATATGGAGATGAGTAGAGAAAAGTGAGGTGAGGTGGACGTGTGGTGGCGCGATGACACGCAACGAGATGAGGTAGAGGAATTATACAAGCACATTCTCGAACTCGAGGCGAGAATTGCTAAATTAGTAGCTCATCAAGTGAGAGTGCGTCGGCTACTGATGCAAGATTCTTCTGAGGGCGTGACGGATCAAGTCGTTCAAGTTCAAAAAGAAGTGGAATATTTTTTAAACAGGATGCGACTCGAACGACAAGAATTTGTCGACATATACAATCGGCGACGGATTGAACGTTCCATTGGTCGAGTTCGAGAAGTGAACGACTTATCCACTTCATCACTGTCGGAGTGGGATGAAATTGAAGATCGGCTTGCATTAGAAGTCGAACAACTTCGACGCGTACTGATGATGGAACAAAAACGTCGACAGGAGGGGTGGTAATGGAGGCAATCGATCAACTTTATTGGTGGGTGTTGATCATCGCTGGTCTTGGAACCTTTATTTACATGATGTTTTCCGATGCGTTCGATATGTTTGAAGGTTGGTTCAACCCTGCAGTCATCCTATCTTTCTTAGCACTAGGGGCAGGAATTGGGCTCATCTTAAACGCATTGGCTCACGTTTCCCCGATGATTGGGCTCGCTGTCGCATTGATCGGGTCTCTTGCTCTGACGACGCTTCTCTATTTGTTTGTTCTCTTACCGCTCTCAAATGCGGAAGAGTCCATTGGTTTGACGGATGAGGCATTAGTTGGACGTGTCGGACGATTGACCGTGCCCATTCCTGAAGGCGGATACGGTGAAGTCTTGATTGAGACAGTGACGGGATCGCTTTTAAAGACGGCTCAAAGCTTAGACGGTACATCGATTTCGACAGATCGTCGGGTAGTTATCATTGAAGTAAAAGGCAATATCGCAATCGTCATGCCATATGACGAACCTACAATTCGAGAGGAGATATAACACATGAATACGGCTATTTTAGTCAGCATTATCGTCGGGGTCATCATCCTCGCACTTGTGTTTGTATTCGTACTAAAATATCGCACAGTCGGACCAGATGAGGCACTGATTGTGACAGGTAGTTATTTAGGCAAGAAAAATGTACATAGCGATACATCCGGTAACCGCGTCAAAATCATTCGTGGCGGCGGGACGTTCGTCTTCCCAGTATTCCAGCAAGCAGAACCGCTCAGCTTGCTCTCAAGCAAATTAGAGGTCACGACACCTGAAGTGTATACAGAACAGGGTGTCCCGGTCATGGCGGACGGAACAGCCATCATTAAAATCGGCGGATCGATCAGTGAAATCGCGACAGCGGCTGAGCAGTTCCTCGGAAAACCGAAGATTGAACGTGAAAATGAAGCAAAAGAAGTGTTAGAAGGCCATTTGCGCTCGATTTTAGGTTCTATGACCGTTGAAGAAATCTATAAGAACCGTGACAAGTTTTCGCAAGAAGTTCAACGAGTTGCATCACAAGACTTAGCGAAGATGGGGCTAGTCATCGTATCATTCACCATCAAAGACGTTCGAGATAAGAACGGATACTTGGAATCGCTAGGGAAACCGCGTATCGCCCAAGTGAAGCGTGATGCTGATATCGCGACAGCAGAAGCGGATAAAGAGACGCGCATCAAACAGGCGGAAGCAATGAAAGATGCGAAGAAGGCCGAGCTTGAGCGTGCGTCTGAAATCGCGGAAGCTGAGAAAGAGAACCAACTTCGGATTGCGGCTTATCGCCGTGAGCAAGATGTTGCCAAAGCGCGGGCCGACCAAGCGTATGAGCTTGAGGAAGCGCGTGCGAAACAAGAAGTCACTGAACAACAGATGCAAGTTCAAATCATCGAGCGTCAAAAGCAAATCGAGCTCGAAGAGAAAGAAATCATGCGTCGTGAGAAACAATATGATTCAGAAGTGAAGAAAAAAGCCGATGCGGATCGATACTCGATTGAACAGTCTGCCGCTGCGGATAAGGCACGTCAAATCGCAAGTGCGGATGCAGAGAAGTATCGTATTGAAGCACAGGCGAAAGCCGATGCGGAACGCGTACGTTTGGCAGGTCTTGCAGAAGCGGACTCTGAACGTGCGAAAGGTGAGGCAGAAGCTGAAATTATCCGCTTGACCGGTCTTGCCGAAGCGGAAGCGAAAGAGAAGATTGCCGAAGCCTTCGCGCAATACGGGCAGGCTGCGATTCTCGATATGGTCGTCAAGATGCTTCCTGATTATGCGAAAGAAATTGCATCGCCACTTGGAAACATCGATCAGATTACGGTCGTCGACACGGGGAGCGGTCAAAACGGCGGTGCCGGGAAAGTGACAGGTTACGCAACCGACCTCATGGCATCGCTTCAACAAACATTAAAAGCTTCTTCGGGCATTGATATGAAAGACTTGCTCGAGAACTTTGCGGGGAAAGGGAACGTTGCAACAGCTCCTACACCGGAGCGAGAATTAGCTGATACGACGGTCGCTGCTTCAAAAGAATAAGTGTACGAAGCCATGGACGATGTCTATGGCTTTTTTTATTGCCACAACTTTTAAAAAAAATAATGTAGAATAGCCCTTTCTCGGTCGATATAAGTGTTGTCAGACCATTAGAGAGAGGGAGTATTGAATATATGAAGAAAAGTATAATGCTCAGTACAATCACGGCTTGCACCCTTTGGTTGTCCGGTTGTCAGTCAGTTATCGACAATCCAAGTGCCACTGTCGAAGAACGACAGACGATGGGAGTTGTTTTATCTGACGTTGGTCTCGGGGACCAATCGTTCAGTGACGCAGCTATGCGTGGGATGGGTGAGCTACGTGAAACGGGCGATTGGTTCGTTGATTATCGTGAACTATCCGAAACGGAGACATACAAAGTTGGTTTTGAAGAATTGGTAAAAGAGGGACATGACGTAATTGTCGGTCTCGGTTTTGCGTGTCAAGAAGACTTAGAGGCCGTAGCGGCTGAACATCCGGAACAGCAATTTGCTTTGATCGATGGCGTGTCCGAACTTCCAAACGTCTTGAATATCACGTTCGAAGAGGGAGAGGGAAGTACGCTCGCCGGCGCCGTGGCTGGTCTTGAGACAGAGTCCGATACGATTGGATTTATCGGTGGGATGGATATGGAACTCATTCAAAAATTTGAAGCAGGATTTGAACGTGGCGCTAAAGCGGTGAACGAAGATGTCGAGATGCTCGTTGATTTCTCGAATGATTTTGCTTCACCAGAGCTCGGTCGCGAACTCGCTGAGAAACAAATTAAAGCGGGAGCAGATGTTCTGTATGCTGCAGCTGGACTTACAGGAGTCGGTGTACTCGAGACGGCTGAAAAATACGGCGTCAAGGCAATCGGGGTCGATAGTGATCAATCGATGATTGCACCGGATGCGGTTGTGACGTCGATGTTGAAACAAGTCGATTTGGCGATTGTGGAAATCGCGGGTCGTGTGACCGAAAAACCGTTTAATGAACATGTCATTCTTGGAATTGAGGAAGGCGGCGTAGGCTTGGCCCCACTTCGTCGCATTCAATGGGATGAAAAAGAAACATCTGAGTATGAATCGGTAGAACGCCAGTTGAAGGAGGGAACACTTAAATGAGTTTACGTAAACGTTTTATCTTCTCAACTGTGTTCACTGTCATCTTAGTCGTACTGATGATGAGTTACGTCTTGTCTACTTTGAATCGCTTGCAGACGTATAACGAGAAATATGGGAGTCAAATGATTGAATTGTCTCAACTTGAAACGTCACTCTTACAAGAGCAGTCACTCTGGACGTCACTTGGCGAACAGTCGAACCAATCTACATTGACTCAACTAGAGCGCATCCGTGTGACGAACGCGGAAACATTTGATGATTTAAAACAGTCTTATTTGATTCCGGCATTTTCAAATCATTTAGACCGTGCCACGATGAAGTACGAACAGGTGAACGAAGATGTCGAGTCGGCACTTGAAGGTGGTATCGGAGCTCGGATCCAGGCAGCGAAACTAGAAGGTTTGTTAAACGATATCAATACATTGATTGCAAAGAACGGTTCATTCTATGAGGCGCTTCAAGTAGAGGCGGCAAATGAGACGGAACGTCTCTTGTTGATTTCGGTCCTTTTGACGATTCTTGTCATTCTTGCGCTCGGAATCTATAACTTCTTCTTTGCCCGTTCGATCACTCGACCACTCGAAAAAAATGTCAAGGTGGCCGAAGCGATTGCAGCCGGACGTCTCGTCACGTTGCCTGAGTCGACGCGCAATGATGAAATCGGACGTCTTGAACGTGCCATGCGTGAGATGACGGCGTCTCTTCAGACGGTGATCGGGTCAATCCGAGTCACATCAATGAAAGTGAACGGGATGACCGAAACAGCCGCAGCCGAAAATGAAGCGGTCGTGAGTACGACATCTAACATCACGAACGCAGTTGATGAGATGGCACACGGAGCACAGTCGATTGCAAATGAGTTGCAAGAAACGCTCAGCTCAGTGCATACGATGGCAACTTCATTTGAGACGAGCTTGAACCAGACGAAACAAACGACGGAAGAAACGTCAGAAATGACACGTGAAGTAGCGGCTGGAATTGAAACATTAACGGACCAGGAGCACATTTTAGATCGTTCAAGCGAACGGAATGAAGTGCTTGTCACGCGAATGGACCACTTTGCACGACAAACGGCTGAGATTGAGGCGATGGCGAAGCTTGTCGAAGACGTCGCGGCTCAGACGAATTTACTTGCCCTCAATGCGGCAATCGAGGCAGCCCGTGCGGGAGAAGCGGGACGAGGATTTGCTGTCGTAGCAAGTGAAGTGAAGAAGTTGGCGGAAGAGAGCAACAAGGCGACTCGCTCTATTTTCCACGTCGTCGAGACGATCCAGCAAGAAGTCGTCCGTTTGACGGAAACGGTGAATGAGTCAAAACGCGAGCAAGAGGCGCAATTAGAAGCGTTCGGATTGACGAAAGAAGCATTCAACCGAATCCATGAACGGACAGACCACGTCGCTTCGTTCGTACGCACGATCGAACAAGAGATGCGCACATCGAGTAACGAGGTAAACAACGTCTTGCGTCGGGTTGAAGAAGTATCTGGGGTGACGGAAGAGTTGGCCGCAGGAAACGAAGAAGTGGCAGCCTCGATGAAAGAACAGCAGGCAAGCTTCGATCAAATCTTTACATTGATGCAAGAGTTAGAAGGACAGGCAGCGGCACTCGCTGACCAGGTTCAGCATTTCGAAGAAGAATAATCGAACAGTGAACAGTAGGAACGGAGGCCACGTGATGGTCTCCGTTTTTTCCGTCATTCTATAACCTGTTCATAGAAATTGTGTCGATGAATATCGTTACATGTACGAGTGCGATATGGAACATGCAAACAAATCATTTCCTAAAGTTAAGATTGTGGGGAAGAATGAGACGTGTTTTGAAACAGCTGATTCGCCATACTGAACGTAACAGTCGAACAGGGTGGTGATTCGCTTGGAAAGATGGAAACAACTCGTCATCGGTCTCCTAGTCGTTCTTTTTTTAGGAGTGGGCTATTTGTTTTATCAAAAGGAACCGGAGCAACGAATGGTGGACGAGTTCGTCATGGAACCTGAGGAGGTCACGCCGACCACGACCCCAGAGCGTATGGAGCTCGTTGTGTATGTGACAGGTGCGGTTGAATCTCCGAACGTATATACCGTACCAGAAGGGGCGAGAGTGGGCGATGTGCTCTCTTTGGCAGTCCTGACAGATGAAGCTGACCCAGAGCAGTTAAATTTAGCACAGTTGTTAGTTGATGGAGTCAAAATCATCGTGCCGAAAAAAGGAGAAACACTGATTTCGCAAGACTCAGCGAGTCCTGAGGTCGAAACGAACGGTGTTCATGTCAACAGTGCGACGAAAGAGGAACTGATGACGGTTCCAGGAATTGGTCCAGCCAAAGCCGAGGCGATTTTAAATCATCTGAAAGCGAACGGCCCATTTAAAACATATGAAGCGCTAGGTGATGTGAAGGGGTTCGGCGAAAAGACATTAGAAAGTATGAAGCCATATTTATTGGTACCTTAAGATGCCGCTGTTTCCATTGTTTGCGGTACTCATTGTAACCGGTCTGAAAGAAGGATTCTATTTGGTCTCTGTGGTCGCTATTGTCTTTTATCTGGTCACACGACGTGGGCAAGGCCTGTATGCGAAAGCCGGAGTGATTGGACTCATCTGTATCGCATCGTTCCATACGACCCCTACAGAATCGTTACCGTCAGACACGATTGCCTTCTCAATCGAAAGTCGAAAAGAGAATGGGAAATCGGTAAGACTATACGGGAACGTAGACGATCTTCAGGGCGTCTTACGAGGACGCGAATTAGAACACGGACGACCTGGAGAGACGTGCCTCGTGCAAATCGAAGTAGAGGCGTTTCAACCGTTACGAAACACCGGGGGATTTGATGAACGGGCTTGGGCACGGAGTTCAAACGTATCCTTTAAAGGGAAGGTGAAGCGAATCGACACGTGTCGTCCGACGGCAGGGTGGGACGGTCGGTTGTTGCGTTGGAAAGAACAACAACTTCAACAAATTGAGCATCGTCATCGTGCGGATGTCGCATTATATATGGAGGCATTATTGTTCGGAGAGAGTCGAATGCTAGATGAAAAGACCTCATTTTCTTATCGTGTGACGGGCCTTCTTCATCTTCTTGTGATTTCCGGTTCACATATTGCCATGTTGATCGTGGCCATGCGCATATTGATGCAGCCAATCCCTATTCGACGTGAAACGAAGACGGTACTGATGATCTTTAGTATTACGATGTTCGGATGGATGACTGGTTTTTCCCCACCTGTTGCAAGAGCTGTCGTCGTCGCAGATGCGATCCTCTTTCTCTCTCTTTTCGGTGTGACGATTCGAGACCCGATTCGGCTCTTGAGTTGGTGTGCGGCGGGCATGTTGGCCGTTCAACCGTTCCTTCTCACGAATCTGGGTTTCCAATTGACGGTCGGGATGACCTTCTTTTTGTTAGTCACGAGACAAATCTGGACAGGACTAATCGAGTTGTCCGTTTTCGCACAGCTGTTTGGGCTGATTGTACTATGGCAAGTACAACCGGTTCTATCCGTCGCGGCACCGATATGGAATCTCGTGATGGCCATCTGTATCTCGTGGATCATCATGCCACTCGCATTTGTCACATGGATGATTCCTTCGATTGCCCCGTTGTTCATGGTTGTCTTGGACGCGATTCATGGAATGTTCACTCTCCACGATGATTTACGACCTTGGCTTCCGTTGCACGATCTGGCATTGCCGTCGCAAATCGCATTGTTGCTAGGATTGTGGGGGAGCTTGACGCTGATGAATCGAAAACGATGGATCGGATGGGGGGCGGCCATCATGACATGTGGGTTGATTGCGGGATGGTCGGAATGGGCGGAATCCTCACGGGTGACCTTTTTGGATGTCGGGCAAGGTGATGCAATCGTTGTAGAATCGGGAAGAACTGTTGGTGTCATTGATGTAGGGGGCGTATTTCAAGATCCAAACGAACAAAAGCGAAGCACGTTTGACCCGGGTGAAGATGTATTGGCTCCTTATCTATGGAAACGTGGGGAGCGATCGCTTGATTTTGTCCTGTTGACTCATGCGGATCATGACCACATCGGCGGATTAGAAGGATTATTGAAAGTGGTGACGGTGGAAGAACTTTGGATATCAAAAGAAGTGGCGAATGCTGAAAAACGAGAAGAGTTGCTACACTTAGCTGCGGTCTATGATGTATCGGTCCGTTATCTCAAGGCGGACGATCGTCCGACGCCATGGATGTGGATCGTGGCACCGAATCGACTACATGAAGATGAAAATGATCATTCGATTAGCCTTTACATGAATGTAGGTGGCATGCGGTATCTATTGACAGGAGATTTGCCGATAGAGGGAGAAGCAGAGTTACCGACGCTTGACGTCGACGTATTTAAATTAGGGCATCACGGATCTAACACGTCGTCGGGGGAAGAACTACTTGAGCGAATCGATCCAGAATGGGTCATTGCGAGTGTCGGTTCGAACAATCGATATGGACATCCGCACATAGAGACGTTACGACGGGTTGTGGGGAAACGTCTATTACGAACCGATTTGAATGGAATGATTGTCTGTGAAGAGAACATGTGTCGGGGGATCATCGAGTAGCACGGCATAAAATGTGATACACTAAAAAACGATTGCTCCCCCGGGGCAATCGTTTGAACACTTATAGACTTAAGAACTTGATGATGACACCGATGAAGAAAATCGTGAAGAAAAAGCCAAATGGGACGATGAAGCCGATCGCAGAGTCGATGGCGTCATTACGTTTGCATTGAACGTCATTTTCAAACGGGTTTTCACTCGGTGGGCGTACTGAGTTGATTTGCATATTAGGTCCCTCCTTATCATACTTCCTTTATAAGTATAGCGAATCATGGGAAGATAATCTATGTTTAGATGAGAATAAATTGTGAAAGTGGTGTGTGTTTTGAATGAACCGTGGTTACATAATGGAAAACTGGCGAGCGTCTATGTTCTCCATGGCACCGAAAAATATTTGTTAGAGACGTGGGAACGTGAAATCGTGAAGGCGGCCAATCCATCCGGTGATCAATTTGATGTCATGCAACTAGATCTTCTAGAGACGTCACTCGATACGGCGCTTGATGAAGCGGAGACGGTCCCTTTCTTTAGTGAATATCGCACGGTTATCGTGAAAAATGCCCAGTTCTTAACGGGTGCGAAAGAGAAGCAAAAGCACAATGTCGACCGCCTGGCGGAATATGTCGTGCAACCGGCGACTTACTCGGTTCTTGTCTTAATTGTTGAGTCAGAAAAACTCGATGAGCGGAAAAAAATTGTGAAGCGCTTGAAAGAGCGTGCCATCGTACTCGAAGCGAAAAAACCGAGCCAAAACGAACTGATGCGATACGTGAACGATGCATTGAGTCGTGAACAACAAAAGATGGAGCGCTCTACGATGGAGCGTCTTTTATTCCTATGTCAGGATGATTGGGGAAAGTTGGTTCGTGAATTAGAGAAGCTACAGTTGTACGCGGGAACGGGTGCGACGATTCCGATTGAGATTGTGAATGATTTAGTTCCCCGTACATTAGAAGATAACATCTTTCAACTCTCGGAGCTTCTCGTCAAACGTCAAGCAGATGCAGCGCTTCGATTGGTTCGGGATTTAGAAAAACAAGGGCAAGAACTGATTGGACTACTCGGGTTGCTTGCTCGGCAATATCGGAACATGTACCTGTCGAAACAGTTGACAGAGGCAGGCTATGGAGAGAAGCAAATCGCATCGAAAATCGGGGCCCACCCGTATACAATCAAATTGGCGACACAAGCGAGTCGCGGCTTTTCCGAGGCTCAGCTCGCACGTGCGTTGACCTTGATTGCAGACGCGGACGAGGCCATGAAAACAGGACGAGGTGACAAACAGATCGTTTTCGATACGCTCGTTTGTCAACTGGCCTTATTGTGAGGTGAGGGAATGGGATTCAAACAAGTGACGCTTCAAGACGTGATTCCACTCCGTCATGTTGTGCTCAGACCAGGAAAAGACGTTGAGACGTGTTATTTTGAAGGGGATGAGGCGCCGACGACGCGACACTTCGCTTGGGTTGAAGGCGATCAAGTGCTGTCGGTCGCTACAGTCATGCTGTCCCCGAAACAAATCGAGGGTGTGAAGATTCCGCTCCAACTCCGTGGCATGGCGACGGATCCTCATGTTTCGGGACAAGGAATCGGCTCTCGATTTTTACAGGCACTCCATGATGAGCTGGGATGTTCATGGTGGTGTAATGCGAGAGAAGTGGCTGTCCGTTTCTATGAACGAAATGGGCTTACACGAATCGGAGAGCCATTCGACATTCCTGAGATCGGTCCTCATTACATCCTGGTATACAAAAAAACAGCCGGCTCCGAATAGGAGGCGGCTGTTTCGTGTGATCTCTAATTAGAGAGCAGCGATACGAGCTGCGAGGCGTGATTTATCACGACCTGCTTTGTTTTTGTGGATAAGACCTTTTGATGCAGCCTTGTCGAGCTTCTTCGTAGCGAGGACGAAAGCTTCTTGAGCAGCTTCTTTGTTTCCTTCGAGTACGAGAGCATCAACACGTTTTACTGCTGTACGCATTGCCGCTTTCTCTTGTGAGTTCGCAACACGACGTTTTTCAGAAGTTTTTGCACGTTTGATTGCTGATTTGATGTTTGCCATTGTTTGTCACCTCCTGAAACAAGAAAGTGTATGTTCTTATTACTTCAAGTAATCATTCAACAGAACAAGCACAATTGTAGCAAACGGTTATATGAAAAGCAACCACTTGATGATTATTCTGAAAACTATCTGTGGTATTGTTGTAGTAGGTCGTACACATTACTTTAGGATTTTGATATAATGACACGGTATGCATGAGAAGGATAGGTGAACCCATATATGAACAAACAAGAATTAGAGAATCGTCAGAAGAAGATTCGTAACTTTTCCATCATCGCGCACATCGATCATGGAAAGTCGACGCTCGCTGACCGGATTCTTGAGAAGACTGGTGCACTCACGGCTCGTGAGATGAAAGAGCAGACGCTTGACGCGATGGACTTGGAGCGCGAGCGTGGAATTACAATCAAATTGAACGCCGTCAAATTGAACTATACGGCGAAAGACGGAGAAGAGTATATTCTTCACTTGATCGACACGCCAGGACACGTCGACTTCACATATGAAGTGTCACGTTCGCTTGCGGCATGTGAAGGTGCGATTCTCGTCGTCGATGCAGCGCAAGGAATTGAAGCGCAAACCCTTGCGAACGTTTATTTAGCACTCGATAACGACCTTGAAATCATTCCGGTCATCAATAAAATCGACTTGCCGTCAGCGGATGTCGAGCGGGTCCGTCAAGAGATTGAAGACGTCATCGGACTCGATGCGAGTGATGCGGTCCCGACTTCTGCAAAAGCCGGAATCGGGATTGAAGAGATTCTCGAACAAATCGTGGAACTTGTCCCTCCGCCGACAGGTGACCCGTCTGAACCATTGCAAGCACTGATTTTTGACTCATACTATGACGCTTACCGCGGTGTCGTCGCATCGATTCGTATCGTGAACGGTTCAGTCAAAGTAGGAGACAAAGTTCAAATGATGGCGACTGGCAAGACGTTCGAAGTGACGGACCTCGGTGTGTCGACGCCAAAACCGATCTCTGTTAAAGAATTGAACGTAGGAGACGTTGGTACGCTTTCTGCATCCATTAAAACAGTAGGAGATGTTCGCGTCGGGGATACGATCACACTTGCTAAAAACCCGGCAACGAGTCAGCTACCTGGTTATCGCAAGATGAACCCGATGGTTTACTGTGGTTTGTATCCGATTGATGCGGCTAAGTACAATGATCTTCGTGAGGCACTTGAAAAGCTCCAGCTCTCAGATGCCGCACTCGAGTTTGAACCAGAGACGTCGCAAGCGCTCGGTTTTGGTTTCCGTTGTGGATTCCTCGGCATGCTTCATATGGAAATCATTCAAGAGCGGATTGAACGTGAGTTTAACATCGACTTGATTACGACGGCACCATCGGTAATTTATCACGTGACGACGACTTCAGGCGAAGTAATTCACGTCGATAACCCATCGAAGATGCCAGAGCAACAAAAGGTTGATTCAATCGAAGAACCATACGTCAAGGCGGCTGTCATGACACCGAACGACTACGTAGGTGCAATCATGGAACTTTGCCAGAAGAAACGCGGAACGTTCATCGATATGCAATACATCGATACGACTCGCGTCAAAATCACGTACGAGATTCCGCTCAGTGAAATCGTCTATGATTTCTTCGATCAGTTGAAATCGAGCACGAAAGGCTACGCGTCTCTCGATTATGAGTTGATCGGCTACCGTCAATCGCGTCTCGTGAAGATGGATATCTTGCTCAATAACGAAATCGTCGATGCCCTCAGCTTCATCGTTCACCGTGACTTCGCGTACGAACGTGGGAAGGTCATTGTTGAGAAGCTTAAAGCTCTCATTCCACGGATGCAGTTCGAAGTTCCAGTCCAAGCGGCCGTTGGAACTAAAATCGTCGCACGTTCTACGATTAAAGCACTTCGTAAAAACGTTTTGGCTAAATGTTATGGGGGAGATATCTCACGTAAACGGAAACTCCTCGAGAAACAAAAAGAAGGTAAGAAGCGCATGAAGATGGTCGGGTCCGTCGAAGTCCCGCAAGAAGCGTTTATGTCTGTTCTCTCTATGGACGAAGAATAATGAGTTTGAGTCGCCCTGATTTTCGAATCAGGGCGATTTTGTATTTCAGGCAGGAAATGCCCTTTCATATAAGGAAGAGTAAACCCTTAGACAGACTATAGAGGAGGAAACACCGTGTCGACGTATACATACTCTGCGGGTCCTGGCATGCTACCGACAGAAGTGATGCAAGAGATTCAACAACATCTTTTGACGTTTGAGTATGAAGGCGTTTCGATTATCGAAACGAGTCATCGCTCAGCGTCTTTCGAACGTGTGGTCGACTCTCTTGAATTGAGATTGAGAAGACTCATGCATATCCCTGAGAATTACGCTGTGCTTTGGCTACAAGGCGGTGCGACGTTACAATTTTCAATGATTCCGATGAATTTACGGAAGCGGAATCGATTCGCTTATGTGGATACGGGCATCTGGTCTAAAAAAGCGATGGAAGATGCGAAACACTTTGGAGAGGTCGATGTCATTCACCCATTGGTAGATGCGACGGGAAAGATGTCGTTTGAATCGAGCCTTGTCCAAGAGGTGGACTATCTCCATGTGACACTGAACAACACGATTGAAGGGACTCGATTTACACATCTCCCTGAAATCGATGTCCCGCTGATTGCAGATGCTTCCTCGAACATTCTAGCCGAGCAAATCGATGTGGAGCGCTTCGGGGTGATTTATGCCGGAGCCCAAAAGAATATCGGACCTGCAGGACTGACGGTCGTCATCATCCGTCGGGATTTGATTCAGTCGCTTGAGTTGCCGAGTTATCTTCAGTATGGGTCACATGTCGATACGTTATTCAATACACCATCGACCTTCAGCATGTATGTAGCAGAGCGTGTATTGAAGTGGGTGGAAGACCGCGGAGGCGTCGAAGCGATGGAACGATTGAATCATCAGAAAAGTGACAGGGTCTATTCCTATCTTGAAGAGTCGACCTGCTTTTCTCCAATTGTTTCGGGGGAATGTCGTTCATTGACGAACATCCCATTTACAACGGGAGATCAAGAGATGGATCGGCGATTTGAACGATACGCTTTAGAACGTGGATTGCTCGAACTCGGTGGTCATCGTTCGGTAGGGGGCTTACGTGCAAGTCTGTATAACGCGATGCCGCTAGAAGGGGCAGAACGCCTCGTCGACGTCATGAGAGCATTCGAGGAGGAAACCCATGTATCACATCAAAACATTTAATCAAATCGCTGCCGCTGGTCTGAAACGATTTGAGCCAAGCGAGTACGTCATCAATGCATCGGATCAAGCCGATGCTTGGGTACTGAGAAGTCATCAAGTCCACGAAGAGGATATCCCTCCCTATCTTCTCGCCATCGCTAGAGCAGGGGCCGGTGTCAACAACCTTCCGCTCGATAAACTTGCGAAGCGAGGAATCGTCGCGTTTCATACACCTGGTGCGAATGCGAATGCGGTGAAAGAACTCGTCCTTGCGAGCATGATCCTCTCGGTACGACCCATTGTGAAAGGACTCAATTGGGTGAATGAACAGACTATCGCATCGCAATCGCAATTAGAAGAAGCGATGGAAGTGCAAAAACGAAAATTCCTCGGAGCGGAGTTGCGAGGCAAAAAAGTAGGGATTATAGGTCTAGGAGCCATCGGTGCGTCGCTAGCCAACGATCTTCTCCAGCTTGGGGTCGATGTTATCGGATACGATCCCCATCTCTCGGTTGATGCCGCCTGGAATATTTCGAAACACGTCACGCGTGCCAAACATTTAAGTGAGGTACTGGGAAATGTTGACTTATTGTCGATTCATATGCCTTTGACTGAGGAGACTCGATTCAGCATTGACCAGAGTTGGTTCGAACGGATGAAACCGGGGATGACTGTTTTGAACTTTGCGCGAGGAGAGCTCGTGAAAGATGATGACTTATTGAAGGCGTTGCATCATCATGTGGGACTGTATGTGACCGACTTCCCCCGTCACACGTTGATTGGTCATCCGCAAGTCATGGCACTGCCTCACCTCGGTGCATCGACTAAAGAATCGGAAGTTAATTGTGCCATTCAAGCAGTGGAGACGCTGAAGTTGTATCTCGAGACAGGGAATATTCGTTCGTCTGCTAATTTTCCGAACGTCGAGCTTCCTTACACCGGTAAACGCCGTCTTGGAATCTTGCATCGAAACGTCCCGAACATGGTCGGTCAAATCACGGGAGAACTTGCCTCACATGGATTGAATATCGATAACATGGTCAATCGTAGCCGCGGGGAGATGGCGTATACGTTGATTGATTTAGACAACAGCGAGCATGAACCGTTATCGATTCATGCGCTGTATGAAATACAGGGCGTCATTCGCGTCCGGGAATTTTAAGGAGGATCCTTATGGTCGTATTTAAACCGTTCAGCCCTTATATGCCAACGCATCCGGCACGTGTCGCCGCTGACCCGTATGATGTCGTATCGATTGAAGAAGCGCAAGCCGTCATTTCAGAAAATCCCGATTCCTTTTTAGCAGTGGATAAGCCAGAAGCGCTTCAATCTGACCTTTCCCTTGAGAAGTGGGGGGAGCTGGCGCGTCATGAGCTAGAACGTCTCTATGAAAAGGAATTGACGGAACGTCCGAACGGATTTTATGTCTATCGATTGACATCGGGACAACGTCAGCAAACGGGTCTAGTCGCCACCTTTTCAGTCGCGG
The DNA here is from genome assembly GCF_015712685.1 of Exiguobacterium sp. SRB7LM. GTDB lineage: Bacteria > Bacillota > Bacilli > Exiguobacteriales > Exiguobacteriaceae > Exiguobacterium > Exiguobacterium profundum. Next base: position 1,120,957 of record NZ_VWVR01000006.1, on the reverse strand, counting down.
ATTATGAAGCCGGTCGCATCAAGATTCACGAACATACACGGGAAACGAAGGAGCGGGAACGTGTCGAGCATGTCCGGGCGACGCGAGCGCACACCGGTCCGATTCTACTCAGTCATCCTCCACATGCAAACTTGAAGCAAATCTTACATAAAGCGACTGACGGAGACCCGTTATTCTCGTTCACGGATGAACGAGGCGTCATGCATGAAGGATTCATGATTCCAAACCGTGAACTCGCTCGTGTCATGATGATTGGCGCGACCATCCCGTCGATCTACATTGCAGATGGACATCATCGTGCGAAAGCGGCAGCGGTCGTTTCCGGGATGAGTGGGGATCGTTCTCAAAAGAATGAACGTTCACACTTCTTAGGTGTCCTCTTCCCGAGTGACGAGTTGACAATCTTGCCGTATCATCGCGTGCTGACAGCGATAAGTCCTGAAGAGGTAGAGAATATGTTAGACGGACTCTCGTTTTCATACATAATCAAGGAGGAGGATCGTCTTGTCCTGCCGAATGAACATGGCGTCTTCGGAGTCGCCTATCGAGGGAAGTATTATAAGTTGACGAAACGGCAAGAAGACCCGGCACTCGACGTTGCCATCTTACAACGAGATATACTAACGCCGTACTTCAACGTCGAGGATATTCGTACAGACGCGAGAGTCGATTTTGTCGGTGGGAACAAGACGGCCTCGGAATTAGAGAAGCTGACTAAAGTACCAGATCGATTGCTTTTCACGTGCCATGAGACAACGATGTCACAACTGATGCGCGTGGCGGATGATGGTGGCCAGATGCCTCCAAAATCAACCTGGTTCGAGCCGAAATTGAAGAGTGGTTTATTCATTCATCGATTCGATTGATGGCGCAGGCTGGAAAGAACAGACGAAAAGCGTTATAAATGGAATGAGAAGAAAGGGGTGGCCGAAATTGGCTAAAGCCGTATATCTTCACATTCCATTTTGTGAACATATTTGTTATTACTGTGATTTCAACAAGGTGTTTTTAAAAAATCAGCCTGTTGATGCTTATTTAGATGCATTAGAGCGAGAGATGGTATTGACGCTCGAGTCGTTTCCGACAGAGCGGATTGATACCATCTTTATCGGAGGCGGGACACCGACCGCGCTCAATGAGGAGCAGATGGCGCGCCTGATGGATATGGTCCGCCAACACCTTCTGCCACTCGCGTCAGATGACCTCGAATATTCTGTCGAAGCGAACCCGAACTTTGTGAGTGCGGAAAAGCTTGATACGATGAAAGCAGGTGGCGTCAACCGACTCAGTTTCGGTGTCCAGACGTTTGATGATGGTGGACTGGAGCGCATCGGCCGTACGCATCGTGCGGATGATGTGTTCGAGACGGTAAGTGAAGCGGCAAAACGCTTTGACAATATCTCGATTGACCTGATGTTTGGTCTTCCGGAACAAACACTTGAACAAATTGACCGTGATTTAGAGCTAGCGCTTAAATTACCGATTCAACATGTATCCTCTTATTCGTTGATTCTCGAACCGCATACCGTCTTTGCGATTCAAGATCGAAAAGGGAAACTCCGTTTACCGGGAGAAGATGTCGAAGTCGAAATGTACTTGAAAGTGATGGAGACGCTTGAACGCCATGGTCTCCAACAATATGAGATCTCCAACTATGGCTTGCCTGGTCGGGAGAGCCGTCACAATCAAGTGTACTGGCGCAATGAAGAGTACTATGGATTCGGAGCCGGAGCGCATAGTTATTTGAATGGGACACGTCGCGCCAATATCGCTCCAATTCCTCACTATATTAAAGCAGAAGGCATCCCTGTGAAACGGGTGACCGAACTAGAAGAAGTGGAAAAGATGGAAGAAGAGTTATTCCTTGGCCTGCGTATGCGTTCCGGGGTCTCGCTTCAGATGTTTGAACAAAAGTACGGAGTGTCGCTCGATGATGTGTTCGGTCACGTCATCGAAGAGTTGGTGAAGAAGTCACTGATTGAACGGACGGACACACATATCCGTCTAACGGCATCCGGTTTGCCACTCGCCAATGAAGCCTTTGCAGCCTTTATTGGAGAAGCAAAACTTGAACATGCTGATTCATAAAAAAATGGACAAGTCCCTCGTGAGGATTTGTCCATTTTCTTATATTACAAGACGAGATCACGATAGAGCGGTGTAAGCCGACCGAACGTGTCTTCGACCAACGCGAGAAATGCGTCTTCATTTTGAAGAATCGACGCATCGGCAGGAAGTTGACGGCCGATCAAGAAATCAGCCTTTTTCACAGTGCCGAATCGCTCAAGTAGCGATTGAATGTCTTCAGTTGACGTATCTTCAACAAGTAACGCTTCTTTTTTCATATGGTCGCCCGCGATATGGAAATCAGGGAATGTTGATTTCAAATCGATTTGTTGCAGGTGTTTCGCGATGGCGTCCTTGTTCGGCATCTCATAGATGAACGCTAGCCAGATGAAGACACGATCGTCGAAAAGCCCAACTTGTAAGTGCGGATGTTTTTTGTACCCACGTTTGTCGTGACAAATCGCCATCCACGTATCTTTAGGTGGGTTCACCGTCCGACGAGCGTGCTTCGCCACATGCAAATAAAGAGGAATACCGACATCAGCTTCAAGCTCTGGCCCGACCTCGTCATAAATCCGATGGAAGAGCGGTTGAATATCCGAACGGATGCCAGACATTCGTTCGTCGAGTCCATCCTGTTTAAATACATTAAATTGTTTTGTTGTAAACATTTAATCACCTCATCATCTATTCTACCGAAATGGGCTTTTATTTTCATTTCGTAGGTTTGCTATCGTGAAAAAAGGTGAAAAAATCCGAGTGTATGAATTGACAAATAGTGAGAACATGATAATATTTGAAGTGTGATTAGCACTCGTTAAATATGAGTGCTAATAAAGCGGGGTAACCTTTTCAGAGAGGAGTGATGTTGTGCTGACAGATCGACAATTGCTCATTCTTCGAGCCATCATTGACGATTACATCCAGACGGCTCAGCCGGTCGGTTCTCGGACATTGTCGAAACGAGACGATTTGACGTTTAGTTCAGCAACGATTCGGAATGATATGGCCGATTTGGAAGACATGGGGCTGATTGAAAAACCACATACTTCTGCAGGTCGCATCCCGTCAGAGGTCGGCTATCGATATTACGTGGACCACCTCGTCGAGAAGCAGATCATCGACGAACGGGAGACAGGTCGACTAGAAGAACGTTTGAAACAATCTTCAAAAGAGTCTGAGATCCTGATTCGACAAGCTGCAGATCTCCTTTCTGATTTGACCAATTATACGACGGTCGCCCTCGGTCCAAATAGCCAAATGGAAACGTTGGCCCGTGTGGACTTTATGCCATTAGACGAGCGGCGTGGTGTCGTTCTCATCGTCACGGATCAAGGTCACGTCGAGCATCGTACCGTCATGTTTGAATCGCGTGTCGCTCCTGACGTCATCGAGGAAACGATTCGACTGTTGAACGACCGCCTTGTCGGAACGCCAATCGGACAATTGAAAATCCGGATTGGGGAGGAAGTTGCCAAATTGCAACTCGCTCAGCGACAGCAGTACGAGAACATGATGCAACTGATTCAATCGACGCTCGGAATCCAAACGCCGTCTTCGCTTTATCTCGGGGGCAAGAAGAAAATCTTCAATCAACCCGAGTTTCAGACGCTCGACACGTTACGCCCATTCCTAGAATGGATTGATGAGCAAGAACGATTGACACACTGGCTCGAATCGTTGCCAAATCGCGAGATTTATGTGAGCATTGGGAGCGAGAACGGAATTGTCGCCCTTCAAAATTGTAGTGTCATCACCTCGGATTATACACTAGACGGAAAAACATTCGGTACAATCGCTATGATTGGTCCAACGCGTATGAATTACCGTCATGGTGTCCAAATGATGGGACAAATTATCGAAGCGTTGCGACGAACGAAACTAGATGAGTGACGGAAAGGAGTTTTACTATGACAGCAGATCACCAAAACGGGCATGAACAAGATGACGTGCTTGAAGAAAAATCTGTAGACTCGACACAAACAGAAGAGAATGAGTCGACTGAATCAAATGAAGATGAGGTTTTAAATGCTGAGATTGTGGAAGAAAGTTCTGAGGGGACGGACTTACAAAAAGAAATCGAAGCATTGAAAGCGAGCGAGCTTCGGATTCGTGCCGACTTTGACAACTTCCGTCGTCGGACGAACGAAGAGAACACCAAACGCGTCAAGTTTGCTTCACAGTCTGTCATTGAAAAATTGATTCCGCTTATTGACAACTTTGAGCGTGCACTTCAAGTAAACGCAACTTCGGAGGATGCGAAGCAGATTCAATCAGGAGTCGATATGATTCATCGTCAACTGCTTGACGTATTAAATGCTGAGCAAGTCGAAGTGATTGAAGCAGTCGGACAGCCGTTCGACCCGAATTTCCATCAAGCAGTCATGCAAGAACCGAGCGATGAGTTCGAGTCAGGTATCGTGACGATGGAGCTTCAAAAAGGATATACGATGCACGGTCGAGTCATTCGCCCGAGCATGGTAAAAGTTGCAGAATAATACTACTTAACGAGACGGAGGAATAAACGATGGGTAAAATTATCGGTATTGACTTAGGGACAACAAACTCATGTGTGGCAGTAATGGAAGGTGGCGAAGCAGTCGTCATCTCGAACGCAGAAGGTAACCGTACGACTCCTTCGGTTGTTGCATTCAAAGGAGAAGAGCGTCAAGTAGGTGAGGTCGCGAAACGTCAGGCCATCACGAACCCGAATACGATCCAATCAATTAAACGTCACATGGGAACGTCACATACAGTCGACGTAGACGGCAAGAAATTCACACCACAAGAAATCTCGGCAATCATTTTGCAAAAGTTGAAAAAAGATGCTGAAGACTACCTCGGTGAAACAGTCACGGAAGCCGTCATCACAGTTCCTGCATACTTCAACGACGCGGAGCGTCAAGCGACAAAAGATGCTGGTAAGATTGCTGGTCTTGATGTCAAGCGAATCATCAACGAGCCAACAGCTGCGGCACTCGCTTACGGTCTTGATAAAGGCGAAGACCACACGATTTTGATCTATGACCTCGGTGGTGGTACGTTTGACGTTTCCATCCTTGAGCTTGGTGACGGTGTATTCGAAGTTGTCGCTACAGCTGGTGACAACCGTCTCGGTGGAGATGACTTCGACCAAAAAGTCATCGACTACCTCGTTGCAGAGTTCAAAAAAGAGAACGGCATCGACCTCGGCAAAGACAAGATGGCACTTCAACGTTTGAAAGATGCTGCTGAAAAAGCGAAGAAAGACCTTTCAGGTGTGACAAGTGCACATATCAGCCTTCCGTTCATCACAGCAGGTGAAGCAGGTCCGCTCCACTTGGAGATGACACTCACACGTGCGAAATTCGAAGAATTGACGGCTGACCTTGTCGAACGCACAATGGAACCGACGCGTCGTGCTTTAAAAGATGCAGGACTTACACCATCTGACCTCGACAAAATCATTCTCGTCGGTGGTTCGACACGTATCCCTGCTGTTCAAAAAGCAATCCACGACTTCACGAAGAAAGAGCCGTTCAAAGGGGTTAACCCGGATGAAGTTGTTGCACTTGGTGCAGCAATTCAAGGTGGAGTTCTTGCCGGAGACGTGAAAGACGTCGTTCTTCTCGACGTGACTCCACTCTCACTCGGTATCGAGACAATGGGTGGCGTGATGACGAAACTCATCGATCGTAACACGACAATCCCAACATCGAAATCACAAGTGTTCTCGACTGCAGCCGATAACCAGCCTGCTGTTGACATCCACGTCCTTCAAGGGGAACGTCCGATGGCACCAGACAACAAGACACTTGGTCGCTTCCAATTGACGGACATCCCACCAGCACCACGTGGTGTGCCGCAAATCGAAGTAAAATTCGATATCGATGCAAACGGAATCGTTCACGTATCGGCGAAAGACCTCGGTACGAACAAAGAACAATCGATCACAATCCAATCTTCTTCAGGTATCGATGAAGCGGAAATCGAGCGTATGGTGAAAGAAGCAGAAGCGAACGCAGAAGCAGATAACAAACGTAAAGAAGAAGCAGAACTTCGCAACGAAACAGACCAACTCGTCTTCGCGACAGACAAGGCAATCAAAGATCTTGGTGAGCAAGTAGAAGAGGCGGACAAAGAAAAAGCAGAAGCTGCGAAAGAAAAAGCGAAAACTGCTCTCGAAGGTTCAGACCTTGAGGCGATCCGTACAGCCAAAGACGAATTGTCAGCTGTCGTTCAAGAGTTGACGCAAAAAGTATATGCTAAAATGGCTGAACAGCAAGGTGCTGAAGGCGCAGAACCACAGGCGGAAGCGAAACAGGACGATAATGTCGTGGACGCAGAGTTTGAGGATCTCGACGACCGTAAATAAACAGCCGTTGTAAAGGAGAGCGCCAAAGCAGGTTTCTGCTTTGGCTCTTTCCATGTTAAGGTAGAATCGGTAAAATCGATACGTAGTTAGTGAGGATAGGAGCGAGAATAGTGGCGAAACGAGATTATTATGAAGTGCTCGGGCTCGACAAGTCGGCCTCAGCACAAGACATCAAGCGGGCATATCGAAAATTAGCCCGTCAATATCACCCGGACATCAACCAAGAAGCAGATGCTGCCGACAAGTTCAAAGAGATTGGTGAAGCGTATGAAGTACTCTCAGACGAACAGAAACGGGCCCAGTATGACCGATTCGGTTTCGAAGGGGCCAATCAGTTCGGCGGTGGAGGTGACTTCCAAGGCGGCTTCGGAGATATCTTTGACATGTTTTTTGGAGGCGGTGGGCGCCGTCAAGATCCGAATGCACCACGTCGCGGTGAAGACTACCAGTACGTCGTCGATCTCGACTTCATGGAAAGTGTCACAGGTAAAACAGAGACGATTGAACTCGAAATCGAAGTAGAATGTGACACGTGTATGGGAAGCGGAGCAAAACCGGGCACGAAACCGGAAACGTGTAACCGATGTGGCGGTAGCGGCGTCGAAACGGTCGAACAGAACACGATTCTCGGTCGTATGGTCAATCAGCGTCCATGTAGCCAGTGTCACGGAAGTGGTAAGACGATTAAAGAAAAATGTCCGACTTGCCATGGTTCAGGTCATGTGAAGAAGAAACAAACCGTCGAGGTCAAAATCCCAGCCGGTATCGATAACGGTCAACAGATTCGTCTCTCTGGTAAAGGTGGTCCAGGCGTGAACGGTGGTCCAGCAGGAGACTTATACGTCGTCGTTCGTGTCAGAGCACATGAGATCTTTGAACGTGTCGACCAACACATCGCAATGGATATGCCAATTACATTCGCCCAGGCTGCTCTCGGTGCGGAAATCGAAGTACCAACAGTTCACGGGAATGTGAGCTTGAAAGTACCTGCAGGGACACAAACCGGTTCGAAATTCCGTTTACGCGGTAAAGGAATGCCGAGTGTTCGTGGTGGTGCAAATGGTGACCAGTATGTCAGTGTCATCGTGATGACGCCGAAAAACATGACAGACCGTCAAAAAGAGTTACTGCGTGAATTTGAAGAAATTAGCGGAGAGTCCGGTGTCGAAGAGGAACATGGCATGTTCCAAAAAATGAAAAAGTTCTTTAGTCACTAAAAGGAGTGTGTACGAACGATGAAATGGTCTGAAATTTGTGTCCACACGACACAACTTGCGGTAGAAGCAGTATCCAATTTACTACACGAAGTGGGGGCACAAGGTGTCGTCATCGAGGACGTGGAAGATTTCGACAGAATGATGGCGGAGGACCATTTCGGAGAAATTTGGGACGTTTCGGATCGTGAAACGTATCCAACTTCTGGCGTACACGTCAAAGCGTATGTCCCGGCCTCAGGTGATTTTCAAGATTTACTTTCGAATCTTAAAAAAGAAATCGAACGACTTCGCACGATGCTCGACATCGGATCTGGAGACGTCACGGTCGCTGAAATCGATGAAGAGGACTGGGCACACTCTTGGAAGCAGTATTATAAGCCGGTAAAGATTTCGCAACAACTAACCATCGTTCCTTTATGGGAAGAGTACACCCCGCAACCGGAAGAGAATGTGATTTTGCTTGACCCGGGTATGGCGTTTGGCACAGGAACGCATCCGACGACAATGCTCTGCATTCAAGCGATTGAGAACTACATCCAGGAAGGTGACCGTGTCATTGATGTCGGTACAGGATCGGGTGTATTGTCGATTGCAGCAGCAAAACTTGGTGCAACGAAGGTAAAGGCACTAGACTTAGACTCGGTCGCAGTCGAAGCTGCTCGTCAAAACGTTGAGACGAACGGAGTGGGCGAACTCGTTCAAGTGGACACAGGTGATCTTCTGAAAGGTGTGGAAGGCGAGTACGATTTAGTCGTAGCGAACATTCTTGCTGACGTCATTCTCCTTTTCATCGAAGACGCCTATGCACGTACGAAGTCAGGTGGGCGCTTCATCACCTCTGGAATTATCGGAGAGAAGCGGGCTGAAGTGACGAATGCTTTGGTCGCTGCTGGATTTGAGATTGAAGAGACGCGCGTGATGGAAGACTGGGTCGCGATTATCGCCAAGAAGGGGTAAGTTATGCAACGTTATTTTTTGACAAAAGAAGCCTTTAAAGGCGAAACGGTGATCCTTCCTTCAGACGTGGTCCACCACATCGGTACAGTCTTACGACAAGGTCCTGGATATGAGATGGTCCTGTTGGATGGTACAGGTGTTGAGTATGCCTGTGTCGTGACATCGCTTGAGAAGAAGAGCGGGGAAGCGAAAGTCACGTCATCGCGACAGGCAACGACTGAGTTGCCAATCGAGGTGACTTTGGCGTATGCACTCCCGAAAGGGGACAAAGTCGAGCTCGTCGCCCAAAAAGCGACGGAGCTTGGCGTTCACCATCTGTTGCTGTTCGAATCAGCGCGCTCTGTCGCCAAATGGGATGGAAAAAAAGCTCCGAAAAAAGTGGAGCGGATTCAAAAGATTATGCAAGAAGCGGCTGAACAATCCTATCGTGCCGTTGTACCGACGTGTTCCTACATCTCTCCGAAAGAGCTTCATCAGAAAATGGAGGGCTATGATGCCGTCATCATCGCGTATGAAGAGTCGGCAAAAGAAGGGGAACAGTCTGCTTTCGCACAACTGTTGACTCAACTGAAACCGAAACAACGCGTTCTCGTCATCACGGGACCTGAAGGTGGATTCGATGTGAATGAAATCAATCAATGGACTCAGGCTGGAGCGACTGCATGTGCATTTGGACCACGCATTCTTCGGTCTGAAACGGCGCCGCTTTATGCATTATCTGCGATTTCTTTCGCGCTTGAACTCAACAAATGACATGAAAAACGGATGACCTGATTGAGGTCATCCGTTTTTTGTATCGCTTATTTTTTGTTAATTGTAATTACTTTTTTCGTGACGTTCCCGGCAAGGTCGGTCACTTCGAACGTGAAGGTATTCTTTCCTTTCGCTGTCACTGGAAGTGTGATTGTTCCCGTGCGTGAGAATGCACGCATCGCGTATGGTTCTTTCAACGTATAGTTCCATTTCAAGTCCCCGTTGACCCGAAGCTTGATTTCGTCGAAGTTATCCTTTACTTGAACTTTCACGTTTACAGACTTCTGTTTAGCCGATACGTTCTTCGGTACGTTTGTCACCGACAATGTTGCTTTCGTAGAGTCGACAAAGATTGGACGGACGAAGTTCGTCACGTTCCCAGCAGTGTCTTCTGCGACAAAGCGGACTTTGTGGAAACCATCCTTATATGTGCGTGTCGTATTGAACGTATATTGTTTCGCTGACGCGTCATATTTGAGTGGTACGTCGACCCCGTCTACCGTGAACGATGCGATTTCAGAGGCATCCTTGATTTGACCGATCAATGGAACGATGGATGTACCGTAAGGAGACAAGGCGAGTGGTGCATCGACAAAGATACCAGGTTTGGCCGCATCATTTTCTGTTGAAACATTTCGAGTGATCACGTTCCCGGCATTGTCTGACACACGAACTGAAAGCTGATCTGTAGTCTCGAGCGGCTGTTCAAGTGTGAAGTTCGCTGAAGCTTTCGCTTCTTTTGCCACGACTTTCCCGTTGATGAGGAATTCGATACCGTTGATTCCAGCAAAGTCATCCGACGCTTTGACGCTTGCTACGTTGTCGTCCCAACGAAGCGTGAAGCGTGGGTCTGTGTAATCTACTTTGACAGGAATGCGCATCGTTTGAGCTTGTTTCTTCATGTAATCGATGCTTGCTTCGATTTCATAGTAATATGTGCCTTTTGGCGCCATCTTCCCATTCAATTTTCCGTCCCAAGCGTTATCCGCTGCGTAATAGTAATAATCACCACTTCCGCCATCGAAGTAGTTCTTTCTCAATTCGTCTTCCATCTTGAGGGTGCGAAGGACGTTCCCTTTCTCATCTACGACGCGATATTTGATGTCTTTCGCATTGCGTAATAGCGAGAAGACTGGAGTAGCCGTATCTTTCGACCCGTCTCCGTCCGGTGAAATGGCAACCGCTTCGCTAGCCACAGATTCATCTAGTTTTTCACCTAAGTAGTTTCCTTCTGCATCCACCAATCCAGAGACGCCATAGAATGCGCCTTCTCCATAGATTGTCTCGTCAAAGATCGGCGCTTTGCCCCAATCCCCTTCAAATCCGACGATTGGAACGACGAGAGATGGATGACCGTCTGTACCGCGCGGATCAGTCAAACGAAGGAATCCGTCGACGAAATAGCCGTTCTCAAAGACAGATTTAGCGGATACAGTGCCTTCCAATGTTTCAGGATTCAACACTTTTGCTTTCGAGACATCGATTGAAACGTTAATTTCCTTCTTCTGTTTTGCTTTCAACGTGACTTTACTTGTGTTTGATCCGTTAATTTTAATGATCGCTTGTTGAAGTGCTTGCGCTTCCATCGCATTTTGAACGATTCCGTCTTTGTTTTTGACAGCGAGATCCGTTTGCAACGATGCGGCTACATCATAAGTTAACGATTCAGTCGACGTGTTCTCGACGACGATCGTGAACGATGCTTTGCTCTTCGACAACTCTTTTAAAGCGACTTTTGCTTCTTTTGTCGACTTCTCATATGCGACAGCAGGAGAGGTGACGGCTGCATGCAATTGCATGAGACCTGCTCCGGCCCGACGTGGTGAGTATGGGAGTGATTGTTTCAATTCTTGGTTATACGGTCCGATATCTGTGACAGGCTTCGACGTGTTGAGTAACAAGTTTTTCGCCATCGTGACACGTGCTTTTCCACTCAATTTGAAGTCACGGTCCACACGCTCAAGGACGAGGGCCGCCCCTCCGGCAACGTGTGGTGCTGCCATCGATGTTCCGCTCATCAACCCATATTGGTTATCGTTGAGCGTAGAGAAAATTTGGCCACCTGGAGCAGAAAGCTCTGGCTTGAAGTCAAGGTTCGGTGTGACGCCCCACGATGTGAAATCAGACATCGCACCTGCTGAACGGTTATTGACACTGATGCGGTCACCGGCAAACGTCACTTGAAGCGGACCGTCTGCTAACTTGTCTTTCAGTTCATTCCCGTCCTGGATGCTGAGTGAAGCCATCGGAATTTGAGGTTGATCGAGAGCCATCGAGACATAATCGCCGTGCCCGACCGCACCACGTACGATGACACCTGCTGCGCCTTGCGCTTCAGCTGTTTTTTGGATCTGCGAGTAGAAGTAACCGCCGTCGCGAACAGCAAGGACGAGTTTTCCTTTTACGTCTTTTCCTTCATAATTCTCCGGTTGTCCGTCTCCGACATATACGATGTCGTATGTTCCTTCTTTGAAGGCAGGACCGTCTTGTTTCTTCCATCCAATCTTCTCATCACCGACTCTGAAAGCATCCAATTGAATTTGATCGTTCTCAAGAGAGGCGACCGATGTAGATGCTTGACTGACACTCGGCGCCCCAACGACGCCCGTATCTGGGTTTGAAGCAGTTGGCAAGTCAAATCCGTGACCGAAGTATGCGGAGTTCCCAGCAGAAATCGACATAAAGATGCCGTTGTCGACAGCACGTTGAACGGCTTGTTGCTCTGGAGAATCGGCATCGACGAAACCGGCTGTTGATCCGAGGCTCATGTTGATGACGTCAGCACCGAGTTTAATGGCATCATCAATTGCTTTGATGTAGATATCTCCATATGTAGACGCATAGTTCGGGTCGTTACTGAATACTTTCAATCCCAAAATTTGTGCTTCCGGTGCGACACCTTTGATCCCACCGTTTTCTAGGTCACCGTTTGCGGCAACTGTACCGGAAACGTGCTGTCCGTGCATTGAAGCGCCAGGTGAATCATCTTTGATGTCATCGTTCTCATCGTAGTAGTTATATGCGTATGGAACTTTCTCGTTGACGTATTCGCCTGGGAGACCGAACGATGTGATGGCTTGATTGACTTCTGATTGAGTCAACTCTGCCGTTTTAGCGTCGGTGATCTTATAATCCCGGTGCTCAGGGTCGATTCCAGAATCGATGACAGCGACGACAGTACCTTCTCCGGCAAATCCGTAATCTCCCCACGTTTGTTCGGCTTGAACCATGCCGTTACTCGTGATCATATCCGGTTTGACTTCAGGGCGCTCGTACTCGTTGACAATGTGAACGGTCGCCACTTCAGGTAATGCTTCGACTTTGGCGATTTCACTTGTAGATAAGAATGTAGAGAAGCCATTAAAGACGGTCGTGAACTCTTCAATCGGTGTAGCGGTTACGCCTTGTTTCTTCAAGGCAGATTTGGCACGTTTTTGCTCCGATTGAACAGATTGTTGTGCCTTATTTTGCTCTGATTTCGACAATTCATTAAATTTCTTCCCTTTTTGAGCGGCTTCGGCAATGGCAGGATCCCCGACGAGCTCTACAACGACCCGAACTTTTTTCTGTTTTTTCTCAAGAACCAATTTCGGTTTAACGGAAGCTTCTGCTGAAACAGAAGTTGTTCCAGCTTGAATCAGTGCAGGTGACAAGGCGATACATGTGGCGAGTGAAGCGTTTAAATAGATTTTTTTTCGTGACAACGTATGGACCCCCTAAAATTTGTTATTACCTGTAAAAAATAAAGCATAGACTTACATTGAGAATTATCATATCGCTATTCAGATAAAAAAGAGTGGATTTATTTGTAAAATAGGTAAGTGTTTTTGCACAAATTTTAATGTTCTGACAATTACTAAAGACCTAACACATAAGACCTATATCCAATTGCATATGATGCGAGAATCTAGCGAATGACTTGAAATGAATAAAAAAACCTGTTAATGTAACGTTAAAGTTAAATACCAATAAAACATATCAAATTAGTAAGAATTAAGATTGGGGTAGCGATATGAACTTACCATTCATGGACATCTTTAAGGATTGGGCAAAGGATTATGATACGACGGTCGAGGGGCATGATGAGCAATATCACGAAGTGTTCATCGGATATGAGCAAATGCTCGATGAGGTTGCCCTACATGTCGAAGGAAGGGTACTTGAGTTTGGTGTCGGAACAGGAAACTTGAGCAGTCGAATTATAAAAGGGCATCCGTTGATTGCGATTGAACCGTCGCCGGAAATGCGACAAATTGCTGTTGAAAAGTTGGGGATTGAAGTACTCGAAGGTGATTTTCTCCGATATCCGAAGTTATCACATGTAGATACGATCGTATCGTCATATGCTTTTCACCACTTGACAGATTCTGAAAAAGCCACGGCCATTGGTCGATATGTCGAAGACTGGGAACACCCGAAGTTCGTGTTGCTTGATACGATGTTTGAGTCACCAGCAGCTCGTCAGGACATCATCGATTGGGCGACTGCGAAAGGGTACTCGGACCTCGTCGAAGATTTAAATCGTGAATACTATCCATATACGTCAACGATTCGTTCCATGTTAGAAGAGAACGGATACAACGTGACGATGACGCAGAAAAACAAGTTTGTCTGGCTCGTAATAGCCACTAAATAACGAGGAGGAATTACTCATGAAAACATATAATGTTGAAAGTTTTAACTTGGATCATACGAAAGTAAAGGCGCCGTTTGTCCGTTTAGCTGGTGTGAAAGAAGGGACGGCTGACACGATTTATAAATACGATATTCGTTTCATTCAACCGAACGAAGGACTCATGCCGATGCGCGCGGTTCATTCACTTGAGCATTTGATTGCCGAAAACAGTCGCAATCATTCCGAAGACATTGTCGATATCTCACCGATGGGTTGCCAGACAGGTTTCTATTGGACAATGCTCAATGATGGGAACTACGAACGAATGCTTGACCTCGTGGAAGCGACGTTGCGTGATGCGATGAACGCTGAGGAATTGCCTGCGCAAAACCCTGTTCAATGTGGGAATGCGAACCATCATGATTTCGAAGGTGCCAAAAAATTAGCGGCAGACATGCTCGCAAAACGTGATGAATGGCATATCGTCTTCAAGGACGAGGCATAAGATGATTGTCCGTGACGTCTATGAACTCATCGGAGACACACCGCTTATTGAACTTCGAACGCTTCCTATACCAGCGAATGTCAAAGTGTACGGAAAGCTCGAGATGATGAATCCAGGTGGGAGTGTCAAAGACCGACTCGGGATGAATTTGATTGAACGGGCGATTGAGCGTGGCGATGTGGCACCTGGTGGAACGGTGATCGAACCGACAGCAGGCAATACGGGAATCGGGCTTGCGCTCGCTTGTCAGCGATTCGGAATTCGACTCATGACGGTCACTCCTGAAAAATTCAGTCAAGAGAAGCAGGCATTGATGCGACTGCTCGGGGCCACCGTCGTCAACACGCCGACGGAACTCGGCATGAAAGGCGCGATCGCACATGCTATTGAGTTGGCCAAAGAACATGACGCCTATGTCCCAGAACAGTTCTCGAACCCAGATAACCCGGATGCTTATGTCGACATCCTTTCACATGAGTTGTTGAAAGATGTGCCACAAATTGATGTATTTGTAGCGGGAGCGGGATCAGGAGGCACGTTCACTGGTGTCGCCAAATCATTAAAGCCACTTGGGACGAAAACTGTCGTCGTGGAGCCGGTCGGTTCCATTATGAACGGCGGTGAACCAGGACCACATAAAACAGAAGGAATTGGCGTCGAAAAATGGCCGCCATTTCTGGAGAAGTCTTACGTCGATGCGATTCATACCATCACAGATGAGGAAGCCTTCTATTACGTGGCACATCTAGCGAAACAGGAAGGCTTGCTCATCGGTAGTTCTTCAGGGGCTGCCATTGCAGCATGTGTAAAAGAAGCGAATCAATTGACGGAAGGCACGATTGTCACCATCTTGCCTGATAGTGCAGAACGATATTTAAGTCAAGGAATTGTCAAGGAGGCAGAACATGCGTACAAAGACAGCACTCATTCACGGCGGTAAAACGACGGACCCGTTGACAGGGGCCGTCACGCCACCGATTTATCAAACGAGCACGTATAAGCAAGACGGGATTGGTAACTTGCGGGAAGGGTACGAATACTCACGTTCAGCAAACCCGACACGGACGGCATTAGAGACATTGATTGCCGACATCGAAGGCGGCGTGCAAGGATTTGCATTCGGATCTGGGATGGCAGCCATCTCGACGGTGCTTATGTTATTGAAATCTGGAGACCACGTCATCGTCGGGTCTGATGTATATGGAGGAACGTACCGTGTATTCAATCGAGTATTTCAGTCACGAGGCTTGGAAGCAACTTTTGTCGATACATCCGATGAAACAGCGGTTCGGGATGCGCTTCAAGCGAACACGAAAATGATTTATATCGAGACGCCGACAAATCCGCTCTTAAACGTGACGGACATTCGAGCGATGCGCAAGATTGCCGATGAAGCAGATGTGTTGCTCGTCGTGGACAATACGTTTATGACCCCTTACTTCCAAAATCCAATCGATCTTGGAGCAGACTACGTCCTTCACAGTGCCACAAAGTACTTAGGCGGACATAGTGACGTCGTAGCGGGACTTGTTGTCGCGCGAACGGAAGAGCAGGGCGAAGCTTTGGCGTTTCTTCAAAACTCTGTTGGCGCAGTCCTTGGACCACAAGATAGCTTCCTTGTTGTACGGGGAATCAAGACGTTGGCTGTTCGGATGGAAGAGATTGAATCGAATGCACGAGCATTGGTTGAATTCCTTCAGTCGAACGAGTCTGTATCACGCGTGCTCCATCCAAGTGTATCCAGTGAGGAAGCGAAGCGGATTCATTTATCGCAGGCACGTGGATTCGGTGGGATGATCGCATTTGATGTCGGTTCAGCGGAAGCGGCAGAAATGATGGTAGCGAAGACGAAATACTTCACGCTCGCAGAAAGTTTAGGAGCGGTTGAGAGTTTGATTAGTGTTCCGGCACGCATGACACATGCCTCGATTCCAGCCGAACGTAGAGCGGAACTTGGCATCACCGATGGGCTCGTCCGTATTTCGGTCGGACTTGAGGACATTGATGACTTGATCGAAGACTTGGCACAAGCATTAACAGCAATTGAACAAGTGAAACAATAAACGGTCAGGGCGCGATTTCGCGCCTTTTTTTCATGAAACAAAAGTCTTGTATCGGGAGTCTTTCATCGACTAAACTGTCTTTAACTTGTAAGAGAGCGGGTGAACGTGTGAATAAGGGAGTATGGACGACAATCGGGGCGTACGTCATGTGGGGCGTCCTTCCGATTTATTGGAAATTTTTGCAAGAAGTACCGAGCGGTCAAATTTTAGCACATCGAATCGTTTGGTCATTTTTATTTATTCTGCTCGTTCTGAGATGGACAAATCAGTGGAAAGAGTTCGGTTACGCACTTCGACATCCGGCTACACGAAACGCATTCATGTTGAACGGATTCATCGTCAGTGCCAACTGGTTTGTATACATATGGGCTGTCAATCACGGATATATCATTGAAGCTTCTCTCGGGTACTACATCAATCCTCTCGTCAGTATGGTGTTAGGGGTGCTCGTCTTTCGGGAATCATTAAATCGAGTCCAATGGATGGCCGTTGGGATTGCATCAATTGGCGTCCTCGTCTTGACGTTAGGATACGGCACGTTCCCGTGGATTTCATTCGTCTTGGCGAGTACGTTCGGATTCTATGGAATGGTGAAGAAACGACGTCCTCTTGCTTCTACGGTCAGCCTAGGAATTGAAACGCTGGCGGTGGTCCCGGTGGCATTGCTCTTCCTCGGAAATCAAGTTGTCACCGACAATATTGCGTATAACATGTCGCCTGTCATTTGGATCGCCCTTCTTGGAACGGGCGTGGTCACGGCGTTACCTCTTCTCCTATTTGGGTACGGGGCACAACATATCCCGTTCACGCTTGTCGGGTTTCTTCAATTTATCGCACCGACACTTAGCTTGATTATCGGGGTCGTCATGTACCATGAACCGTTTACGGCATACCATGTCTTTGCCTTCACCTGCATTTGGCTCGCTATTTTCTTCTTTAGTTGGAACAGTTGGGTCGTCGCTCGTAAACGTCGTCAGTTGATTTAGATTTGAAAGCTGTTACATCTCATCAAAACATGGTAATATGTTAGATGTCAGACTTATTTGTCAGAGGAGGAAATGAATCATGGAATTAGCCCGTTATATCGACCACACAGCTTTAAAGGCTGAAACAACAAAAGATCAAATTACAACACTTTGTGCAGAAGCGCTCGAATACAAATTCGCAAGCGTTTGTGTCAACCCGACATGGGTCAAATATGCAGCAGAACAACTCAAGTCAGATGATGATGTCAAAGTATGTACAGTCATCGGTTTCCCACTTGGTGCAAACACACCTGAGGTAAAAGCATTTGAAACAAAAGATGCGATTGCCAATGGAGCAGATGAAGTAGACATGGTCATCAACATCGCAGCACTCAAAGATGCTGACTACGATCTCGTAGAACGTGACATCCGTGCGGTTGTCGAAGCGGCAAACGGTACACTCGTCAAAGTCATCTTCGAAACATGCATGCTTACAAAAGAAGAAATCAAAAAAGCTGCCGAACTTTCAGTGAAAGCTGGAGCAGACTTCGTCAAAACATCGACTGGTTTCTCGACTGGTGGCGCGACAGTTGAAGACATTCGCCTCATGCGTGAGACGGTCGGACCTGACATCGGCGTAAAAGCTTCAGGTGGCGTCCGTGACTTCGAAGGTGCGAAAGCGATGATCGATGCTGGTGCGACACGTATCGGTGCTTCAGCAGGTATCGCGATTGTCACTGGTGGACGTTCAGACAGCGACTATTAATAAGTGGTTGACCACACGACTTAATTTCACTATAATATGATATGACGTGTGAAACACGTTTCCTTAGTCGTGTAATTCGGAGGGAGGGAAAACTAGTGGAAACTCGTGTCCGTAAAAACGAATCGCTTGAAGACGCTCTTCGTCGTTTCAAACGCGGTGTTTCGAAAGATGGCACACTTGCCGAAGTTCGTAAACGTCGTCACTACGAAAAGCCAAGCGTAAAACGTAAATTGAAATCAGAAGCTGCGCGTAAGCGTAAGAAATTCTGATTCCAGTTTCATTTGTAGAGAGGGTGTTGGCTCATGAGTCTTCAAGAACGCTTGACGGACGACATGAAGCAAGCCATGCGCGCGAAACAAAAGGATCGTCTTACGACAATCCGGATGGTCAAAGCGTCGCTCCAAAATGAGGCTATCAAACTAGGTCGTCAAGATCTTACCGAGGAAGAGGAACTCACGGTGCTCAACCGAGAGATGAAACAGCGCAGAGACTCCCTCCGAGAATTCGAAAGCGCTGGTCGTGAAGACCTTGCTTCCAAAGTAGCAGAAGAGATTGTCGTCCTAGAAGCCTATATGCCTGAACAACTTTCAGAAGATGAAGTGACCGCCATCGTCCAAGCAGCAATTGCTCAAACGAATGCAGCCGCTCCATCAGATATGGGTAAGGTGATGGGCGTCGTCATGCCGCAAGTCAAAGGCAAGGCAGACGGTGGTCTTGTGAACCGAATCGTCAAACAACAATTGACGAATTGATGAAAAAAGCAGTTACTTTTCGGGAAACCGAAAGTTTCTGCTTTTTTTTGCGTATTCTGAAACCACATTCAATCTTGTTTCGTATACACTAGAGATAGGAGATAGCTTTGAATTTGGAAGGGGGTAGCAAGACGATGACATTTGGTCTCGGAGTGATTCTGACAGTCTTTTTTGTCGGAGTCGTCCTTCTTGGAATTGAAGTGTTCGTAGCAGGGTTTGGATTGTTCGGTTTGCTTGGGATCGGAGCCGTCGTTGCGAGTTTGATTATGGCTGGTGCGACGATCGGTCAACTGTGGCTATCGATTGGTCTCGCGGCAGCGGTGCTAACAGGTCTCGGCTTTTGGGCATACCGCCGCTTGAGTACGAATCGTCCGCTCATTTATAAAGGGTTGATTTTGACGGATTCGACATCGACTGAAAAAGGCTACTTGTCCCACGAAGATCGAAAACAACTTCTCGGCAAAGTGGGAGTCACCTTGACACCACTTCGCCCAGCAGGTACTGCCGAAATCGACGGAGAACGACTTGATGTCGTGACGGAAGGTGGCTATCTCGATCAGCAGACAAAAATTCAGGTTTATAAAGTGGATTCTGGACGGATTGTCGTTCGAAGCTTTGTAGAACCGAAGGAGGATGTAACAGAATGACACCAGAATTACTGACAACGTTACTCATTACAGGTGGAGGATTGATTGCACTTGCCGTATTCTTCACGTTCGTACCGGTCGGACTATGGATCAGTTCGTTTGCAGCGGGCGTCCACGTCTCGATCTTCACATTGATTGGAATGCGCCTTCGTCGCGTTATTCCTTCGAAAATCGTGAACCCGTTGATTAAAGCGGTTAAAGCAGGAATTGAATTAAACACGAACCAACTTGAAAGTCACTTCTTGGCTGGTGGTAACGTAGACCGCGTTGTGAACGCATTGATTGCGGCGCACCGTGCGAATATTGAATTGTCATTCGAACGGGCTGCTGCCATCGATTTAGCAGGACGTAACGTGCTCGAGGCTGTACAGATGTCAGTTAACCCGAAAGTCATTGAAACGCCATTTATTGCGGGTGTCGCGATGGATGGGATTGAAGTGAAGGCGAAAGCACGTATTACCGTACGTGCGAATATCGATCGTCTCGTCGGTGGTGCGGGGGAAGAAACGATTATCGCCCGTGTCGGTGAAGGGGTCGTGTCGACAATCGGTTCACAAAACAACCACAAGCACGTACTAGAGAATCCGGATATGATTTCACGGACTGTCCTCACAAAAGGTTTAGATTCAGGAACAGCGTTTGAGATTCTTTCGATCGATATTGCCGACATCGATATCGGTAAGAACATCGGCGCGGTCTTGCAGACGGACCAAGCAGAAGCAGATAAGAAAATCGCTCAAGCGAAGGCGGAAGAACGTCGCGCGATGGCGATTGCACGCGAACAAGAAATGAAATCTTCAGTAGAAGAAATGCGTGCGAAAGTTGTCGGTGCCGAAGCGGAAGTCCCACTCGCGATGGCAGAAGCGTTACGAAACGGAAAGCTTGGTGTCATGGATTACGTGAACTACTTGAACGTTCAAGCGGATACAGAAATGCGAAAAGCGATTGGGGCACCTGTCGATTCTGAATCAGATAATGAGTGATTGATATGGATGGACTATGGGTACTCTTGTTAGCCGCCTTCGGAATTGCCTCGGCAGTGATGAAACGGCTCGAAAAATCATCGTCCTCTGGAGACCGTCCTCAAAGCAGTGAACTGAAACGCTATTTGGATTCGGTAGGGGACGTCATGAAAGAGATTGAAACGGCATTCGATGACTCGGACGAAAAACCGACACCACAAAAGGTGAGGCGTCGAGTCGCTCGAACGGTAGAAGAACGACCGGCTCCACGTGAACGTCATGTCGAGATGCCGAAAGTGAGCGCGCAATTCGAACAAGCGGTTAAAATTCCACCGATTCAAAAGGAAAAGAAACCGAGACAACTGAACGTTTCACAAAAGCGAATGCGGGAAGCTGTCATTTGGAGTGAGGTATTACAACCTCCTATCTCGAAACGGAAGAAGTGAACAGAAGGCAGTGACGTCATGTTACTGCCTTTTGCGCGTGGAAAATTACGCGGTCTTTCTTTCACGATAGGCGTGATAGTGCTAAAGTAAAAGAGGAATAACCGATTTTAATGAGGGGGCAATGCATCCATTGATTATGACTGATAAAATACCATTCGTCATGGAACATGCGAACGAAGCACAAGCTTTACTCGGACCGAAAGATGAAGTGTTCCAGGCGATTGAAACAGAATTGAAAGTGGCACTCATCCCAAGGGGTGAGGAGTTGATTATTCAAGCCGATACACTTGAGGCTCTTGAATTAACGAAACAAGTGATCATCACCTTGCAGACGTTAGTGAAAAAAGGTGCACGTCTAAATGAAAGTGATGCCATTAGCGTCATCCAGCACATTCAAGTCGGAAAGGGAGATGAACTGCTCGAACATTATGAACGAGTTGTTTTTACGACGAATAAGGGGAAACCGATTCGTGCCAAGACAGTAGGTCAAAGCCGGTATGTTCGTGCGATTGAACGACGTGATCTCGTCTTTGGTATCGGACCAGCCGGAACAGGAAAGACGTACCTAGCTGTCGTACTTGCGGCGCGTGCCTTAAAAGAAGGGCAAGTCAAACGGATCATCTTGACGCGTCCTGCCGTTGAAGCGGGAGAGAACCTTGGATTTTTACCGGGAGATTTAAAAGAGAAAGTGGACCCATATCTCCGCCCATTATACGACGCCCTATTTGATGTGTATGGCGTGGAACAGACGAACCGTTTGTTAGAACGGGGCACGATTGAAGTGGCTCCGCTCGCTTATATGCGTGGACGCACGTTAGAAGATGCGTTCGTCATCTTGGATGAGGCCCAGAATACAACAAAAGAACAGATGAAGATGTTTTTGACGCGACTCGGTTTTGGATCGAAAATGGTGGTCACAGGGGATTTGACCCAAGTCGATTTACCGAAAGGCAAGGCATCGGGGTTACAGGAAGCGTTACGCCTGTTAGAAGGCGTGGATGGTATTCATTTTGAACACTTCAGTGCGTCTGACGTCGTCCGTCATCCGCTCGTTAAGAAAATCATCAACGCCTATAGTACGGACCTCACTTAAATGTACGTGTGAGGTCACCAGATCGTGAAAAGGGGGGGCACGAATGCAGCAAGCTAAAAACTGGACAGTCGCGACCATCTCGTTGATTTTCTTTCTCTTATTAGGCGCCATTCTATACTTTACCGTGCGCCCATCCATCATCAGTGTGGAACCGCTTGGGATTGCCGAACAGGATATTCGGTCTCCGATCACGGTTGAGGACCGTGTTGCGACCGAACGATTGAAACAAGAAGTGACAAATGGTGTCGGCAGTCAATTCTCCTTGAGAAAAGAATTTGCAGACCAACAAATCGCTAAAGTCGAGCAGTTGTTCGCAGCATTCGACCAAACGGATGAGGAGACTGAACTGGCGGATATTAAAAACCGTCTAAATTCTACAGAGGCGAACGGTGTATTAGCTGATGAAGAGTTGAATTCGTTGCTTGAAGCGAGTGAAGATACCCGACAAACGGTAGAAGATGTCACAGTCACCGCGTTACAACAAGTGATGGACGACCGGATTGAAACGAGTAATGAAGCGGTCGCTGCGGCTCGAGACCGAGCAGCAGCGATTATCGATCAATCGCCGCTCTCGTTTGAGTTCCGCGCCATTTCGAAAACGTTAAGCGATGAACTCATCGTACCGAACTATGTATTTGACTCTGAGGCGACCCGTCAAAAAGAACAAGAGGCCGTCGATGCTGTCGATCCTGTCATCATTCAAGAAGGACAGTTACTCGTCAGTCAAGGTGAGGTGGTGACTCGAGAGATATATCGGAAATTAGAGCTATCTGGAGCCATCGATCCGAATCGTTCCCTTGCACCATTATTCGGGTCATTCTTGCTCAGCGCATTGTTGACCGGTGGGTTTCTATTCATGCTCATCCGCTCGAAAATCAAAGACCTGTTACTGAGTCCGAAAATCTTAGTGACGGTCTATGGCTTGCTACTTTTACAACTCGGCATCTTTTTTGGTGTCGGATATATCGGTGTCGATTTTACGACATATGCCTATATTTTAGCGCCGACAGCGTTCGTCGTATTGCTTCTACGCATCTTGATCGATGAACGAGTTGCGCTCGCCTCGGCCTTCATTACGATGATTGCCGGGAGTGTCGTTGTCACATTCGGACAGAGCACGAATTTCATGACGCTCGTGTATGTGGCGACGGGTAGTTTTCTAGCTGTCTTTTTAGTTGAACCGAAAATTCAGCGGAAGCGACTATTCTTATCAGGGGTGTTGCTCGGTTTCGTCAACATCATCATGGTCATCGCGTTACTCTTACTTCGGAACGTGCAAGTTTCCTGGGAAATGGCGATGTATCTTTCTGGATTTGCCGTCATTAGCGCCTTGCTCTCCATTGTCTTGACGTTTGGCTTCCTGCCATTTTTGGAACCGTGGTTTGGCGTCTTGTCTTCTGGTCGACTTGTGGAATTGATGAGTCCGACGCATCCGCTGCTGCGGAAACTTTTAATGGAGGCACCTGGTACGTATCATCATAGTATGATGGTGGCGAACTTGGCAGAGTCCGCAT
Source organism: Exiguobacterium sp. SRB7LM (assembly GCF_015712685.1). GTDB lineage: Bacteria > Bacillota > Bacilli > Exiguobacteriales > Exiguobacteriaceae > Exiguobacterium > Exiguobacterium profundum. The sequence goes on along the minus strand of NZ_VWVR01000006.1, from coordinate 1,097,281 downwards.
GTGAGGCGATTGGCGCAGATGGTCTTCTCGCACGTGTCGCAAGCTATTATCACGATCTTGGGAAGACGGAGCGTCCCCTTCATTTCATTGAAAATCAACAAGGTGGCGGGAATCCTCATGATCGCTTGACGCCTGAAGAATCGGCAGACATTATTATGGCTCATCCTTATGACGGAGCGGATCTGTTGCGACGTTATAAGTTACCGAAAGAAATCATCGATATAGCAGAGCAGCATCACGGAACGTCTTTATTGAAATATTTCTACGTTAAAGCGAAGGAAGATCCTGATAAAGAGGTGTTAGAGTCTCGTTTCCGCTATCCAGGTCCAAAGCCACAATCGCGCGAGGCTGCCGTTGTCATGATCGTCGATTCAATCGAAGCGGCTGTCCGCTCGCAGAAACAACCGACGCCAGAAAAAATCCGAATGCTCGTTCGAACAATCATTCGCGACAAGTTGGCGGATGGGCAGTTCGAAGAATGTGAATTGACGACGAAAGAAATTTGGCGCGTCGGAGAGAGTGCGTGTGAGACGCTGACCGGCTTGTTCCACGAACGAATCGAATACCCAGAATTAAAGAAAGAGGGAGAATTACATGCAAATCATCTCGAACGATGAACATGAATTGTTAACTACATCTCAAATCGAGCTCGTCGAGTCGATTTTACAACATGCCGCCCAACTAGAAGAGGTGGAAGAGCCGAGCGAATTGTCGGTCACGTATTTAACAAATGCGGAAATCCATGAAGTGAACCGAGAATGGCGAGGCAAAGATGCCCCGACCGATGTCATCAGTTTCGCATTTGATGAGATGGGGGATGACGAGATGGATTTCATGCTCGATGAAGATGAGCCACATCTTCTCGGTGACCTCGTCATCTCGGTAGAACGATGCCGAGAACAGGCAGCTGACTATGGTCATTCGTTTGAGCGGGAGCTCGGCTTTTTAGCAATTCATGGATTCCTCCATCTACTTGGGTATGATCATATGACACCTGAGGAAGAAGCGGAGATGACGGCAAGGCAAGAAGAAGTGCTCACTCATTTTGAGTTGAAGCGAGGCAACGTGTGAGACCGTTCCGTGTGGCATGTGAGGGAATCCTCCATGCCGTTCGTTCGGAACGGAACATGCGACTCCATCTCCTGTCGGCTTTTCTCGTATTCGTCTTTTCAATCTGGTTACAGCCGACAAGACTCGAGATCGTCATCTTGTTCGGGTGGGTGATTGCCGTTATTAGCATGGAAATGATGAATACGGCAATCGAACGAACGGTTAATCTCGTGACAGAAGACGTCCATCCACTCGCGAAGCAAGCGAAAGATGTTGCCGCAGGAGCTGTTTTAGTCGCTTCACTTGGTGCTGCCGTAACGGCGCTCATAATATTCGGTCCACGGCTATGGAACATGCTATACTAATAGTTCTGAAATAGAGAAAGCAGGTGCATTATGTATCAAGAAGATTTTAAATCCGGATTCGTCTCGATTATCGGACGACCGAACGTCGGGAAATCGACATTCTTAAACCGTGTGATCGGACAAAAGATTGCCATCATGTCGGATAAACCACAAACGACACGAAATAAGGTGCAAGGTGTGTACACAACCGATGATTCCCAAATCATCTTCATCGATACACCAGGGATTCATAAACCGAAACACCGTCTTGGCGACTTCATGATGAAAGTGGCGACGAACGCATTACGCGAAGTTGATGCGATTCTCTTCATGGTGAACGTGACGGAACCGCGTGGAGCTGGCGACGACTTTATTATTGAGAAACTCAAAGGGCTCGACACACCGATTATTCTCGTCATGAACAAGATCGATTTAATCCATCCGGATGAACTTCCGAAAGTGATTGAACAATATACGAACGAATTGGATTTCGCGGCGTACGTCCCGATTTCGGCGCTACAAGGCAACAACGTCGAACCGCTCTTAGGTGAGATCAAGAAATTGTTGCCTGAAGGACCGATGTATTATCCGGCCGATCAAGTGACGGACCACCCGGAGCGTTTCATTATCTCAGAGATGATTCGTGAGAAAGTGTTGCATAAGACACGCGATGAAGTCCCTCATTCGATTGCTGTAGCCATCGAATCGATCAAGAAACGTGAGAACTCTGAGATGATTGATGTCGAAGCCGTGATCATGGTGGAGCGTGATTCGCAAAAAGGAATCATCATCGGAAAAAAAGGGGCTATGCTTCGTGAAATCGGAACAGACGCGCGCCATGATATCGAAGCGCTTCTCGGGACTAAAGTTTATTTGAACCTATGGGTAAAAGTGCAGAAAGACTGGCGTAACAAGATGGGTCAGCTTCGTGACCTCGGTTTCCGCGACGACGAGTATTGAGCCATGTTACAAAAAGTCACGGGAATCGTCGTTCGTACCGTTAATTATGGGGAATCGAATAAAGTCGTGACATTGTTTACAGAGGAACTTGGCAAAGTCGCGATCATGGCACGGGGCGCAAAGAAACCGGGTAGCCGGTTTCACGCATCGAGTCAGCCGTTTGTGGAAGGTGTCTATATCTTTCCGTCTAGCCGAGGACTCGCTCAGTTAAAATCATCTGACGTCATGACGTCTTATCCTGAAATCCGAAAAGATGTCGAACGGATGGCATATGCGATGTATTGGTTAGAACTTGTTGATCGATCTGTCGAGGATCGTGTCCAAAATCGTCCATTATTTCGAATATTACGGGATGCCTTGCAGGCACTGAATGCGGGCATGGACGCAGATGTCATCACGCACTATGTTGAATTACGTATTTTGCATCTATTAGGCGTCGCCCCAGTCTTGACGGGATGTGTGCGCTGTGGAGATGTGACGGATCCCATGTACTTCTCTGTCGCGTCCGGTGGCTTTTTATGTGCGCGACATCCAGAAGAAGGTGTGATTCGGCTGTCCGAAAGATTGGCGAAACTACTTTATTTGATGAGTAAGCACGAATTGTCAGAGTTTCGGAACGTTCCGCTATCGGATGAGTCCAGAGTCCTTTTGCGCCTGCTCTTTGATGCTTATATGGAATCGTATAGTGGACTACGATTAAAGACGAAACGGGTGCTCGATCAAATGATTCGACTTCATCTGAATGAGGATTGACTTTTTATAGTGAATTCGATACGATGATGTACGATTAGACAAATGAAATAGCGTGCGCGATGAAGGAAAAAAGTAACTCTTCCTGTCATGAATGAAGCGAGTCCGGGGCGGTGTGAGCCGGGTATCATGAGAAGAGCGAATGGCGATTCCAGAGCGCCCACATCTTTTAAGAGTGGTCCCATTATTGGGGCAAGTAGGGTGGAACCGCGGGAATCAATCCCGTCCCTATGTGCTAGGCACATAGGGGCGTTTTTTGTCGTTTCAATACTATTGGAGGTGTCATTAATGAAGCACATGACAGTGCAAGAAATCATTCTCACGCTACAAAACTTTTGGGCGTCAAAAGGTTGTTTGACGATGCAGGCGTACGATGTGGAAAAAGGGGCCGGGACGATGAACCCGATGACATTCCTCAGAAGCCTTGGGCCAGAACCGTGGAACGTCTGTTATACCGAACCGTCACGCCGTCCAGCTGACGGTCGTTACGGAGAAAACCCGAACCGTCTTTACCAGCATCATCAGTTTCAGGTGATCATGAAGCCGTCACCAAACAACATTCAAGAGTTGTACTTGGAGAGTCTTGAACTGATTGGCATCAATCCGCTTGAGCATGACATCCGTTTCGTCGAAGATAACTGGGAAAACCCGACGTTCGGAGCAGCAGGTCTCGGTTGGGAAGTTTGGTTGAACGGAATGGAAATCACGCAGTTCACATACTTCCAACAAGTCGGTGGAATCGAGTGTGACCCGATTGCCGTGGAAATCACATACGGACTTGAACGCCTCGCGTCATATATTCAAGAAGTAGAAAGTGTATTCGATCTTGTCTGGACAGACGGATTCAAATACGGTGACATTTTCTATCAACCAGAATTTGAACATTCGAAATATACGTTCGAATTGTCTGACGTCGACATGTTATTTACGTTATTTGATACGTATGAGAAAGAAGCGAAGCGTGCGCTTGAAGAAAACCTTGTCTTCCCTGCATACGATTACATTCTAAAATGTTCGCACACGTTCAACTTGTTGGACGCAAAAGGCGCCATTTCTGTGACGGAACGTACCGGCTTCATCCAGCGTGTCCGGAACATGTCACGTGCGTGTGCCGCTAAATTTATTGAAGAACGGGAACGCCTTGGATTCCCACTTTTGAAACAAGAGAAAGCAGGTGACTTGAATGCGTGACCTTCTGTTAGAGATTGGATTAGAGGAACTGCCGGCTCAATATGTCTTGCGTTCAGAGAAACAGTTGGCGGAACGTGTTGACGCGTTCTTAAAAGAGGCGCGTGTTGATTTTGGCTCAATCGAAGTGTACTCGACACCACGTCGTTTGGCTGTCATCGTTCGTGATGTGGCTGAAACGCAACAGGATTTGGCAGAAACTCTTCGTGGACCTGCCAAAAAGATTGCACAAGATGCGGAAGGTAACTGGTCGAAGGCGGCACAAGGTTTTGCACGTGGCCGCGGATTGACAGTAGAAGATCTCTATTTCGCAGAAGAAAAAGGAGTCGAGTATGTCTTCGCGGAACGTCATGAAAAGGGACAAGAGACGCTCTCGCTATTGAACGGTCTTGAAGATGTGGTCCGTAGCTTGACGTTCCCGAAAAACATGAAATGGGGAACGAGCAGCCTACGGTATATGCGTCCGATTCGTTGGTTGATCGCACTCTTTGGTCAAGACATCATCGACTTCACAATCGAAGGCGTGAAAACGAATAACGTGACGCGTGGGCATCGTTTCCTCAGTAAAGGGGACGTGGTCATCTCATCACCTACCGAATATGTCCAGACATTAGAGTCTGCTTTTGTCATGGCGAACTACGAGATGCGTAAAGCTGAAATCGAACGTCAAATTCAAGAGCTTGCAACGAAACAAGGATGGACGATTCCACTCGACGCCGACTTGCTTGAGGAAGTGACAAACTTAGTCGAATGGCCGACCGCTCTCTTTGGGGAATTTGATGAAGCGTACCTTGACTTGCCTGAGGAAGTGTTGATCACAACGATGAAAGAGCATCAACGTTATTTCCCGGTCTATCTCGACGGAACATTGAAAAACTATTTTGTGACGGTACGAAACGGGAATGCCGAGCATCTTGAAAATGTGGCGCGCGGTAACGAGAAAGTCATCCGGGCCCGTCTTGCGGATGCCGTGTTCTTCTATGAGGAAGACAAAAAGACGAAAATCGATGATCAGCTCGGACGTCTCGATCGCATCGTCTTCCATGAAAAATTGGGAACGACTGGTGCGAAAGCGCGTCGTGTGACGAAAATCGCTCAGGAACTTGCACCGTTGTTCGAGGCAGACCTTGAAAAAGTAAGCCGTGCCGGTGCCATTCATAAATTTGATCTCGTGAGCCAGATGGTATACGAGTTCACAGAACTTCAAGGAATCATGGGTGAGAAATATGCACTCCAACAAGGTGAAGACAAGGAAGTGGCAGCGGCAATCCGTGAGCATTACATGCCACGCTTTGCTGGGGACGCTTCTCCAGAGACGGCAACGGGTGCCGTTCTTGCCCTTGCCGACAAATTAGACTCGATTGCAGCATTCTTTGGCATCGGGATGATTCCGAGCGGTTCACAAGACCCGTTCGCGCTTCGTCGCCAGGCCCAAGGTGTCGTTCAGATTCTTGGAGATTGGAAGATTGATCTCTCAATCGACACGTTGCTTTCAAAAGTTGTCGAATTACAACTGGAAGCAGGACTCTATGAAGCCGATAAAGAACAAGTTAAGGCACAACTAGATGAGTTCTTCAAATTGCGCTTGAAATATCGCCTGCAAGAACAGCAGGTTCGTTATGATGTGATTGACGCTGTATTGACGACCTCATTGACGGTTGTGCGACTCGATGCTCGCGCAGACGCGATTCAAGAATTTGTATCGACGGATGCGAAGGCGTTGATTGAGCAATTGTCGCGTGTCGTGAACATTTCGAAAAAAGGTGAAGCGGGAGATGTCGATCCTTCCTTGTTTGAGAACGATCATGAGATTGCATTGCATGATGCGATTGAACAGACCGCTCCTGCAACAGCCGAAGCTGTCGAGATGGGAGATTACAAGAAAGCGCTCGACCTTCTACAACAACTCGAATCACCGATTATGATGTACTTCGAACATACAATGGTTATGAGTGATGACGAGGCGGTCCGCCAAAACCGTCTCCATGAAATGAACCGACTTGCAACGACGATTAAGCGTGTCGCAGATTTCAACGCGCTCGTACTCTAAACAAACTAGAGGGGGTTGGCTATGCAACTGAATGAACGCCAACAAAAAATCGTCGAGATCGTGAAGGAGAACGGGCCGATCACAGGGGAACAAATCGCACAAGAGCTCTCATTGACACGTGCGACCCTGCGGCCTGACCTCGCTATTTTGACGATGACAGGCATACTTGAAGCTAGACCTCGTGTCGGCTACACGTTCGTTGGCAAACGGAATTCGTCGATGCTACGAGAAAAGTTAGATTCGCTGACCGTAGGGGACTTCATGTCTTCTGCGAAAGTCGTAAGGGATGAGATGACGGTATATGATGCGATTGTCACGTTGTTCTTAGAAGATGTCGGCTCATTGTTCGTTGTCGGACGTGACCGGGAGTTAGTCGGAGTTTTATCTCGTAAAGACCTCCTTCGTGCGGCCATCGGAAATCAAGACTTAGACCAGTTACCCGTCAACGTCATCATGACCCGCATGCCGAACATTACAGTATGTGAGAAAACAGAAACGTTGATTCGAGCTGGGATGAAATTGATTGAGAAACAAATCGATGCCATGCCCGTCGTAGAAGAAAAAGATGGGAAATTGATTGTACTCGGCCGTATGACGAAGACCAATATGACGAAGGTGCTCATTGCGTTAGCGAACGATGAGTCGATCTGAGGAGGAAATCGAATTGACTACGAAACAACTCGTGTTCGTTGTAAGTGACTCGGTCGGAGAGACGTGCGAACTCGTCGTCCGCGCAGCGAGTATCCAATTCCACGAGAATGCGATCGAAACCCTTCGCATCCCGTTCGTCGAAGATGAGCAGACGATTATCGATGTCGTCACGCAAGCAAAAGCACAACAGGCCATCATTGCGTTCACGCTCGTTAATGAGGAACATCGCGCCCTTCTCATGCGGCTTGGTGAAGCGCATCAAGTGAAAACGGTTGATTTGCTCGGAGATTTGCTCGATGTATTATCTAGCCAATTGAAAGAAGCGCCACGTGAAAAGCCGGGACTCATCTATCGATTGGATGATGATTACTTCCGAAAAATCGAGGCGATGGAGTTTGCCGTCAAGTATGACGATGGTCGGGACCCACGTGGCCTGAAAAAAGCTGATATCGTGTTGGTCGGTGTTTCTCGAACGTCAAAGACGCCGCTATCTCAATATTTGGCACTGAAACGATACAAAGTCGCGAACGTGCCACTCGTTCCAGAATCGAGACCGCCTGAGGAATTGTTTGATTTGCCTGCTGAACGATGTGTCGGGTTGATCATCTCCCCGGAAAAGCTGATTTCAATCCGAATGGAACGTCTCAAATCGCTAGGTTTGAAGCCGGAAGCAGATTATGCGCAGCTAGAGCGAATCAATCGTGAACTCGAGTATGCGCGTGGTATTTATGAACGAATCGGTTGCGATGTCATCGATGTGACGAACAAAGCAGTTGAAGAAACGGCAGGGATCATCTTGCGTCATCTTGAACAGTCTAAAGATGATTGAATGGGTAAGTGTTTCAATTAGTAATCATTGCTTCAAGAGGGTATAATAGAGTATTGACAGTACAGTGAAACGGAACGTGATGAGCGTTCCGTTTCGTTGCGAGATTGGAAACAGGGAGTGGTCAACATGCCACGAATACCAGATGAAGTCATCGCAGAAGTGAAACAAGCGACCGATATCGTAGAATTGATTGGCGAACGTGTCGAATTAAAGAAACAAGGACACCGCCTTGTCGGATTATGTCCGTTTCATTCCGAAAACTCACCTTCTTTCTCCGTTTCACCTGAAAAAGGGATGTATCACTGTTTCGGTTGTGGCGCCGGCGGTAATGTATTTACGTTCGTGATGGAAACCGAGGGATTGTCGTTTCCTGAGACGGTCGAACGCTTGGCAACACGGGCGAATATTTCGGTAGACGGGATCCAAGGGGACGAGGAACTGACGCGAGAACAGGTATGGCGCAAACAGATGCGTGATGCGCATCGCCTTGTCGCTGACTTGTATCATGAAGTGTTGATGAAAACAGAAGCTGGAGAAGTGGGCTTAACGTATTTACGGGATCGTGATCTGGCTGAAGTGACGATTGCGCAATACAAGATCGGTTTTGCCCCAGACCAACGACGCTTTACTGTCGAGCTGTTGGAGCGGCGCGGGTTTGATTTAGAAGTAATGGTTGAGGCAGGTTTGATTTCAAAGTCGAAGTCCGGTGAATATTTTGACCGATTTGAAGGACGGGTCGTCTTTCCGATTGCGGATCGAGACGGCACCATCGTTGGCTTCAGTGGACGAGCGATTGATGACCGACAACCAAAATATGTGAATACGGCTGAGACGCCACTCTTCAATAAGAGCGAGTTATTGTTCGGCTTCTCTCAAGCCCGGGCGACGATGCGTAAGAAAAAGCGTGTCTTCCTCGTTGAAGGGAACGTTGACGTTTTACAAGTCGCGCAAGCGGGCACACAAGAAGTTGTGGCATCGCTCGGAACCGCGTTCTCTCCTCAACATGCGAGGGCGCTATCTCGAATCGTGGATGAAGTCATTATCTGTTATGACGGAGACCACGCGGGACAAGAAGCGACACAAAAAGTCATTCGCCTCTTAGAAGCGTCTCCACTCGATGTCCAAGTTTTGCCACTACCAGAAAAGACGGACCCAGATGATTATATCCGTCAGAATGGCGCAACTCACTGGCAGCAGTTTATTGAAACTGAGCAGTTGAGTGTTCTCGATTTTATGAATCGCATGTACCGGCGAGGAAAAAACTTGAACCGAGAAGGAGAACGGATTCGCTTTATTGAATCTATGCTTGAAGAGATCGGGAAGACAAATGATTCGATTCGAAGAGATTTATATGTGAAGAAACTGTCGGATGAGTTTGAGATTCCGCTAGAGACGCTCCGTTCGAGAATTCCTCGTCCGACATCAAGTGAATCAACTCCCACCCGCGCGATGGAACCTGTAGAGCCGGTACGGAAGCGTTCGAGTAAAACAGGTGAGCCTCGTTGGATGAAAGCCGAGAAGTACTTGTTGCGTGCGATGTTGACGGGACCGGAGCAGGTCCGTTTCGTACGCGACCGTTTAGGGCTGCGTTATCAAGATGAAACCCATCGTATGTTAGTGTCAGCATTGTATGAAATCGTATCCGATACGATGACACAGGATGAGTTTGATCAAATCACGCTTTCGTTCATGGAGCGTTATTGCGATCAACGCCCTGATTATGCGATGCGTTTTGCAGAGATCCGTCTGATGGCTGGACCGGATGAACTGTCTGAAGAGGTTTTAGACGAATACATTCGGGTGATAAACAGTTATGAGGAGCAACGTCAAATCGAGCGTGCAAAAAGGGAAATCGCTCAAGACGCCGAAAGTATTGTAGACCAGGCGTCCAAGCTACAAGAATTGATTGCCCGTAGTCGTCGTCTTCGAGAACGATGATCGTGGATGAAGTTTGGAAGGAGTTGAACTGCTAGATGGCAGAGAAGAAGAAAGAGGATTTATTTAACGCCATAGAGGAACTTGAAAAGTTAGGTAAGAAAAAAGGCGTCGTCTCAATGCAAGCAATCCAAGATCGCCTTAGTCACTTCGAGGTGGATTCGGATTTCATCGATAACTTCATCGAAGATTTAGAGGCTAAAGACATCCGTGTCACAGAAGATGCTGCTGACGCAGAAGAAACACCTGCGAAAAAAGAGGATGAAGAAGTCGATTTGAACGACTTATCAGTACCTCCTGGAATCAAAATCAACGACCCGGTTCGGATGTATTTGAAAGAAATCGGACGTGTCGACCTTCTCAGTGCGAAAGATGAGACGGAGCTCGCTAAACGAATCGAGCAAGGGGACGAAGAAGCGAAAAAACGTCTCGCAGAAGCGAACCTACGTCTCGTCGTGTCGATTGCGAAGCGTTATGTCGGTCGTGGGATGCTCTTCCTTGATTTGATTCAAGAAGGGAACATGGGACTCATTAAAGCGGTCGAAAAATTCGACTACATGAAAGGGTTCAAATTCTCGACGTATGCGACGTGGTGGATTCGCCAAGCCATCACACGTGCGATTGCTGACCAAGCCCGTACGATTCGTATTCCTGTACACATGGTGGAAACAATCAACAAATTGATTCGTGTCCAACGTCAATTGCTTCAAGACCTCGGTCGCGAACCTTCTCCGGAAGAGATTGCCAAAGAGATGGAACTCACACCTGAGAAAGTCCGTGAAATTCTAAAGATTGCCCAAGAACCTGTTTCTTTAGAGACACCGATTGGGGAAGAAGACGATTCACATCTCGGTGACTTCATCGAAGACCAAGATGCGATGGCTCCTCAAGATGCGGCAGCCTATGAATTGTTGAAAGAGCAATTAGAAGACGTGTTGGATACGTTGACAGACCGTGAAGAGAACGTCCTTCGCCTGCGTTTCGGACTAGACGATGGCCGCACACGCACACTCGAAGAAGTTGGTAAAGTATTCGGTGTCACACGTGAGCGGATTCGTCAAATCGAGGCGAAAGCCCTTCGTAAATTGCGTCACCCGAGCCGTTCCAAACGCTTGAAAGACTTCCTCGATTAATTTCATATTTGAATAAAGTGTGAAGTTTTAGAAGAAAGGAAGGAAAATGAGTGATTTTCCTTCCTTCTTTATTATTTTTTGAGTAAAATAGTGTTGGATAGAAATTTGGAATGAACATGAGGGGGAACTACAATGCGTAATCCATTGTTACCGTTTGCGGCAATCGCAATCGTCGCAATTATTGCCATGGTATCATTATCGTATTTTGGGGTGAATCAGGCGCAACAAGCGGCTGAAGGTCCAGCAGTCACTGAAATGAACCCAGAAGAGTTGTATGCTGCGAAGGGTTGCACAGGTTGCCACGGCGGAAACCTTGAAGGTGGCGTCGGTCCAGCACTTACAGGTGTCGGCGATCGTCTCTCACCAGAAGAAATCGCAAACATCATCGTCAACGGTCAAGGTGCGATGCCAGCAGGTCTTGCATCAGCTGAAGAAGCAGAAGTGCTTGCGAACTGGTTGATTGAACAATAAGAGGTGACGCACTCCGTGATGGGGTGCGTTTTTTGTTGTCGAACTGTAGAGAATTCGATACGCTAGGGAAGAAGTAGAACAAAGGAGTTGTCTGTATGCAAGAACGTGTCATGTTAGACCGACGATTGAAGCAGGTTGTCGATTATATCCCAAAAGGAAGTGTGCTCGCCGATATCGGTTCAGATCATGCGTATGTCCCATGCTATGCCTTTCAGCAAGGAATCATTTCGAAAGGAATCGCGGGTGAAGTGAACGTTGGACCGATGGAAGCTGCGAGAGCACAAGTCGATTTGATTGGGGCCAGTGATGCCATTGATGTACGCCTCGGCGATGGTCTTGCTGTCTTACAGCCCAATGAAGCGACGTGTATCTCAATCTGCGGGATGGGCGGCAGTTTGATTCGCTCGATTCTCGAAGCGGGTCAATATAAGCTCGGTGCGGTCGAACGACTCGTCCTTCAACCGAACGTTGATGGGCAACACGTACGAAGCTGGCTGCTTGAACATGGATATGTCCTTGTCGAAGAGGCAATTGTAGAAGAAAATGATAAAGTCTACGAAATCCTAGTCGGAGAAAAAGGTAGTGAGACCATCTATAGCGACGCGTCGGACGAGCGGATGTGGCAGTTGTTATTCGGCCCATATCTCGTTCAAGAGCGACCGGAACCATTTAAACTCAAATGGAGTCGTGAAGCCGATAAGCTCGATTATGTGCTTGGACAGATGGCAGCTGGCATTCAATCGGATGCCTTGATTCAAAAACAAGTGGAATTCAAACGGATGCGTGACAAAATGAGAGAGGTGAGTCAGTAATGGCGAACGGCAATCAAGTGATTCAATTGTTTGAAGAATTTGCTCCGAAACATTTGGCGGTTGAAGGGGATAAAATCGGCTTACAGATTGGATCGCTCAACAAAGAAGTCAAACGGGTCATGGTCACGCTTGATGTGCTCGAATCGGTTGTGGATGAAGCGATTGAGAAACAGATTGATTTGATCATCGCGCATCATCCACCCATCTTTAGTCCGTTAGCTCAAGTCAATGACCGCTCCACGGCTGGGAAGATTACGATGAAATGTATTCAGCACGATATCGCGGTCTATGTCGCCCATACGAATTTAGACGTATGCAGCGGTGGTGTGAACGATTGGATGAGTGAGGCGATCGGTCTTCACGATACGAAAGTACTCGTCCCGACCTATGAAGAGCCGGTCTATAAACTATCTGTATTCGTTCCATCCACGCATGCGCAAGACGTATCCCGTGCTCTAGGAAAAGCGGGTGCGGGACATATAGGTGACTATGCGGACTGTCAGTTCCGTGTATCCGGAACGGGACAATTCACTCCGCTCGCAGGGACAGATCCCTTCATCGGTCGCCCACATGAAACGGAACAAGTGGACGAAGTGAAAATCGAAACGGTCGTTCGGGAGAGTCAGAAAAAGCGTGTACTAAAAGCAATGAAAGACGCCCATCCTTATGAGGAAGTCGCGTATGACCTCATGCGCGATGAAATCGACGGTCATGTATTTGGGCTAGGGCGAATCGGTCGACTTGAACAGGCCATGACACTTGAAAAGTTTGCCGAACACGTGAAAACAAGCTTTGGGGTTGAGGGCGTGCGAGTCGTCGGAGACCCGAGGCGTTCGATTGAAAAAGTTGCCGTATTAGGTGGAGACGGGAATAAATATGTGTCTACTGCGCATTTCAAAGGTGCAGATGCATATGTGACGGGTGATTTATATTTCCACGTGGCTCATGATGCGATGGCCCTTGGGCTTGCAGTCGTAGACCCAGGGCATCATGTCGAGAGTATCATGAAACAAGGTGTAATCGATGTGCTCAGCAAAAAGTTTGAAAAAGCGAAAATTAATGTCGACTTGATTCAATCTGTTGCCAACACGAACCCGTTTCAATTCAAGTAAATCCTAAAAATCCCCCATCCTCTGAGAGAATGGGGGATTCCTTCACTTACGCAAAGCTTTCACTTTCGGTAAGATGCTCCGAAGTTCAAGAAATGGCGTTTTATCGTGCGTGCTTAAATCGTCTGGGTCATACTGCGACAAAAAGTCGATGACTTTTTTTGTGATCGGTGTAGGAGTAGAGGCGCCCGACGTCACAGCGACGGTCTCGACTCCCTCGAGCCAATTCAAGTCAAGTTCACTCAAGTCACCGATTCGATATGCATTCGTTCCGGCAATCTCTTTTGAAACTTGTGCTAAACGATTGGAGTTGTTAGATTTAGGATCTCCGACGACAATCAACAATTCGCAGTCTCCCGCTTGTTCAGCGACGGCTTCTTGACGAACTTGCGTCGCGTTACAGATTTCATTATGCACTTCCACGTGAGGATAACGGGCTTGAATCGTTTCAATTAATGCGGAAACGTCCCATTGACTCATCGTCGTCTGGTTCGTCACCAAAATTTTTCGTTCGAACAAGCGACTCGGCAACTGATCGATTTCATGTTCATATTGAATCAAATGAACATGGTCTGGTGCAACACCAATTGCACCCTCCGGTTCCGGATGCCCGTGTTTTCCGATATAGATGACATCATATCCTTCTGCCGTTTTCTCACGAATCAAATCGTGTGTGACCAAGACGTCAGGACAAGAGGCATCTACAATCGTCAATCCTTTCTCGATGGCACGTTTCCGGACGAGTGGTGAAATGCCGTGCGCCGTGAAGACGACCGTTCCTCGATCGATGGTTTCGAGCGCTTGCATGCGGTCTTCTCCATCAACGGTTTTGACACCGAGATCCTCAAACGCCTGCGTGACGTGACGGTTATGGACAATCATTCCAAGTATATGAATCGGGCGTGGCAAATCTGGATTTGCGACGGCCTCATTTGCGAGCTTCATGGCATCGACGACACCATAACAATATCCGCGTGGGCTAATTTTTTTAACTTTCATATGAAGACGAAGGCTCCTTTCGAAGTGCTTTCATACGTATTAGTCTAACATTGTTTCGAAAATACGAAAAGATTTGCGTGTATTCATGCTATAATTTTTAGGTTAGAGAGGAGGGACGCCGTGAATCGCATGAAACCATTGCGTGAACTAAGAAAATCGTACTTTTTCCAAATTACGTTCATCATCATCATTATTTTAGCACTTGTCATTTCATCACTTGCCTTCTCTGCTGACCGCGTCACGGTGTCTCGAGCAGAAGAATTGGCGAAAGAGCAATTTGATTACGCCATCGATGACAGTATTGAGAATGTGGAGTCCCAACTTGGGAAATTGTATGAGGATTTAGTTTACTTAGGCGCTTACGTTGGAAATGAGCCATGGATTGAAGAACGGATCCGAACAGGATATTTGAATCAACGCACGAGTTTTACGTCCATCTTTTATTATGATGTCAATCAAGACTCATTTAAATGGTACTCGGAGCGACAAGTCGCCTCTTCTGTCTTGAAACGCGATCCGAAGTTTACGGAAGTATTGACTGCAAGTGGAAAAGAACTATATATGAGTGACCCTGTGATGATCAGTGGGGATATGGGAACTTTCCTATACGTTCCGGTCATCGAAGAGAACCGACCAATCGGTATTTTTGGGGGAAGCATTAGTGTCTTGAACTCTGACTTGTATCGTCGTTCGTTGGAATCTGCGAATGATGACATGATTCTATACTTGTTAGATGAGCAAGGCGAAGTGTTGACGACTTCGTTCAACTTGGTCACAGATGCAGAGCGTCGGATATCGCGTGAAGTCATCGACGAAGCATTAGATCGAAGCGAACGGACAATCTTGAGTACGGATGAAGATACGGTAATGTTTGAACCGGATGCACGAGTCAGTGGATGGAGCATGCTCGCAAAACATCAAAATGACTCCGTCTATGAAACGGTCTACGACACGCGTTGGCAGTATTTGATGATTGCGCTCGTTACATTCTTCCTGAGCATTCTCGTTGGATTGTTGCTTTCCCGGACGTTAACGAATCCGCTTGTCGAGCTGGTCAATCAAATTAAACAACAACAATCGCTCGGAACGATCTCGTTGGAAAGAACCGGTTCGAAAGAAGTGGAGACGCTACTCGACACGTATAACGATTATGCACAACGGATGGAAACGTCACGACGTGAACAGTTGAGTCAGCAACAGTTGATTTTGCATCAAGAAAAATTAGCCTCACTCGGTCAATTGGCCGCGGGAATTGCCCATGAAATTCGAAATCCTCTAACTCCCGTCCACATCACGTTACAAATGGTGCGCGAGGGTCAAGGTAGCTCAGATATGGTGGATGTCGCCATCAAAGAACTGGAGCGGGCGAATGATTTGATTTCAACGATGTTGACGCTCGCCAAACCAGATCAGGCTGGTAAAAACGAAGATTGGATCAACATGTTAGACTTTGCGAAACGACTTGAATTTTTAATGGATGCCGAATGTTATAAACGACCTACGAAATGGGAATTACTTGTACCGAACGACATGCCGCCATTTTATGCATCCTTTGATATGCTCGTTCAAATCATCTACAACCTCTTCAAAAATGCGGTCGATGCCGTCGAATCAAAAGGGGCTGAAGGTAGTGTCGTCGTGACGGTCCTCTTTACGGAGCAGGAATATCGCTTCTTGATTGAGGATAACGGGATTGGCATGAGTGAGGAACAACTAAAGACAGTTGGTTCCGCCTTCAATACGACGAAGGAAAGTGGGAATGGTCTAGGGATCTATATGATTCAAGAGTACTTGAAGAGCGTTAACGGTGCGATGGAGATTGATAGTGTGATGAACAAGGGGACCGCGATTTTAATCAAAATCCCGAGGAGACAACCGTCATGAAAGGACTAAAACATTATTGGCTTTGGTTACCGGTCGTGTGGGCCATGACGATTCTCCTCATTACCTCGATTCAACTCCCAGAGCAAAAAACGAATGAAAAAGAAGTCGGATTTGTGTTTGTCAGTGATAAACATGAGCATGCGAATAAACTACTGGACTCGTTCGTGCATACAGCAAACCAAAAAGGGTTCATCCCGATTCCGACCACGAGTGAAGACTCGCGTGTCCTTGAAAAAGAAAAACTAGATTCATTGATTGACCGGGGTGTCGAGGCCATCTTTTTGACGACTCTCGATGACACGTTCATTCAACCCTCATTAGAACGCGCAAAACGAAAAAACATTCCGATTATTGCGATTGACCGCATGATTGATCATCCGAGTGTGCTCACATCCGTCGTTTCCGACAATGTCGATATCGGTCGGATGGCGGCCGAACAAATTGCTGCCAAGTATAGTGAGCTCGAACGTCCGATTCGCGTGGTCGAAGTGAGGGGGACGCCGAAAGTTCGCTCCACGATGGACCGAAGTCTTGGTATCCGAGAGTACGAAAAGCAACATGGCGACGATTTTCAGATCATTGCATCCATCACCGGGAACTATGACACATTCCAAGCTGAAATCGAGATGTCACGTTGGTTAGAAGAAGAGATTCCGTTTGATGCAATCTTTTCACATAATGATGATAATACGTTTGGTGTCGTCCGGGCTTTAGAAAGTCATGGTTTGACGGACAAGACGATCGTGTCGGTCGACGGGATTTCAGATATCTATCCGCTCATTCAAAACGGGAAGGTCAATGCCACTGTCGTGCAGTCACCGAACGAGATGATGGAAGTCGGCTTCAAAGCGCTCGAACAACATTTAAATGGAAAGAAAATTGCCAAACACTATTATTCATCGAGTTATTTATATGAAGGTGTGGCAAAAGATTGATTGACAAATCATTTGATTCCGCTATGCTAGGAAAAGTGGAAAGAAACAGGAGGTGTATCGATTGAACAGCTTCCAACAGTTCAAATTGCTACCGTTTATGGTTGATGCGTTAACCGAAAAGCGCATTACGAAACCGACCGATATACAAGCCCGGATTATTCCGGCTGCCTTGAATGGTCGAGATATTATTGGAAAATCACAGACAGGAACGGGTAAAACACTTGCGTTCTTGTTACCGATCGTTGAAGCGATCAACCCAGAAGATGCTTCAGTTCAAGCAATCGTCGTCGCACCGACACGCGAACTCGCTTGGCAGATTCATGAAGAATTGAAATCGATTCTTATTAAAAACCCAGATTACATCAAATCGAGTTTGATTGTCGGAGGGACAGACCGCGAACGTCAGATCGATAAGATGAAAAATCCGCCACAGTTAATCATCGGGACACCGGGACGAATCCTTGATCTCATGAAAGCACAGGCGTTATTCCCGCACAAAGTGACACACTTTGTCGTCGATGAAGCCGATCAAATGCTCGATATGGGATTCTTGCCCGAGGTCGACCGCATCGCACAGGCGCTTCCTGAAAAACTGCAAACGATGGTCTTCTCAGCGACGATTCCTGAGAACCTTGAACCGTTCTTGAAGAAGTACCTTCATGACCCACGCTTTGCAGAGGCGAGTCCAGAACATCGCGTCGCACCAAAAATCAAGCACCACGTGATTCCAGTACGTCACCGTGACCGTAAAGAATTGACTGTCGAAATTGCGAAAGCAATCAATCCATTCGTTTGTCTTGTCTTCACAAACACAAAGCAAGAAGCGGATGAGTTAGAGACATCGTTCCGTGAGGCTGGACTTAACGTCGGTACGTTGCATGGTGACATGCAGGCACGTCGCCGCAAACAAGCCATCAAGGACATCAATGATGCGAAATATCAGTATGTGATTGCTACGGATTTAGCGGCTCGCGGTATCGATATTTCAGGAGTCTCTCACGTCATCAACCATGGGATTCCGAAAGATCTTGATTTCTATACACACCGTGTCGGTCGTACGGGACGTGCGGGCGCGTCAGGTGAGGCGTACACACTATATGAGGACCATGAGAATGGACCGATCAACAGACTTGAAGAACGTGGGTTCGAATTCACTCATGTGGACTTGCGCAACGGTTCGATTCAACCGATCAAGACACGTCGTCGTCGCCAAACAGACCGTAAGATGAAGGTCTCACACACGGCTCATAGTCGGATGGCCGGTGAAATCAAGAAGGCGAAGAAGAAAGTCAAGCCTGGCTATAAGAAGAAATTCAAGTATAAGTTGAAAGAGACGGCATCACGTGAGCATATGCAACAGCAACGCTCGGATCGCCGTGCAGCACGTAAGAAAAATAAACGATAATGTTTGGGAGAATCGACTTCTTGGAGTCGGTTCTTCTTTTTGTGTACACTAGAGAGAGAAGATGATGAAGGGAAGATGAGGATGTTAAAAATAGGTTCACACGTTTCGGTATCAGGTAAAAAGATGTTGTTAGCAGGGAGTGAAGAGGCTGTCTCTTACGGGGCGAATACGATGATGGTGTATACAGGTGCGCCCCAAAACACACGCCGTAAACCCATTGAAGATTTAAATATTGAGGCAGCACTCAAACATATGGCCGCACATGACATCGAAGAGATTGTTGTTCACGCACCATATATCATCAATCTCGGGAATACGACGAAACCAGAGACGTTTGAATTGGCTGTTTCATTCTTGACTCAGGAATTAAAACGGGCAGAAGCACTCCAAGTGGCTCGTCACGTCGTTCTTCACCCAGGCGCTCATGTCGGAGCGGGAGAAGAAGTCGGTCTCGCTCGAATCATCGAAGGATTGAATGAAGTGTTGACGGGTGATGAAAAAGTGAAGATTGCGCTTGAGACGATGGCAGGGAAGGGAAGCGAACTTGGTAAGACGTTTGAAGAGCTTGCGACCATCATTGATGGTGTGACGCACAATGATCGACTCTCAGTTTGCTTTGATACGTGTCACGTCCATGATGCAGGATATGACTTAGTCGGTGACTTAGACGGCGTCATTGAACAATTCGATCGCATCGTCGGACTCGACCGTCTCGGAGTGATTCATGTAAATGATTCGAAGAATGTGCGCGGTGCAAAAAAAGACCGTCATGAAAACATTGGCTACGGAGAGATCGGGTTTGATACATTGAATCGTGTCATTCATCACGAGGCATTTGCGCATCTACCGAAAATTCTAGAAACGCCATATATCCCGATTAGCGAAAAAACAAAAGTCGCTCCATATAAACAAGAGATTGAAATGTTCCGTGCCAATCAATTTGATGCCGAGTGGCGTGAACGATTCACGCTCGCTCATCAATAAGCGATGAACGTCCTACAAGTCGATCCAAAGCGATATGATGTCTGGAACGCATTCCCGACTTATTTTCTTGAACAAAGTCCCGTTTATGTAAAGGGGTCCGTGACGACACCGACAGCATTTATCGAAGTGATGGGGCATGGCATCGTGGCGGAAGCAGAGGTGTTACTTGAAGAGACGATTGAGCGACCAGACGATCCGTATTGGCTCGGAGAGAAACAGGAAGGGATAGCGCTGTATTCCTTAGTCGACCTGTTACAACTTCATTTTCATCATCCGCTCTTGCAAGTGGGAATGTATGAGGGGGATGAACCGTACGAGTCGATTCGAACAAAATGGAATGACGGCTATCATGTACCATCGTCTAAATGGACGAAAGCGTCATATGAGGCGCACTTGTTTCGAGAAAAACTTCTAGCACCAAAGTCGAACGTGACGACTTGTGCGAACTGTCATGAAGACCTAGCTGAACGCTTTGGGCAAGAGGCGTATCACTTGATTGAGTATCACTTGACAGAGGAACGTGGCATCTGGGTTTGTCCGACCTGTCATAAAGCCATTCATACATTAGACTAAATAATAAAAGATGCCCTTTTTCGAGGGCATCTTTTATTAGAATGGCCAGTTCGCTACAGCAAATTGATAAACCTTCATTCCGAGGAATACCCCGAAAATCCCAACAACTCCTGGCAATACCGGTGGGGCAGGCAGTGGCAGTTTGAGTGCGGTGAAGATGGCACCACAAATCAAGCCGGCGAGTAATGATAATAAAATCTCCTGCATAAATAATTCCTCCGTCTCTAAATGAAAGCGCTTCATAATAACTGAATCGAATTTATTATACAACGAGTTTTCTTATTTGAGAAGTCTAACATCAGTCATCTGTCATTTTCTCGTTCTCGGCCCGAAGGCGGAGCACTTCGCGTTCCGCCCAATTTGACGGTTCTCGTTCGAATACGCTAGGTATGTTGTTCCATCGACCACCCGTATATTGATGGATGATAATTTGAGATTGAATCTCTTCCTCGTTGGTCTCACGTTTCACGTATACATAGCGGCCGTCAGAACGTTGTCTTCTTGCTTTCACATTATCGACGAGTTGAAGGGCCATCATATCTTTGATGTATGTTTTATGTGATGCGTTCAAGATAGGGAAGAGTATCTCGATCCGTTTTTTCATATTTCGTGTCATCCAGTCCGCAGAGGAACAGTACAAGTCTTCTTTTCCATTTTGGTAAAAATAAAAGATTCGGGAATGTTCGAGATATCGGTCGATGATCGAGATGACCTTGATGTTTTCAGAGACCCCTTTAATTCCCGGTCGTAAGCAACAAATGCCTCGGACAATCAAATCGATTTTCACTCCCGCGGACGAAGCATCATACAATTTTGTGATGATGGCCCGGTCCGTGATCGAGTTCATCTTAGCGACGATGCGACCGTTGCCGTACTTTTCATGCAGTTTGATCTCATCATCGATTTTATTCAAGAAGAAGTCTTTCATGTCGTCAGGCGACGTCTCGAACTGATGCCAAGATGGTCGTTCCCCATAACCGGATAACCAGTTGAAAAAGTTCGTTGCATCTTCAGCGAGTTCTTCATTTGTCGTGAGGAGCCCAATGTCTGTGTATAGCTTGGCGGTCGAATCGTTATAGTTACCGGTACCAAGATGAATGAACCGTTGCAACACACCACCTTCTAGAATGCGAACGACGAGGGTGATTTTTGAGTGTGTCTTCAGTTCTTTATAGCCGTAGATGACGTGAGCTCCGGCTTTCTCAAGTTGCTTCGCCCATTGAATGTTTTTTTCTTCATCAAAACGTGCTTTTAGTTCGACGAGGACAGTGACTTGTTTTCCGCTCTCGGCTGCATCAGTCAAGGCTTTGATGATGGGAGAGTCCCCGGAGACGCGATAGAGTGTCTGCTTGATTGCCAAGACGTTCGGGTCTTTGGCGGCTTGAACGATAAAACGGACGATTGGATCGAATGAATGATACGGGTGATGGAGCAGATAATCCTGTTTAGCGATACTTTGGAATAAATCTTTGCCCGATTCAAGACCTTCTGGGATAAATGGGATCAACGTTTCATTGATCATGTCATCATATTCCATCCCGATCTGATTGTAGATCCCAAACAGGAAGGTCAAGTCGATCGGACCGTCGACAATAAAGATATCCCGGTCATGTAAGTCAAGGACGTCTTGTAGCATGAACAAAAGTTCTTTTCGTAACGATCGTTGCTGTACCTCGAGTCGGATGGCAACCCCATATCTTCTCTTCTTCAATTCTTTCTCAATTTGTTTCAAGACGTCACGACTGCCCTCTTCGTGAAACGGCATGTCCGCGTTCCGCGTAATTCGGAATGGCATCGTGGACTCGACGACAAATCCTTTGAAGAGTGAGTCGATGAATTGAATGATCAAATCCTCAAGTAAAATCAAATCGGTATGTTCTTCATCATCAGTAGGTAGTTCCAGATACCGCGGAAGAACGGATGGCACTTGAACGAGGGCGAGTCGTTTTTTTCCTTCGCCATTCGAGGCAATCTCGACAGCAATGTTCAGTGACTTGGATAAGAGCATTGGGAACGGACGATAGGCATCGACTGCAATCGGTGTCAGGACAGGGAATACGTGCGTTCGAAAGTACTCTTTCACGAAGTCTTGTTGGGTCTTGTTCAAATGTTTCGTCCGTAAGAAGCGAACGTGCTGATTCGATAGCTGTTTCGTGATTTTTTTATATGTCGCATATTGTGTCTCGACGAGTTCTTGCGCTCGCATCGAAATGGACTTGATCTGCTGTTTTGGAGTGAGGCCCGTCTTATCTTCCGGACGATTGAACCCGGCGAGGACCTCATCTTTCAATCCACCGACTCGTACCATATAAAATTCATCAAGGTTAGAACTGAAAATCGCCAAAAATTTCAATCGTTCCATCAATGGATTTCGTTCATCCATCGCCTCCTCGAGGACACGCTCGTTAAAGTCGAGCCAGCTGAGTTCACGGTTGTTAAAATGTTCATTCGTATATTCGGACATGGTTACTCCTCCTCGCTCAAGACAATCTCAATCGATTGATCAATTGCGCGTTCTAAATGCTTTTTATGGCGAGTGCTTCGCTGCAACTCAAAACGTGCAGAACCATTCGTATCTAGCGTAAGTGTGAGACCGTCCTTTGTACTAGCAACATGGATGTCCGTCACGATCTGACGCTCCGTCAAGTCGAGGGCATCGACGAGTTTCACAATCGACCCGAGCAACTCCAAACTCTTCAATAACTTTTGATCAAACCATTTCGGGAAAGCCTCGATATGTTGTTCCAATACTCGTTTTGATTTGAAGGATGTGACGAGGGCAAGAGCGAGTCGATCCTCGTTGTTTAGTCCTTTGAAATCGTTTGTGGTAATCAGATGGAACGTGTGGTCACTTTTATTGTTGTGATCGATATATTCACCGACATAAGCAAGGCGACAGGCACCTTCAAGGAGACCTGGCTCAAATGGTTTCGGTTTAATCGCTTTTACTTCAATTAATCCGGTATACAACTGTCGAGCCAATCGGATGAGATGTTGATGACGAGTCGGGTTCACGTCATATTGTTTTTCAAAATGACGAAAACTTTCTTCTTTCACATCGGCAAAACGAATTTTATCATGCTCATGTAAATAGTTTTCATAGAAGAGTCCTTCGCGGAGTCCATTGTTACTCATCGTGAACTCGGGCACTTTCAAATATTTAGCGAGTTCGCCGATTGCTGTCACGGCAGGCGCGATGATGTCGACCCGGTCTTTTGATAGCCCATCCAAACGCCCGAGTTGTTTACTCGACATTCCGACGAGTTCATCTATGACGTCCTCCAATTGTTCAGCAGAAATCGTATACTGATGGATTCCTTCAAGCGGGAAGTTCGATATGGTCTGTTCGACCCGGACTAAGTTACGAGCCGTCCCGCCGACACCGACAAGAGGGACACCGTGTGGTTCGAGCCATTCAATTTCCTTGAATGCCTTCTTTAAGTATGCGGTCAACGCTTTCCGCTCGTCTTTCGTCATCGTCTCATCTTTCATGAATTCTTTCGTTAACGTCACGGCACCGAAAGGAAAACTATGATAGAAGACGAGTTCGCGGTTCTGAAAATATGTGACTTCCATTGATCCCCCACCAATATCGACGGAATATCCATCTTCCACATAGGTAGAGTTGACGATGGCCGAATATCCGTAAAATGCTTCTTCGTAATCGCTCAATAGGCGGATGGTCATCCCTGTAGATTGTTTGACGTTCTGCAAAATCTCATCTGAATTATTCGCATTTCGAATGGCTGCCGTCGCCACAGGGAGTATATCGGTTACGTGATGATGGTCGTTCAACTCTTTAAAGTGACGTAACGTATCGATGAGCGAAGCGATTCCTTCTTCAGTCATTTCATTCGCATCACTAATATGGCTGGACAATCGCGCGACTTCTTTCACATTTAACCGTTCGAAGTATTGTCCTTCCTCGTTCACTTCGAAGATGACGTTTCGAATCGAGTTGGATCCGATATCAATAACTGCCAGTTTCTTTTCCATAAAACCATCCCCTTCATAATACTAGTGTAATCGACAAGGTTTTGAACGAACATACGATTTACGTGAATTTTAACATTTGACTAAGTGAAACCGCTCTTGCTTGAAGGTGTGCGTGATATTCTGTATAATACAAACGCCTAGAAAGTAGAAATGATTACGATTTAACATATGAGAGAAGGGATTAGATGACTACATCTGTCGTCAAATTAAACGAGGTGTCTTACTTCTATGATGGGACACCAGCCTTACAAAGCGTATCGATTGATATTCGACAAGGGGACTTTGTCGCAATCGTTGGAGAAAACGGTTCTGGGAAGTCGACTTTGATTCGAACCATTCTTGGATTACTGAACCCGCAAAAAGGGTCGGTCGAATTGTTCGGCAAGCCCATTTCGCAGTTTAAAGACAAGTCTCGTATCAGTTACGTTTCCCAAAAAGCGGCTTCCTTTAACTCGGGATTCCCGGTTACCGTCGAAGAAGTAGTCGCGATGGGTAGATATGGACGTCTCGGTTTATTCAAACGTTTAAAAATGGAAGACCAGGCAGCGATTCAAAATGCGTTACAAACGGTCAACATGTGGCAGTTTCGTCATCGGAAAATTGGAGATCTGTCCGGTGGGCAACAACAGCGTGTCTTTATCGCTCGGGCGATGGTCAACCAGCCTGATCTATTGATTCTCGATGAGCCGACCGTCGGTGTGGACCAAAAACACTTACAAGATTTTTATGAAGTCTTGCATATGCTTCGTGAACATACGACTTGTACGTTCGTCCTCGTCACCCACGATTTAAACGTGGTGACCGATCTTGTCACGAAAGTCGTCCATCTCGACCGCGGACGATTAGCATGCAATTGTGGACTGAGAGAATACAGCGAGCTCGGAGAACTCGCATCGTCCATCAAACCTTATCCTGTCAAAGTTCTTGTTCACGAGGGAACGACATGATCACAGATCTTTGGACATATAGTTTTTTACGTTATGCGTTCATTGCAGCACTTGTGATTGGGTTTACCGCACCGCTCATCGGTTCATTCATTGTAGTGAGACGGATGAGCTTGATTGCCGATGCATTGTCACACATGACGCTTGCCGGAATTTCGTTCAGTTTATTTCTCGGACAATATATCGCTCTATTCGCTGACCTGAACCCCCTGTATATGGGAACGCTGATCTCTGTATTGGCTGCGTTAGGACTCAATTGGCTTCGAGGTAAATATGTGCACTTCCAGGAACTATCCATTCCGATTATGATGTCCGCAGGAATGGGACTAAGTGCCATCTTTATCTCGCTATCACGAGGATTCTCGGTCGACTTGTCCACACTCTTGTTTGGATCGATTTCAGCTGTGAGTCAATCTGACATCACATTGATCGTCAGTGTGGCCGTCTTGACGCTCTTTGTGATTCTTATTTTCTATAAGCAGTTGCTGTTCTTGTCATTTGATGAAGAACAGGCAAAAGTGTCAGGATTACCGAGTACGATGCTTCACCTTTTATTCATGTTCATCGTAGCGCTTGTGATTGCCGTCAGCATGCGAATTGTTGGAACACTTCTCGTATCTAGTTTGATTACGTTACCCGTCGCAGCGGCGCTACGCTTTACTTCGAGTTTCAAACAGACCATTATGTGGTCCATCATCTTCGGAGAGGTCGCGACAATCGGTGGGCTTGTCCTTGCGTATGATCTCGATGTCGCTCCGGGCGGTGTTATCGTATTGATAGCAGTCGGTATTTTAGCAGCCGTCATGGCGCTCGAGAAAGTCATGAGTTTTAAGAAAAAGGGGGTACAACATGAATGAGACTGAACAATTAAATCGTCTTCGTGCATCTTCTTTAAAAGTGACGCCGAAACGTCTTGAAATGTATGCTTATCTCTCTGAAGAAGACCGATATATCAGTGCGAAGGAAGTACTCGAGTACATGCGAGACAAACATCCGACGATGAGTTTTGATACGGTGTATCGAAATTTGAAGTCGTTTGCGGAGGAAGGATTACTTGAAGCGACGGAACTCGATGGTGAGAAATCCTTTCGAGTCACCTGCAGTGCGGCACATCACCATCATCATTTGATTTGTCGGAGCTGTGGAAAGACGAAACTGCTCGATTTATGTCCGATGCGCTTCGTAGAGGCGCTCGACCCTGAATTTGAAGTGGTCGATCATAAATTTGAGATATATGGGTATTGTAAAGAATGTAAGCAAAAGGGATTGATTTGATTCAATCCCTTTTTTGTATCGAAGGGGGAGGTTAGATGATCTATACAGCTGCTGAGATTAAGCAGATCGATCGCACAGCGATTCAAAATGGGATGCCCGAAGAGGTGTTGATGGAGCGAGCGGCCTCGGCGATTGTGCCTCACATTCGAATCGATTCGCAGTCTACCATTTTGGTGATTTGTGGCACAGGCAACAACGGTGGGGACGGTTGGGTCGTCGCTCGAGAGCTTGCTATGAAAGGGCATGAGGTCAGCGTGTGGTCACCGTTAGGGAAAAGTCAAACGGAGGCGGCTGTAATCCATGCTTCCTATGCATCTTCATTCCTTCGCCTTGTGGAACGGCCAATCCAAACAGATATCATCATTGATGCCTTGTTTGGCGTTGGGTTGTCCGGTCCCGTGACTGGTCAAGCGCGGGAAGTGATTGAATGGGTGAATCGTCAATCGACGCCTGTCATTTCGATTGATGTACCATCAGGCATACCGAGTGATCATGCTCGAGACTTTGATGATATAGCGATACGGGCGACGTATACGTATTCGTTACACGGTTTCAAACGTTCGACATTCTTAAATCGGACTGCTCCATTCTATGGCAAAGTGGAACGGATTGATATCGGACTCCGACATACATCCGATTGGAAGGTGTTGACCGAAAATGATTTCGATCGATCTCTTTTGGAGCGCGACCAATTCAGTCATAAGACGACATATGGACACGGGATGCTTATCGGGGGGAGTCGTCATTTTCTCGGTGCGCCATTC
This sequence comes from Exiguobacterium sp. SRB7LM, assembly GCF_015712685.1. GTDB lineage: Bacteria > Bacillota > Bacilli > Exiguobacteriales > Exiguobacteriaceae > Exiguobacterium > Exiguobacterium profundum. The sequence continues at coordinate 1,070,240 of NZ_VWVR01000006.1, read as the reverse complement.
TTGGGTGGTCGTGCTGCAACTCGTTCTGGTATCGGCTTATTACGTCTCTCCATTCCACGTGAAGCGATCCCGCTTATCTCAACACTGCCTGAAGCGATGTATCAGCAACACACCGATGTGGTGGAACAACCGTACGATGCACTTGCCATCGGTCCCGGTATGGTCGAAGGGGAAGCGTTGAATCTCATTTGGCAATACGCAAAACAGCAGTCTTGTCCTGTTATCTTGGACGCTGGGGCACTATCGACGAAACGATTGGAAACCCGGGGGCCGCTTACGCTGACACCGCATCCAGGTGAATTTTCAAGATTGACCGGAAAATCGGTTGAAGAGATCGAGGCAGATCGGTTTTCCATCGCTTGTGAGTTCGCGAAGCAACACCGAGTCCATTTGATTTTAAAAGGAACGTATACGATCATCGTTACACCTGACGGAACAGGTGCCGTCAATACCGTTGAAGCATCTGCGTTAGCGAAAGGTGGAAGTGGGGACGTGTTGACCGGAATCCTACTTGCGCTATGGGCTAGAAGAAAAAAGCCTTCGGCACCGAACGAGCAAGCGGTGCTATGGCATGCGCTCGCTGCCAAGTCGATTAGCCAGAGTATACACCCCGCAAGTGTACTCGCAAGCGATATAATCGAAGAGCTCGGACGAATTTAAAAGGCAAGCCCGCTTGTGTCGGGCTTGCCTTTTAACGTTGCTGTAGAACGATTTGTTTCTCCAATTGCGCGACATGGTGATACGCCTCACGCCATGTCGAAATGCGAGTTACGCCCTCTGGTAACGTCTTACGATTATAGGGTGCGTCGAATAGGAGTACTGGAATTGACGTTTCTTCATGAATCGAGATGGCATTCTCATACCGGTCTTCCATAAACAGTTCGAGTGACAAGTCTTTGACGACATTGATTTTATCGTGAGAACCGGTCATGACCAACGAATCAAGCGGCAAACGATGCTGTTTGATCCATTCTTCGGTAACCGGTCGAACCGCCTCACTTCGGGCGGTGACGTAATGCAGGTGATGTTGCTGCTTTAATTCCCATAACACATCCAACACATCAGAGTGCGGAAGTGAACGACGGTAAATCGCTTCTTCATGCCCCTCTTCAATCATAAACTTCCAAAATTCATGTTGCTCCATCGTCGTATACGTGTGCAACTCGTACTCGGTCGCACGATGATAGTCAATCGAATAGCCGAGTGATTCATTCATATATAAAAAACAACTTTTAGGATCTGTAACGGTTCCATCCAAATCAATGCCGATTCGCATCTCATCACTCCTCCTCACATGCCCTCTATTCTATCAAAAACCCGTACGGTTGCAACCGTACGGGCATGAGATTCATTAATTTGATTGGTTTGCGAGTTCTTGTTCTTCGCGCTCACGTTCAGCCATTTTTTCAGCAGCGATCGCATCGATTTCTTTTTTCAATTCTTCGACCATCGTCGCCTCAGGCACTTTACGGATGATCTTTCCGTGACGGAAGAGAAGTCCTTCGTTACGTGCGCCTGCGATTCCAATGTCCGCTTCACGAGCCTCACCAGGACCGTTTACCGCACATCCGAGAACGGCAACTTTAATGTTGACGTTGATGTTTTGGATGTATTCTTCTACCTCTTTTGCAATCGAAATCAAATCGATTTCAATTCGTCCACATGTTGGACAAGAGATCAAAGTCGCGGCATTTGCTGCAAGTCCAAATGACTTGAGCACTTCTTTCGCAACTTTTACTTCCTCAACCGGGTCGTCTGAAAGTGAAACTCGAACTGTTGAACCGATTCCAAGAGAGAGAATCGCACCGAGTCCTGCAGCCGATTTAAGTGAACCGGAGAAGAGTGGACCTGACTCTGTGATGCCGACGTGAAGAGGATAATCAAACGTCTTCGCAGCGAGTGTGTAGGCTTCGAGTGCAAGGTTTACGTCTGAAGCTTTGAGCGAGATGATCGTGTTATAGAAGCCGAGATCCTCGAGAATCTTCACGTGGTGCATCGCACTCTCGACCATACCTTGCGCGGTCGGATATCCATACTTTTCAAGGAATTGTTTTTCTAATGAGCCGGCGTTAACACCGATTCGAATTGGAATCCCTTTTGCTTTCGCCGCATTGACGACGGCCTCTACTTTCTCACGACGACCGATGTTACCCGGGTTAATCCGGATTTTATCGACGCCACTTTCAATGGCTTTTAAAGCAAGCTTGTAGTCGAAGTGGATGTCGACGACGAGCGGGATATTGATGCGGCTCTTAATTTCTGCAAGTGCGTCAGCTGCACGTTCGTCTGGACAAGCCACGCGAACGACTTGGCAACCAGCTTCCTCAAGACGCTTGATTTCGGCGACTGTTGCCTCGACGTCATGCGTTTTCGTAGTGGTCATAGATTGAATAATGACTTCGTTCGATCCTCCGATAATCAAGTTACCGACGCGGACCGGACGTGTTAATGAACGATGCAAAATTTCTGACATATACGTAATCTCCTTCTTTTGGAAAGAATCCAATCGATTTAAGATGATAAGGTTTCTTCATTATCATAACGAAAAGAATGTGAAAAAGCATCTAGGATGCGTGACGGATGTGTGCTCTTTACAAACTCTAACGCTATCTTAACATCTACTTCATAATTTTCCACCGTCTCAAGACCGATATATAGGCGAGATTAGAAAAAGAGGTGGCTTAACGTGAAGATGAATTTCAAGCGCAATCAAATGAAGGGTACGGGACGAAACGCTCGACTAAATCGTCATTTTAAAATAGGGCACCGCCTCCAATGGACGCTCATGCCAATCATATTACTTGTCTTTATCGTGACGTTTAGCTGGTTCGCCCTAAAGTCTGAACAACTATTGTCCGCAGAAATCGAGCAGCGCCTTATGCGAGAAGTTACGGTCATGCGAGAATCGGTGAAGACGTCGTACAGTGCATATGTAGCAAACGAGAAGCAACTCAACCGGTCATTAAAATCTACTTATATGCAACAAGCTTCTATTCTATCGGGAGATGATTTTGAAGCAGCGCAATTTTTAGTACGTGGAGAGTCTGTTGAGCAATTGAGTGGGTCAAAAGGAATGAAAACAGAGCAGATTGTAGGGAAAGTTTCACAAACGACAACATCTGAAGTAGAAGAGACAGATGGTTTACTAATGGCATCGGTCTCGATCCCTGAGCTAAAAGCAGATTACGTTCTCGTTGTCACGAAAGAATCTGCGCTTGGTCCAATGACTGAACTGCGAAAATATATCACGTTCATTTTATTCATTGCGATGATTGGGATGGCCATCCTCTTTTCGCGATTGATTCATCGTGAAGTCAAACCGTTGAGTGTATTGGCCCATTCATTGCGCCGTGCCGTTGAAACGCGTCGTTTCGATGACGTGGCACTTGGAGCGAAATCCAAAGAAATCCATATACTCGAAACCGAGTTCAACACGTTCATTCAATTATGGAATCAGTCCATGGATATGATGGGGAAGACAGCGAGTGCATTTCATCAAAGTCTTCCAATCTTCCAACAAGAACTGATGAACAGCCATCATCAGGTTGAACAATTCCGTGAAGTTGCGGTTACGGTAGAACATACGAGTCATTCATATCAGTCGGTGACAAGCGATTCTACATTCAAAATGAGAGAAGTGACACAACAAATCGAAATGCTGGAACATCAAATTTCGAGTGTGGACGACCGTGGCAATCGACTGAAATCCATATTACATGAAGAACTTGAAACGTTCTATTCTGTGAAAGAGGCGAGTGATTATGTTGAGCAACAAGTGGAGAGTATTCAACAAAAGCTTGAAGAGAGTGAGTCGAACTCTTCAAAAGCGGATGATGCGCTAAAGAGTATCCTATCGGTGTCGACAGCTACGAAGATGTTGTCGCTTAACGCATCGATTGAGGCAGCCCGCGCAGGAGAACATGGTAAAGGATTTGCTGTTGTTGCCAATGAAGTTGGGAAGTTAGCAAAAATGACGAATGAAGCGACACTCCTCGCGGTAGATGCAATCGAAGCATTGAACGAAGAACGAAAGGACCTGTTGTTTGAAGTCAATGACTTTATCAAAGAAGTGCATCTATTAAAAGATGCTGTTTATCGAGTAGAGATTGGAATCGGAACAATCGACCATGAAATCAAAGTTCAGTTAGATGAGTTTCAGTCCATCTCGGATCAAACGTCACATACGGGGAGACAGCTCTTGCAATTAATCGAATCGAATGAGCGGTTGCGAGAAATCAGTTCGTCACTCGAACGAAAGTTATTCGAGCTGAACGACGGTGTCGAACGATGGTCCAATGTGCAGTCTGCCTTACAGTCTGCAGGTACTGACTTGAGTGACCAAAGTGAAGCATTGAATCAGACGCTCGAGGAACTTTCTCCGGCATAAAAATAACGACAAGCGTTTACGAAGACGCTTGTCGTTATTTTTTTTTTGGCACTTTCGTTAAAGGGTAGGTGATATATCCGAGTCCAATGATGAAACCAATCCATATAAGAGACGGGTTCATGTGGTACAACACCACTAATATAACGGTAGGGACGAATGTCATCGCCACGGCATATGGCCAAGCTTGACGGTAGGCCCACATGTTTTTCGAGTAGACTTTTGTAACCAACTGAACGTATAAAGCCATGATGGCGACCCAAAGTAAATAGAAAAAGAAAATGGCGAATCCGTGTAAGAATAGCCACATCGGAACGAAAAAATCAGGACGAATCACAATAAAGTCCAAGCCAGTGATCAGAAGCGTCAACACGAGAGTGGCTCCCATATAGGCATGGAGCGGGGCTAAACGAAGACGCAATACTTGCTTAGATGGGAAAAGACTTGTTCGAAGGAACTTCAAAATAGTGGACAACATACTAAAAACTCCAATCTGTTATATTACAGAAGTCAATAAGATGCATGAAATGGTACAGTGTTTTAATAAAACTTTTACATTAAACGTGTTTACATGATACTACCGATGAAGGCATAATGAGTAGGGCATTAAAAACCAAGCAAATCCAACCAATTCTTAATTAAAAGGAGTACAAAAATCGTGGAATACAATTTGCAAGAAATGTTATTCATGTTTTTTGGAGGTCTAGGGATCTTCCTCTTCGGGATCAAATCGATGGGAGACGGACTCCAAAAGTCTGCAGGGAATCGCCTGCGAGACATCCTTGATAAGTATACAACGAATCCATTCCTTGGGGTACTCGCCGGGATTATCGTTACTGTATTGATTCAATCATCTTCAGGTACAACCGTCATTACGGTCGGACTTGTTAGCGCCGGGTTCATGACACTCCGTCAAGCAATCGGGGTCATCATGGGGGCGAACATCGGGACGACGGTGACGGCGTTCATCATCGGATTCGATGTTGGTGCATATGCGCTTCCAATCATTGCAATCGGTGCAGTATTGTTGTTCTTCTTTAAAAAAGAAAAATTACAACACCTTGGTCAAATTTTCTTTGGCTTCGGGATGTTGTTCTATGGACTTGAATTAATGGGAAGTGGGATGAAACCACTTCGTTCAAGTGAATATTTCATCGACTTGACGCAATCAATGAGTGACAACCCGTTCCTCGGTGTCATCGTTGGTACAGTATTTACCGTGATTGTTCAATCATCGTCTGCGACGATCGGAATCTTGCAAGAACTATATGCTGGTGGTTCCATCGATTTAGGTGCTGCTTTACCGGTATTGTTCGGAGATAACATCGGAACAACGATCACGGCGATTTTGGCATCGATTGGTGCATCAGTTGCCGCACGTCGTGCAGCAGCGGCACACGTCATCTTTAACTTGATCGGTACGACAATCTTTATGATCTTGTTAGTTCCGTTCACAAACTATATCTATTGGATCACAGAACTCTTGGCGATTGAAGATAAGATGCAAATCGCATTCGCACACGGTACGTTCAACGTCGTCAACACTTTCATCCAGTTCTGGTTCATTGGAACGATTGCTTGGATTGTAACGAAGTTGGTTCCTGGTGAAGACTCAATCGTCGATACGAAAGCACAACATTTAGACCCAATCTTCATTCAACAGTCACCATCGATTGCAGTCGAGCAAGCGAAATACGAAGTCATCCGCATGGGAGATTTCGCAAAACTCGGTCTCGATGAAGCACGCAACTATTTGACGACTGGCGACAAGAAGCACGCTGAAAAGTCGGCACATATCGAAGAAGCATTGAACTCGTTGAATGCGAAAATTACAGATTACCTCGTGAAATTGGCTGCCGTTGATTTGACAGAACAAGAATCACAAGAACACAAAACACTCATGCATGCCATCAACGATATCGAGCGAATCGGTGATCACGTTGAGAACATCATCGAGTTGATTGATTATAAGACAGCTACGAAAGTGACGCTTTCGACAGATGCACAAAAAGAATTGACTGAAATGTACGACCTCACACGTGCGACGTTAGAGAAATCTCTTCAGACGTTGGGGAGCGGTGACATGATTGAAGCACGTAAAGTCATTGAAATGGAAGCGAAACTCGACATGCTCGAGCGTCAATTCCGTAAGAACCACGTCGTTCGTTTGAACACAGGTGCTTGCGATGGACAAGCAGGTATGTTCTTCGTCGATATGCTCTCGAACTTGGAGCGAATCGGTGACCATGCTATGAACATCACGGAAATCACACTTGAAGATGCAAACGAAGTAACCGTATAAATCAGAAGCACTCCAAATGAAATTTGGGGTGCTTTTTCTTATTCGGCAAGGAATACTCCTTGACACTCCAAGACATATTCAGTATATTATTACTGTATAACAACATGGCGGTGTAGCTCAGCTGGCTAGAGCGTACGGTTCATACCCGTGAGGTCGTGGGTTCGACTCCCTCCGCCGCTATTTATAAGGACCCTTAGCTCAGCTGGTTAGAGCAGACGGCTCATAACCGTCCGGTCGTAGGTTCAAGTCCTACAGGGTCCATTCGTAAGCGACGTCACAATGTGAACGTCGCTTTTTTGTTTTCAATCTAAAATTGCTGGGTAAATACTCGTTAGCATTTTGTTTTTTGAAAAATATGAAACGAGGCGGACAAAATGGAACGAAACCACACCATGATGCAATTTTTTGAATGGCATGTCGAGGCAGATCAAAAGCATTGGAAGCGACTAAAAGAGAGAGCAGCCGACTTAAATAAAGCAGGAATCACTGCACTTTGGCTACCACCTGTCACAAAAGGGCAAAGTGATCAAGATACCGGTTATGGAATCTATGACTTATATGATTTGGGTGAGTTCGATCAAAAAGGATCGATTGCCACGAAATACGGTACGAAAAAAGAACTACTTGAAGCGACAGCCTATTGCCAACAAGAACTCGGGATGCAGATTTATATGGATGTCGTCATGAACCATAAAGCCGGGGCGGATGCGACCGAGAAGTTTGAAGTGTTAGAAGTAGATCCCGACGACCGTACGAAAGTCCTTTCAGATGAAGCGTTCGAAATCGAGGGATGGACAAAATTTGATTACGAAGCTCGTGATGGGAAATACTCTTCATTCAAATGGGACTTCACGCACTTTAACGGAACGGATTATGATGCGGCGACTGATCGTTCCGGTATTTTCTTTATTGTCGGAGAAAACAAAAGATGGAATGATAACGTCGACGATGAATTCGGTGTCTATGACTATTTAATGTTTGCGAACATCGATTACCACCATCCCGATGTGCGTGAAGAAGTGTTGAATTGGGGGAAATGGTTCATCGAGGAGACGAAATGTGATGGATTCCGTCTTGACGCCATTAAACACATCAACTATGACTTTGTAAAAGAGTTCAGTCAGACGATGCGGGAAGAGAAAGGTGACCAATTCTATTTTGTCGGCGAGTTTTGGAAATCTGACCTTGATGCCTGTCGTGAATTTCTCGATAATATCGATTACCATGTCGATTTATTCGATGTCCCGCTCCATTACAAATTACATCAAGCCTCGGAGGAAGGGGCCGCGTTTGACATGCGAACCATTTTTGATGATACGCTCGTTCAGTCACACCCGCTTCATTCCGTGACGTTCGTAGATAATCACGATTCACAACCCGAGGAGGCGCTTGAGTCATGGGTGAAAGATTGGTTCAAGCAAATCGCCTATGGTCTTGTCTTACTTCGTAAAGATGGTTATCCATGTGTCTTCTATGGCGATTACTACGGTATAGACGGTCCTCACCCGACTGATGGGATGAAGCTCGCCATTGATACGCTTCTATATGCGCGCCGAGAGAAAGCGTACGGGGAGCAGGATGATTACTTTGATGATGCAAACGTCATCGGGTGGGTACGAAAAGGTGTGGAGGAAATCGAACGTTCTGGATGTGCCGTCCTCATTTCAACTTCTGATGAATCTGAAAAGAGAATGTTTGTCGGGGAAGAACGTGCCGGTGAAACATGGGTCGATTTAACGAATACGTTGAATGATCGAATTGAGATTGATGAAGAAGGATTTGGGGTATTTAAAGTGTCGGCGGGGTCGATTTCAGTTTGGGCATTGCCAGAAGAAGATGTCGAATAAAGCATTACAATTGAGTCGACCGTCACATATCTGTTACATTTAAGACGAACGTTGTTCAAAACACTTTTAAGGGGGATTTTAGTAATGGCTAAATTTGAATTACCACAACTTGATTACGCATATGATGCACTCGAACCACACATTGATGCACGCACGATGGAAATCCACCACACGAAACACCACAACACTTACGTCACAAACGTAAACAATGCACTCGAAGGAAAAGATGTGGAGTACTCTTCACTCGAAGACTTGCTTCAAAAAATCGATTCGCTTCCTGCTGACATTCAAACAGCTGTCCGCAACAATGGTGGCGGTCATTGGAACCACTCGTTCTTCTGGAAGCTCTTGAAGAAAAATGAGAACGGCACACCGTCTGGCGACCTCGCTGCTGCAATCGATGAGTCGTTCGGTAGCTTTGATGCGTTCAAAGACGAATTCACGAAAGCTGCAACGACTCGTTTCGGTTCAGGCTGGGCTTGGCTCGTCGTGAAGAACGGGAAACTCGAAGTCACGTCTACACCAAACCAAGACTCACCAATCATGGAAGGTGTTACACCGATCCTCGGTCTTGATGTGTGGGAGCATGCTTACTACTTGAACTACCAAAACCGTCGTCCTGACTATATCAACGCATTCTTCCATGTCATCGATTGGGATTATGTGGCGACATTGTACGCTGACGCAAAATAAGTTTGTCTTACCCGAGGTTCTGATACGAATCTCGGGTTTTTTTGTGGTTTTCATTAATTTGTAAACAAATTATGATATAGTGAAAATCGGACAAAACGACAGGGATTCCTGTCCTCTATAATATAGAAGGAAATGAACGTGGAGGGAGTAAACGGACTTGGCTAAAAATCGGGTAAAAGTGCCGAAAAAACGGCGAAACCACTTACCGTTACGCTTGAATTTACTATTTTTCATCGTCTTCATTCTATTTGCGACCCTCATTTTTAGGTTAGGTGTCGTCCAAATCGTGAATGGTGAATTGATTGCTCGGGAAGTACAGAAAACGGAATCGAGTAAAATCAAATATGAAGTGCCGCGAGGTAAAATCTACGACCGGAACGGTCAAGTGCTGGCGGATACGATTTCAAACTACTCGGTCATGTATCGCCGCTCTCAAGTGACAAAGACGGATGAACGGTTGGACGTTGCGAAAAAGTTGGCGGAAATCGTCGACATTCCGAAAGAAGACCGTAAAATGACGGAGCGAGACCGGAAAGATTACTGGATTGCAACGAATCCGGAATTGGCGCAAGAACGGACTCAAGCGCTATTGGAAGAATTATCGGAAGAGGAGCGGGCCGCATTGTCTAACCAAGACGTGGACCGACTCTTGCTTGACTCGATCACAGAAGAAGAGATCACGTTTGATGATGCGACAGAAGAAATCATCGCCATTAAACACAACATGGAGAGCGGCTATGCACTCGACCCACAGGTCATCAAAATCGGTGCGAGCCCGAAAGAGATGGCGGTCATCGAAGAAAACTTAGAGCAGTTGCCTGGGGTGAGTGTTGAACCGTACTATCAACGGGACTATCCGTATGATGAGACGTTCAAAAGTTTCCTAGGAAGTTATCGTCAAATTCCGGCGGAACAACGTGCATCTTATCAGGCGAAAGGTTACGGGTTGAACGACCGGGTCGGTACCTCCTACTTGGAACAACAGTATGAAGACGTCCTTCGTGGAACGCCGGCCTATGATGTGTTCACCACGTACAAAGGGGAACCGGTCGGTGAACCGACACGAGTGAGTGGGAATCCAGGGAAAGATATCGTCTTATCGACCGACATCGAGTTCCAAAAAGAAGTCGATGAGATCTTGAAAAAGGCGATTCGCGCAGGACGCTCTGGAAGTCCTCATTTCGACCGAGCTTTTGCGGTCGTCATGAATCCGCAAACGGGTGAATTGCTCGCTCTGTCTGGACAAGAACTCGATTTGGAAACGAACGAATTCAAGGATGTGTCGACCGGTACGGTGCTTCGTGCCAGCCAAATCGGATCAACCATCAAAGGGGCGACGGTCGCCTATGGATTTGAAGAAGGCGTCGTCAAACCGGGAGAATATATTTATGATGCACCGATTCGAATCGGTTCGTCAGTGAAAGCTTCCTACCGAAATATGGGGAACATTAACGACTTAGATGCACTTGCGATGTCATCGAACATCTATATGTTCCAAATTGCGTTGCGTCTGGCTGATTATTACTCGACAGGTCAAATTGTCGGAGAAAATGTCACGCAGGCGTTTGAAACGATGGAACACTACTATAAACAATTCGGTCTCGGAATCGAGACAGGGATTGACTTGCCGTTTGAGTCGACCGGATTCCGTAGCATCCCGGACCGCGTCACGCTTCTGATGGATATGTCGATCGGACAGTATATTTCTTATACTCCGATTCAATTGGCGCAATATACGTCAGCATTGGCGAACGGTGGCTATCGTGTACAACCACACTTGCTGAAAGAAATCATTGAGCCGGGTTCGCTTGATGAGAACAATAAGCAAGTCGTGAGCACGTTCCAACCGAATGCGTTGAATAAAGTCGATATCCAGGATGAATACATTCAACGTGTCCGTGAAGGATATCGTCAAGGGGTTGAATCTGCGTCCGGTTCGTCTCGCATTTTACAGCAGACCGGTATGACGGCTGCAGGTAAAACCGGAACTGCTCAAGCAATCGCGGAAGGGGCAGACGGTCAGGCGAAACGAAATGCGAACGGAGAACCGATTAAGACATTGAACTCAAACCATGTCGGTTGGGCACCGTTCGATGATCCGGAAATCGCTTGGGCGATCATCATGCCTGGACTTGAGGCGGAAGGAATCAATACGCGTGTCGCGCACGACATCATGAAAGCTTACTTTAATCTAGAAGACGTCAATGCAATGCTTCAGTAAAAGAAGTCACTTCGGTGACTTCTTTTTTTGTCTTTACAATTCTTTTACGTTCCGTTTATTTCTCGTTAATAGAAGTTCATTAGGATATTAATTGTAGGACAGAACAACAAATCCACAACAAAAATCAAAGCAAACTCAAGGAGGACGTCACAAATGTCTTGGATGAAAAAATCAGCTTTACTCGCTTCAATCACTTCAGTCGCACTCGTAGGTGCTGCTTGTGGGAACAATGAAGAAGGTGGCGCTGCTGAAGGCGGCGATGCGCTCTCAGGAAAAGTCGTCATGGACGGATCATCAACTGTATTCCCAATCATGGAAGCAGTCGCAGAAGAATTTTCAGCTGAACAACCAGAAGTTGAAGTGACAGTCGGTGTCTCTGGTACGGGTGGTGGCTTCAAACGTTTCGTGACGGGAGAGACAGACTTCTCGAACGCATCACGTGAAATCAAAGAAGAAGAAGCAGCCGAAGCTGAGAAAAACGGTGTGGAATTCACGCAACTCTCGGTTGCACTTGATGGACTTTCGCTTGTTGTTAACCCAGCGAACGATTGGGCACAAGATATCACGATTGAAGAATTGAATAAGATGTGGACGGACACAAGCGTAAAAACATGGAAAGACGTTCGCTCTGACTGGCCAGATGAGGAGATTTCATTCTTCGCACCAGGTAAAGACTCAGGTACATTTGACTTCTTCAATGAAGCCGTCCTTGACGATACGGACATTCGTGAAGACGCACAATTGTCTGAGGATGACAACGTCCTCGTCACGGGTGTAGCTGGAACAGAAGGTGCAATCGGATTCTTCGGATATGCATACTACATCGAAAACCAAGACACGCTTCGTGCCATGGCAGTCGAGGGTGTAGAGCCAACTCCAGAAACAATCAATGACCTTTCTTATCCACTCTCACGTGAAATCTACACGTACGTCAACAACGCTTCGTTGAAAGACAAAGAGCAAGTTGCAGAATTCGCACGCTTCATGAACGAAAACGCAGGTGCGCTCTCTGAAGAAGTAGGATATGTCGGTATGGAACAAGCGCGTTACGACGAAAACATGAAGATGATCGACGAAATCGCTGGAGAATAAGATGATAGGTGGCAGAAGGTGAGACACGGTCTCGCCTTCTCGCCATGCTTTCTAGTATGAAGAGGTAGGGAGCGATACACGAGATGAATGAACCGAACAATAAGCTTTCGATTCGAGAGATGATTCAACAAAATAAACAAAAGAAATATAGTACGACGAACGTGTTTGATAAAATCATGCCGTTCTTATTATTCTTGAGCGCATTCGTATCGGTCGTCACGACCATTGGTATTGCGTTCACACTAGGCTTTGAGCTATTCAAGTTCTTTGAACGAGTCCCTGTCGCAGAATTTTTAGGATCGACAGAATGGTACCCACTTAGTGCAGATCAGCGCTTCGGGGTATGGGCCCTTGTCATGGGAACACTCCAAATTACTGTGATTGCGATGATTGTAGCCGTCCCACTCGGTTTGGCGTCTGCGATTTATTTAAGTGAATACGCCTCTGAACGGGCACGACGTGTATTGAAACCAATTCTAGAAGTGTTGGCCGGTGTGCCGACCATCGTATTCGGTTTCTTCGCCTTGTCATTCATTACACCGATTCTGCAAGCACTCATCCCAGGACTTCAAATTTACAATGCACTAAGCCCAGGGATTGTCGTCGGGATTATGATTATTCCGATGATTGCCTCGATTTCTGAGGATGCAATGAGTGCTGTTCCGAAGAAAATTCGGGACGGTGCACTCGGTTTAGGTGCGACACGTCTTGAGGTGGCAACGAAAGTTGTCATGCCTGCTGCGACGTCTGGAATCATCGCCTCTATCGTTCTCGGAATGAGCCGTGCGATTGGGGAGACGATGATTGTAACCATCGCTGGTGGTTCACAGCCGAACTTCGAGTTCAACCCGCTCAATGCGATTCAGACGATGACAGCGTATATCGTTCAAATCGCCAAAGGTGATGCAGGTTACGGCACAATCGAATATTACAGTATCTATGCGGTCGGTGCGTTGTTGTTCGTCTTTACCCTATTGATGAACTTATTCGCAAACTGGGTGACGCGCCGCTTCAGAGAGGAGTACTAATATGGCTTTACCGAACAGTGAGTTCAAGAATACGAAGAACTTGATGAATCGTGAGACCGTGTCTCAACGAATTAAACGACGTTTACAATTGAATGAAATATTTAAGTACATCTTTTTGGCGGGACTTGTCTTTGCGCTCGTTGTCTTATCGACGTTGATTTATGACATCGTGTCAAAGGGCGCAGGATGGGTCGACCTCGATTTCTTGCGCAACTTCCCGTCGCGCCGTCCTGAACAGGCTGGATTATATCCTGCGTTGATTGGGTCGTTATGGCTCATGCTATTGATCGTACCGATGGTGTTTGTCATCGGTGTTGGAGCGGCAATTTACTTGGAAGAATACGCTCCGAAAAATCGCATGACTTCGTTTATTGAAGTCAACATTTCGAACTTGGCAGGCGTTCCGTCAATCGTATTCGGATTACTTGGATTGACGATTTTCGTTCGAGTCATGGAATTAGGGAACTCGGTTATGGCTGGCGCCTTGACGCTCGGTCTCATGAGTTTGCCGATTGTCATCGTGGCCTCACAGGAAGCGCTACGAGCAGTCAAAATGGAATTACGACACGCTTCGCTAGCACTCGGGGCATCTAAGTGGCAGACGACATTTAACGTCGTGTTACCTTCGGCGTTACCAGGAATCATCACGGGGATTATCCTAGCGGTTTCCCGGGCGATTGGTGAAACGGCTCCACTCATCATGGTCGGAGCGGCAACATTCATTTCAACAACACCGAGTAACATTTTCTCTGACTTCACGGCCCTCCCGATTCAGATTTACAACTGGACGAGCCGACCACAAGCAGAGTTCCAAAACTTAGCGGCAGCAGGGATCATCGTACTTATGACGATGCTCATCGCGATGAACTCGGTTGCAATCTATATTCGAAACAAATATACAAATCGACACTAAGTCTTTTTTGCAGATGAATGAGGAGGAAGCTCGAGATGATGAAACAACAAGAGCTCAACAAAGGAGATCAAAACGTGAACACAACTACGACAGAACCGACAACGACTGAGATGAAAAAAGATAGCGCCTATGTCGTCAACAATTTGAACTTGTGGTACGGAGAAGACCAGGCTTTGATTGACGTCAACCTCGATATTAAAAAGAATGAAGTCACGGCGATCATCGGACCATCTGGGTGCGGAAAATCAACGTTCATCAAGACTTTAAATCGGATGGTCGAACTCGTGCCATCGGTTCGGACGAACGGTGAAATTTTATACCATGGTCGTAACATCTTCGATCGCGGATACAAGGTGGAAGATTTGCGTACCTCGGTCGGGATGGTATTCCAACAACCGAACCCATTCCCAAAATCGGTCTATGACAATGTAGCATATGGACCGCGGACGCACGGAATCAAAAATAAAAAAGTACTCGATGAAATTGTCGAGCGTTCATTACGTGGTGCGGCAATCTGGGATGAAGTAAAAGATCGATTGAATGAGAATGCGTACGGACTTTCAGGTGGACAACAACAACGTCTCTGTATCGCGCGTACGTTAGCGATCGAGCCGGATGTCATCTTAATGGACGAACCGACGTCTGCCCTTGACCCGATCTCTACACTAAAAGTAGAAGAATTGGTACAAGAGTTGAAAGAACAGTATTCAATCATCATCGTGACACATAACATGCAACAAGCTGCCCGTGTTTCGGATAAAACAGCATTCTTCTTAAATGGAGAAGTTGTCGAGTTCGATGTTACAGATAAGATTTTCTCGAATCCATCTGACAAACGGACGGAAGACTATATTTCTGGCCGTTTCGGTTAAGGAGGAGACTGGATTGATGGCACAAAACCGCACATTTTTTGATACGAAGTTAACTGAATTAGAAGATAAAGTTGTTCGATTGGCAAACTTGACGATGCGTCAAACGGCGACGGCAATCGAAGTGTTAGAAAAACACGATCTTGAATTGGCTAAAACGGTGATTGAGAACGACAACGAGTTAGATGAGTTGGAGTTGACAATCAACGATGAAGCGATCCTATTGATTGCAAAACAGCAGCCAGTCGCGACTGACTTGCGACGTCTGATTGTGACGATGAAATCAGCGACAGATCTTGAACGCATTGCGGACTATGCGACAAATATCGCAAAAGCGGTGACACGAATCGAGCATGTTCCTTATGTGCTCGACATTCAACCGCTCAAGAAGATGGCCGAGCAGTTGATTGACATGCTTGAACTGGCGACCCGTGCCTATCGCAAAGGTGAAGTGAGCCGTGTACGTGAACTCAATGAGATGGACCGTGTGATTGATGACATCAACCTAACGGTGATTAAACAATATATCGGTTCTCTCCCGGCCATGACAGTGGGGACGAACGATGTATACGAATTCTCGAACATTGCTCGATACCTCGAACGGATGGGCGATCATGTGACGAACTTCGGAGAACATTTAATTTTCCTCGAAAAAGGGAAACATTATGATTTGAATCAATAAGATTAGTGGTAAAGAACAACAGTGCTGTTGTTCTTTATTTTTTTGGGCAGGAATACAAACTCAAGGAGCGAATAATAGTCTACATGGATTTTACATGAAGGGAGCCATATAGAGATGGAAGAGAAAATCGTATCCTTGAAACAACAAGGTCTTACGTTAAAACAGATTGCGGCAGAATTAGACGTCCCGGTTGGCAAAGTCCAATACGCATGGCGTAAATGGAGAAATCAGCAACAGAAAGTGGAGGCGGTTGCCCCTGTGAAAAAAAAGCGTGAAACGAAGAAAGCGAAGACGTCGGTGACGACCTCACGCAAACAAGTGGCATCAGCGAAAGAGACGGCCAACGTGTCGACTTCTCCACTTCTTGAAAAGGGTCCGGAAGGATACTGGAAACTACCCGATCGGTACAACGTGGACTTTATGCATGCGGTCGTACAGTCTCCAAACTCAGTGTATGTATGCTGGGAAGTATCTGATCTCGTGAAAGAAACGTTAGCGCTTCAATTTATGCGACGCTGGGAAGAATTGCCGAAGGCGTTTCGCATCCTTGATGTTACGTTACTTGATTACAATAGCGGTCACGCAAACCGCTCCTATACATTCGATCTTCCTGAAATGACGAACAGCTGGTTCGTTCGCCCTCTCGACCCGAATACGACATATGTGTTTGAATTTGGGATTCGGACGATGGAAGGGGAGTTTCTCCCAATCGTCGCATCAAATCCGCTTGATACGCCGCGGGCAGAACCAGTAGGAGTCGGACGATTCGCAGAACCGGTCCGACGTTGGCAATACGGGGAAGTTGATTCTCCAGAACTACTTGATACGTTACCAAAATATGCAGCATACCGACTCGTGCGTTAAGGAGGACTTTTTATTATGAAACCTGGGTACTTTTCACTCGTCCTTCATGCTCATTTACCGTACGTTAGGCATGAAGAGAAACACCGTTTAGAAGAAAGATGGGTTTACGAGGCCATCTCTGAGACATATCTTCCGATTCTATGGCAAGTCGATCGCTTGAAGCGTCCCTTGCATTGGACGGTTAGTATTTCCCCACCTGTCGTTGAAATGCTTGCCGATCCTCTCATTCAGGATCGCTATGTGGAGCACTTAGACGATATGCTCGAATTGATTGCCCTCGAATTGTCTGAGGACCGAACAGATGAAGAAACAGCGACGTTACATTTTTATCGTCAACGATACCACGATTTAAAAAATACGTTCCTTCATTGGAATAAAAATTTGAATGAGGCGTTCCGTACATATCGTGAGGCAGGTTATATTGACATGGTGACATGTACGGCAACCCATGGCTTTAATCCACATCTCTTCACGGAACAGGCGGCGCGCGCTGAGATTCGCACAGGTTTGAACTGTTTCGAACGTCATTATGGGTTCCGTCCAACAGGCATCTGGTTACCAGAGTGTGCTTATACACCAGGAGTTGATCGGATTCTTTATGAAGAAGGAATTCGCTACACATTTGTCGATGAACATGCTCTTCTCGACGCAGATCCGACGCCAGAGAAAGGAATTGGAGCCCCTGTTTATTCACCACATGGCGTCGCGTTGTTCCCTCGGGATCAAATCATTTCAGGTAAAATTTGGAGTTCGATGATCGGATATCCAGGCCATCCGGATTATCGTGAGTTTTACCGCGATTTGGCATACGATCGGGACTGGGACTATATCCAGTCCTTCATGCATCCGGAAGGAATTCGTTTTGATACGGGTTTAAAAATGCACCGGATTACGGGTGATACGGATCAAAAGGATTTCTACGTGCGCGAATGGGCGGAACATCAAATTGAAAACCATGCGACCGATTTTGCCAAAACGTTAGAATCACATCTTGAAGCGCACGGTGCTCAGACATTCCCACCATTTTTAGTCACGGCTCCGTTCGATGCGGAGTTGTTCGGTCACTGGTGGTTTGAGGGGCCAGAGTTTCTTGGGAAAGTAGCAGAGAGACTTGCTGAATTTGGAATTGAAACCATCACGCCAGCGCTCTTCCTTGAACGTCACTTTAAAGATTTACAGACGGTCCACGTGTCGATGAATACATGGGGACGTAAAGGTTATGGTGAAGTTTGGATTAACGAAAGAAATGAGTGGATGCTTCGTCATTTGCACATGATGGAGATGCAACTCGTAAAAGATGTGGCGGACTATCGTAATCAATCGGAAGCGACGAATCGCGCCTTGAAACAATTAATCCGTCATTACGTATTGGCCGTGTCGAGTGACTGGGCGTTCATTTTGGATGGGCAAACGACGGCGCAATATGCCGCCGAACGGTTCCGTGAACACACACGACTCTTTGCAGAACTTGAAACGGCACTCTATCAGGATGGAGTATCGGAGCAGTTGCTACATGATCATTATGCTGCATATCCATTCCTTCAAGACGAAGACATCGATATTGATTCGTTCTTATCTCCTCACGATTACTATGTGACAATCGAGCGCGAAGGTGAAAAATCAGCTATTTTAGTACTCACGCCTGAATATCACGGTCATATCGTATGGGGACTCGGAAGACGGGTCGTCGATGAAATCGAGGCGAGAGCGGACGATGGCGAAGTCGTCTATGTATTAACGCCATATCATGACGAGTTGCCTGAGTATGAACGTCAAGGAAACATACATGTGTATCGTGTTCGCCCAACTAGCCCATTTTTAGAGCATGTTATGAACCAGGTGGCTACACAAAATATCGCCTATGTAAAACTAGTACATGAACTTTCGAAACGTGTTTCCTTCAAAGTGATCCATCACTTCGATTGGATGACAATTCCTGCTGCAAGAGAACTTGCGCAATCCCTTGCGATTCCGTTATACTCAACTATGTTGTCCTTTGAAGCGACTCGCAATCCGCATGGTCACGGTGGTTTGTTCGATGCAATCCATCGAATCGAAAACAGCGTGTTTTCTGCATCAGAACGCGTTTATGTCGGTGAAGAGATCTCGATTCACGACCTGAAACAATGGTATAACGTGAGTGAGAACGTCAACACATGCCTACCTCTCGAGACTTCTCCGTATGGACAGGAATCAATGAAAAAGAACGTGAAATAACCTTGCTTTTTCACAAGAAACTTGGTAGGATAATTGAGTATGCTTAGACTGTAAAGCAAAAGCACTTGATACAACATCATTAAGATGGGAGTGAAAGAAATGCGCGTTAAAATTACATTAGCTTGCACAGAAACAGGCGATCGCACGTACATCACGAAGAAAAACAAACGTAACAACCCTGAGCGCCTCGAGTTGCGCAAATACAACCCACGTCTCCGTCGTCACACGCTTTACCGCGAAGTGAAGTAATGAGGGACCGGCCGTCACATATGTGGCGGCTTTTTTTGTAAGGAGGAATACGTTGTGGAAGAGAAAACAGCGCTCCGGCGCACGATTCATCAATACATCAAACAAATGGCGGATCGACATCATGCGGACGAAGTCATTCACCAATCATTATTTGCCTCGGACTTATGGATTGAAAGTCAAACAATCGCGCTAACGTTGTCACTCCCTCTAGAAATTGATACGTCCCCGATTATTCATATGGCCTTTAAAGAAGGAAAAACGGTCTGCGTCCCGAAAGTAACGGAGCGGGGACTTACGTTTCACATCATTCATTCATTTGATGATTTGGAAGAGGGAGTCATGAATATTTTAGAGCCGACCACTCCAGCGACTACGCAAGTGATCGACCTTTGTCTTGTTCCGGGGCGTGTTTTCGATCGAACCGGTTATCGCATCGGTTGGGGTGGGGGCTATTATGATCGCTATTTAAAAACCTATAAAGGTAGAACACTTGCTTTGGCATATACCGTTCAGATTGTCGATCAAGTACCAACTGAGCCGCACGACCTACCCGTTCAATGGATCGTGACAGAGAAGGAGATGATTCAGTGTTCGCCATATTCGCTGTAACTTGTTTCGTCGCCTATCTCGGTTATCGGTTACGCTCGTTGACTCGTTCTGGGGCACTGTTGACGATAGTGACCGGTACGGCGATTGGATTCTCCTTCGGATGGTTCGGTCTATACTTGCTTGGGGTGTTTTTTTCGACTTCTTCTCTCGCTTCGAAATATCGCTCTCGCGATAAAGAAGGGGTAGATGAGATTGTCGAGAAGACGGGGGCTCGTGATGCCATGCAAGTGTTGGCTAACGGTGGGGTCGGGATTTTATGTGCACTCGGTTATCAGTTTACAAATGATCCGGTCTACCTCTATATGTATGTCGTGTCCATCGCGGCAGCGACGAGCGATACGTGGGGATCTGAATTTGGTGTCCTCTCGAAGCGGAAACCTCGGTTCATGTTTACCTTTAAGCGAGTCGAACCGGGAACGAGTGGGGCCGTCTCGACATTCGGTACCGTCATGTCGATGTTTGGTGCATTGTTGATTGTCATATCCTCTCTTGTTTTCATTGACTTAAGCATCACGCTTCTTCTTTTATTATGGGTGATTGGATTAACTGGTAGTATGATTGATACGCTACTTGGTGCGACCGTCCAACGAACGTTTCGTTGTGCTGTTTGTGGAAAGTTGACCGAGCAAAAAATACATCATGACGTGCCGACGAGTTACGTGTCGGGATGGCGTTTTCTCGGAAATGATGCGGTTAATTTTCTTTCGGTTTGTGGGGCGACGATGATTTGTTTTTTTGTGTTTGGATGAGGGTAGTACAGAAAATGAAGGTGTTCCAAATGAATGTGAATATTGTCACAATATCGCCAAAGTGAAAACGGTTTCCGCTGTAGTTAGAGTTTGTGAATGATGTTACAATCTATTTGTAACAGAGATAACAAAAACATGAAACAGATTGTTTGAAGGGTGGAGAATCATTATGGAAACATTAAATCATGCTAAAGTAACACGAGTCGCACTTGTAGGGGCAGGGGCAGTAGGTGCGAGTTTTGCTTACCAGTTGACGACAGCTAGTCTATGTGAAGAACTTGTCATCATCGATATTAATAAAGCCAAGGCAGAAGGAGAAGCGATGGACTTGAACCATGGGGTTTCATTCGCTTCATCACCAATGCGCGTCTGGGCAGGGGACTATTCGGATTGTGGCGTCGCTGACATCGTAGTCATCACGGCTGGCGCACCACAGCGTCCAGGTGAAACACGTCTTGATCTCGTTGAAAAAAATGCGAAGATTATGAAATCTATGATTTCAGACATCATGGACTCTGGTTTTGACGGAATTATCATTATTGCTTCAAACCCGGTCGACATCATGACACATCTCGCATGGAAATATTCTGGTCTTCCGAAACATCGTGTCTTTGGTTCAGGAACAGTGCTTGATACGTCTCGCTTGCGTTACATGCTCGGAGACTATTTCAACGTCGACCCGCGTAACTGTCACGCCTACATTATGGGTGAGCATGGTGATACTGAGTTTGCTGCCTGGAGCAACGCTCGTATATATGGAAAATCGGTCGAGCAACTACTTGAAGAGCATGATGAGTATAGTTGGGAAGACCTTGAAGACATTTATGTCAACGTTCGTGACGCAGCATATCATATCATTGAACGTAAAGGTGCGACGTACTATGCGATTGGACTCGGTCTCCTTCGGTTGGTCAAGGCTGTCCTTCGTAACGAGAATACGTTGTTGACAGTCGGTGCCCATCTTGATGGTGAGTATGGATTGCACGATATCCATATCGGTGTACCAGCGATTATCAACCGTCAAGGCGTTCGTGAAGTCGTTGAGATTGAGTTGTCACAAGAAGAGCATGAGAAAATGCAACATTCTGCGAACGTACTCATGAAAACGATGGAACCTGTCTTGTAATCTCCATCCTTTTGAAACCCGTAGCCATATGGTTACGGGTTTTTGTACATATAGAACGAATCATCGTTTGGTCGTCTGTCGTCTCGTGATTTACAATAGAATTGAGAGAGAGGAGGGGTTTCGTTGGCGACAACTTGTTTTTGGGAAGATATATATCGAAAGGTCGAAAACGGTGGGCGAATTGAAGGCATACTCGAACCCTCCCGTGCGGTCATCTTGTTCGATACGAAAGCAGGTGATCGGTATGATTTGTTCATTCAGACTGAAAAAGCATGGGCGAATCATGTTGGGACTGATATAGACGCGATTTTGAACGCATTTCGCTTATCTCGTATCGGGCGGAAGCGATTGACCATTCATGTCTATGGCGAGCGTCTTGTGGATGAAGAGCGTGTGGACTCGTTGACGTTCCAAATCCCTGCGAAAGTGACATTGTCTCGTTCGATTTGGACACCGACTATGGAAGAGGACCGGTTCCGAATGCTAGCGGTCTCCCTCGACCGAAAAAAGAAAGCGGAGCTGAAGAAACGATTTTCCTTTGGGAAACCACAAGTGGTGTATGGGCTACTGTTCATCACTTTTTTAGTCATGTGGTTAGCGGAATCGGTCGGTTCGACTCTTGATCCAAACACGTTAATCGCATTCGGGGCCAAAGTGAACCCGTTGATTGAACAAGGGGAATGGTGGCGTTTGATTACACCGATGTTCCTGCATATTGGTTGGTTCCACTTTGCGATTAATATGTTTGCACTCTGGTCGCTCGGTCCGCTCGTTGAACGGATGTATGGCTCCATACGATTTTTAATCATCTATCTGCTAAGTGGAATATTAGCGACATCCGCATCGTTTGCATTCAGCGAATCGATATCAGCAGGCGCTTCAGGAGCGCTATTTGGTTTGGTCGGTGCGCTCTTATATTTTGGGTTACGTGATCGTTCTCTCTTCATGAAGACGCTCGGACCTCCGCTCTTTATTATGTTAGGATTAAATGTAGGACTTGCCTTTGTATTAGGTGCAGGTCTTGATCATTTCGCACATGCGGGTGGTCTGATTGGTGGTTTTGTCGTTTCTGGAGTCGTCGGGCTGCCGGATGAGAAGAACCGCGTACAACGAATCTTATTTTCCGTACTCACCATCTCGCTGTTTGGACTATTCGTCGGGTACGGATTTTGGTAAGGGGAGAATTCAATGATTGAAACATTAAAAACACTCGTTAACATCCCGAGTCCTTCCGGTATGACGGAAGAGGCCATCCGTTTCGCTGAGCAAGAATTGAATGCACTGGGTGTCAAGACGTCACGTCTACATAAAGGGGCACTACTGGCCACGTTTTCAGGTCGCTCTGGCAAGGCACGTCTGTTGACGGCACACGTGGACACTCTTGGTGCGATGGTCAAAGACATCTTACCGAGCGGGCGTCTCCGTTTGACTCAAGTAGGAGGATATGCATGGACGGCGATTGAAGGAGAGAACTGCCTCGTCCACCGAGAAGAAGGAGAGGCGATTGAAGGCACAATCTTGATTCATCAGTCGAGTGTTCACGTCTATAAAGACACGAACTCAGCGGAGCGATCTGCATCAAACATCGAAGTCCGATTGGATGCAAAAGTACATTCTCGTGAAGACGTGACAGAACTAGGGATTGAAATCGGAGACTTCGTTTCATTCGATCCTCGCTTTCGAGTGACATCTTCAGGATACGTGAAATCACGTCACTTGGATGATAAGGCTTCTGTCGCCATTCTATTGGACCTTGCGAAAGACTTGGTCCGTTATGACTTACCGCATACCGTTCATTTCTTGATTTCGAATTATGAAGAGGTCGGATTTGGAGGAAACGCGGGTATCCCGGAAGACGTCGTAGAATACATTGCCGTTGATATGGGCGCGCTTGGGGATGGACAGCATTCGGATGAGTATACAGTCTCGATTTGTGCCAAGGATTCGTCCGGACCGTATGATATCGGATTACGACGGAAGTTCACGTCGTTGTGTAAAACTCATGAGATCGCATATAAGGTAGATATTTACCCGTATTATGGTTCAGATGCTTCGGCAGCGATTCGAGCAGGGTATGATGTGCGACATGCTTTGGTTGGGCCAGGAATCGAATCGAGCCATAGTTATGAGCGAACGCATGTGTCATCAATGGAAGCAACACGAGAATTGTTAAATCGTTATGTACAATCGACGATGGAGGAAGAAGCATGAAAAACTTTTATGATGTCCAACAGTTTTTAAAATCGTTCGGTACCATTATTTATATCGGAGAACGGGATGCTGAAATCTCACTCATGATGATGGAACTCGACGAATTGTATGAAGGGGGCATCATCGAACAACGTGTGTATGATACGGCCAAAATCATTTTGACCCACGAATTAAAAAATTCAACAGATTGACAGAAATCCCCTTAGTGCAAAGGGTTGCACTAAGGGGATAATAGTGTACACTATTCAATGAAAGCGATTTAGTTGAGATGAGGAGTGAACGGTATGAAATGGTTATTAGGTATCGACATCGGTGGTACTACGGTGAAGATGGCTGTTTTAGACATGAACGGCATCATTTCGGATAAGTGGGAAGTCAAAACGGATATTCGAGAGAATGGTGTACATATTCCAAAAGACATCGCAGCTTCTTTTGAAACATACTTACAAACATCAGGTAAGAAGAAAGAAGACTTTGCGGGTGCGGGAATCGGGGCACCAGGCTTCGTCAACTTCTCAGAAGGAGTTGTCGAATATTCTCCGAACATCGGGTGGAAAGATTTTGCTCTCGTGAGTGAGTTCGAAAAAGCAGTCGGTCTTCCGGCCGTGCTCGAAAATGATGCGAACGCCGCGGCCCTTGGTGAGATGTGGAAGGGCGCGGGCGAAGGGGCTTCAGAATTATTGGCGATCACGCTCGGTACAGGTGTCGGTGGTGGCGTGATCACGAACGGGAATATCGTTCATGGGACGGCAGGAATGGCTGGAGAAATCGGGCATATTACCGTGGAACGAGACGAGTCGAAAGCTGTGAAGTGTGGTTGTGGGCGCCTCGGGTGTATCGAGACGATTGCTTCGGCGACCGGCATCTCACGTCTGGCATTACAGAAGCGTAAGAATCAAGATACTTCATTAAACGAGTTGAAAGAAGTGACAGCACGTGACGTGTTTGAAGCATATAAAGCCGGTGACTCAATCGCCACAGAAGTCATAGAAGAGATGACTGAATACCTCGGCTTGACCATCTCGAACATCGCGAACACGCTCAACCCGAAAATGATTGTCATCGGTGGAGGTGTCTCAAAAGCTGGCGACGCGTTATTGGATCCGCTTGATGCACAGTTCAAACGGTTTGCGCTCGAGCGCGTTTACGAGTCGACAACATTCAAAATCGCTGAACTTGAAAACGATGCCGGTGTGATTGGATGTGCGTGGCTGGCACGGAAACACTTCCTTCCGACACGGGTATGAAACGGACGCGTCTGCACATTGCAGGCGTGTTTTTTTGTGGGAAAGGGTATGGGATATTGTAAAATTTGTAACGTCACAGTTGATTTTTTATTAAAAAAGGGGTAAGATTTGGACTTGATACTGGACGTGTACTATTCAATCCGAATTGTACAATGAATGAACAAATATAAAAAAGAATGGCAACTAAAACATGCCGAAAACTGAAAAGAGGAGGAGACCGTCAGATGAATTCATCTCAACGCTTTTCGAAGCTATCGACGAGACTGAACGACACGGTCCGCGCTTCGTTTCAAGAATATCGTCTATTTTGGATTTTTACGTTATTGCTTTGGACGAAGACGTATATCGTCTATCAATTTTTCTTCAACATTCCGATTGAAAACACCGCACAAGCTTTTATCTTACTGATTAGCCCGATCAGTTCGACACTATTCTTGTTTGCCTTCCATTTCTTCTTTAAAGGAAACAAACAAAAATGGGTGCTCTACACGCTCTATGCGATTGCATCGTTTATCTTGTTTGCGGACGCCGTGTATTATCGGGAATTCACGGACTATTTGACAATGCCTGTCATCATGCAACCATCGAACATGGAGACGTTATCGACATCATTCACTTCGCTTCTTGAATGGAAAGATTTAATCATCCTTGGTGATGTGTTTATCCTTCCGTTTATCTTATGGCGAATGAACTTGAAAGAGAATACGGCTTCACATCGACGTGCGCTCGTCACGTTCGTTGTAGCGGTCTCTGTCTTCTTGTTCAACCTTTCGTTGGCCGAAACGGAACGACCTGAATTATTGACTCGTTCATTTGACCGTGAACTGTTAGTGAAAAACATCGGAACATTTAACTTCCATGTGTATGATGCGATGCTTCAGACAAAAACATCGGCTCAAAAAGCGATGGCGGATGAATCAGAGCTCGCAACGATTGAGCAGTTCACCCGTCAAAACTATGCGGCACCGAATCCGGATTTATTCGGAAAATATAAAGGGAAAAATGTCATCGTGGTTTCATTCGAATCGGCGCAGAATTTCACTCACAATATGAAGGCGCCGAATGGAGAGTACATCACGCCGAACTTGAACAAGCTGATTGAAGAGTCTCACTACTGGCCGAACTACTACCATACGGTCGGTCAAGGGAAGACTTCTGATGCTGAGTTCGCACTCGATAACTCACTATATGGACTCCCGCGTGGTGCTGTATACTTTACGAACGCCGATAACGAATATCAAGCGCTCCCTGAGTTGGTCAAGGACGAAAATTATTACTCAGCCGTGTTCCATGCGAATAACAAATCGTTCTGGAACCGCGATCAAATGTACAAAAATATTGGGGTCGATCAATTCTTTGATGAAAAGAGTTATGACCTCGGGAATCCTGAAGATATGACAGAATGGGGTCTCTTAGATGATAGCTTCTTCGAGCAATCCATTCCAATGCTTCAAGAATTGCCTGAACCATACTACGCGAAGTTCATCACATTGACGAACCACTTCCCGTACACGATGCCAAGTGAAGACTATGAACTTGTACCAAAATTTGAGACGAGCTCAACTACGTTGAACAACTTCCCGCAAGCACTAGCTTATCAGGATTACGCACTCGGTCTCTTCATCGACCAGTTGAAAGAGAATGGAATGTGGGAAGATACAATCTTTGTCGTCTACGGTGACCATTATGGTATTTCGACGAACCACAACAGTGCGATGGCAGAGCTACTTGGGAAAGATGAGTTGACACCATTCGACGTGGCGAAATTGCAACAAGTTCCGTTTGCCATTCACTTGCCTGACCAGAAAGAAGGGGAAGTTCATGAAACGATCGGTAGTCATGTAGACATGAAGCCGACCATCCTGCACTTACTCGGAATCGACACGTCAGATACGATTGGATTCGGAAACGACTTATTCTCTGAAAATCGAAACAGCCGCGCGATTTTCCGCGACGGAACGGTCGTGACGGATGAATATGTTTGGACACAGTCGACATGTTATAACGCGACTTCTGGTGAAGTAGTCGAAGATACGTCGTTATGTGGTCCGATGACGGAAGAAGCGGAAAAAATCTTGCAAATGAACGATGATTTGATTTACTCCGACTTACTCCGTTTCAAAGAACAAACTGAAGAATAATGAGTACGGACCAAGTCACATAGTGATTTGGTCCGTTTTAATGTAACAGAGGGAATGAACGTAAAAAAAGGCATAAAAAAAGCGACCGAAGTCGCTTGATGATTGCATATGCGAATCATTAACCTGGAATTCCACCGTAGATCAACGTGGCGACACCAAAGAATCCGAATACGAGTACAGTTAAACCTGCAAAAACGAGCGGAAAGAATTGGCGTTTTTGGAATGAACGAAGCATTCCCCAAATAGCCACAATTGCGACGATGACGGAAATCCATCCGAACGGTTCATACAAATGCATGACGAGTTCCCCCTTTAATTATACGTCATGAAATTCATAAAAATTTCACTGAAATATCATTATTATTTTATCCGATTATAGAGTCGCTGTCGAGCAAAGGTTGACATCGAAACAATTTTGCCACAATATTGTTTTGAATAAGAAGGGGATGAATCCTATGCAAATCAAAAAGATTACGTCTGGCTTGGCACAAGAGAACGGCTATGTGATTGAAAAAGACGGCACTGTCGTCGTCATTGACCCCGGAACGGATGACCCGAGGTTCTTCGATACAATCGAACGTTTCGGTACACTTTCAGCAATCTTGTTGACTCATGCACATTTCGATCATATCGGAGGAATCGATGCGCTGCGTGAACGTTACCAGGTGCCAGTCTATGTACACCGCTTAGAAGCGGATTGGCTGACAGATGGAGAAAAGAATGGCGCTTCTGCGTTCAACTTGCCGATACCATCGATGAAACCGGCAGAAAAAATCTACGAAGGTGATGTATTAGAAATTGGGAACATCGTATTTCGAATCTATCATACGCCGGGTCATTCCCCAGGGAGTGTCGTATTGTATATGGATGATGAAAGAATCGCCTTTTGTGGTGACTTGATCTTTAAGCAATCCGTCGGACGGACAGACCTGTTCGGTGGAGACCAGTCGACATTAATGGGGTCCATCGATCGGATGAAGCAGCTCCTTTCCGATGAGACGACGTTATACTCGGGGCACGGTCCTATGACGACGCTAGAAGAAGAAAAGCGGACAAATCCGTTCTTCACATAAAAAAAGATTGTCTCCGGCGAGACAATCTTTTTTTACATTTGGAAGTTGCTCCAATACGTAAAGACAACGAAGAAAATTGTCAAATACGCGCCGAAGACATATACATACGTTTTTTCAGTTAGTTTTAAGTAACCAAGAGCGACGAAGAAAATCGTTTGTGCTAAGAAGACAAGTCCCATAACGATAAAGTCGCCAGTATGTTCACTACTACTTTGGTCGCCGCCTAGTGCGCCTACGAAAGCAAGTGCCGCTACTAGTCCAGTCCAAAAGCCTAGGACACGAAACATTCTTGCCATGTTAATCCCCCCATACGTGCATTATTCCATTCTCATTCACTATTTTACCAACACATTCGAAAAAATGCTATGGAAACGTGATAATTGAGCAAAATAATCGTGAAAAATATGTGAAATCATTTCGGTAAATAAAGTTGTACAAAATTTATAAAAAAGTTGCACAAAACATGTACAAACGGGGTATAGAGATGTATAATCAACTTATACAAAATGAGCGAAGTGAAAGTTGAATGAGGGAGGAACATAAAAATGGCATCAGAACTAATGTTTTACACGTATCCAAGCTGTACTTCTTGTCGGAAGACGAAAGCGTTTTTACAAGAACAAGAACTTCAAGTGAGTGAGCGTCACATTTTCAGAGATGCACCAACAGTTGACGAATTGTTGCAGCTCCTTGCTATCAGTGAGGAAGGAGTCGACTCTCTCCTTGCGACGCGAAGCCAGGCCTTCAAGCAACTCGATGTTGACGTGGAGGATTTGAAATTAAGTGAGCTTCTTAAGTTGATGAGCGAAAATCCAAAGCTTTTGAAGCGTCCGATCTTAACTGATGGAAAAGAAGTGATTGTCGGATATGACAAGGTCTCAATCGAAACATATGCTCGTCGCCACAACACTGCAGCGGTTCAAGTTTCATAAAACAAGTCCACTTTCAACATAGTGGGCTTTTTTTTATGCTTGTCTCGAGGTGAACGAGATGAAGGAACTCATTGAAGATTTACTAGATGGAGCACGTCAAATCGGTGCGAGTGATCTTCATTTTATACCCGATGCAAACCAAGTAAAGGTTCAAGTTCGCTCTGCTAGTAAGCTTGCTGCACTTCAATCGATGGATGTCGAGCTGTATGATCGACTTACACTTCATATGCGATATTGGTGTTCACTACCTGAATCTAATCAACGTATTCCACAATCAGGTGTCTATGAATTGAATCAGGATGTCATCCGGGTGACCTTTCTCCCGTCGTTCGCCCAGACGTCAATGTCTTGGCGCATTCCCCATGACACGTTTGAACTCCAGCATCTGTTACGATCACACGATGTAGAACGATTTCAGAAAGTGGTGGCATCACATCATGGTCTTTTCTTTATAGGGGGTTCTACCGGAGCGGGCAAGACGACGGTACTGTATGCCCTTTTAAATCAGCTGAAGCATGAGCGGATTGTGACGATTGAAAACCCTCCTGAACAAATGGTCGATGGTGTCATTCAGTTGGAAGTGAATGCTAAAGCTGGACTTAGCCATCGACACTTGTTGAAAGAGACGCTTCGTGCCGACCCGGATATTATCGTGATTGGTGAGGTGCGGACAGATGAAGAATTGATGGTCGCATACGATGCCGCGCTCAGTGGTCATTTGACGATTACAACCTTTCATACCGCATCGATTCAAGATGGAGAAAAGCGGCTGACACAACTTCTTGGTATGGCGACCGTGGAAAGACATTGGTGTGTACTGACTCGAAATCAGGAGGTGACTTGCGAATGGTCAACGTTCCGATAATCCCATCGATTCGAATGATTCATCGTTTTCTTCGTCTACAATCACGAGGTGTGTCATTGAAGGTGACCATGGAGACGCTTGAACTTCATGAGAAGGGAAAAATGAAAGACTGTATTCGAGAGATGAGGGTATGTCTAGAAGCGGGCGTGAGTTTGTCTGAAGTATTTTCCATCTTGATCACGAATCGGCAAATGCAAGAGATTTTACATACGGCGGATCGCAACGGACGATTCATGGATGGATTGTCGCAAGTGGCAATGGTACTCGAGATGCGACAACGATTAAAGCAGGAGTTGCGGAGGCTAATTCGCTATCCGTTGATTATCTTTTTCATCCTACTTGCATTAGGCATGATTTATGCCTTATACATTTTCCCAAAATTAATGGGGATGGTTGATGTCTCGTCGCATGACGGCATAGAGTCGATTCTATTGTCGAATTGGTTCTTTCCTATGTTGTTTTCTATATTCGTGGTAATCGCGGTTCTCATATATGGATTTCATCGTCGAGGAGGAGAGCTCCCTTTTTACGTATGGAGACGTGGGAAAACACTCTATATGACCTATGTATTTGTCAGTGAATTATCCTTGCTCCAACATACTGAAACAAATATTAGGCAGATTATGAGTCGGCTAGCTGAGGAAGAGGGGGAAATGGCAGAGATGGCCAAGCGAATTCACCATCGCATGTCTGAAGGTGAAGGAATTGAAGCGGCGACAAGGTGTGAACCGTTTATCGATCATGAGGTTGTGAGTCTATTAGGTGTGGGTTCGATGAGTGGGGAACTTGGTAAATTGATGTCTCTTCATCGAGATCTAGTATTCGAAGAGATGGAGCAATATAGTCGGGGTTTGATTGAGAAAATTGAACCGTCTTTATACGGCATCCTCAGTGTCATGGTTGGTGTTCTTTTTTACACACTCTATTTACCGGTCAAACTCATTATGGCTCAATTGTGAAAGGAGAAAGATGAAATGAAGGAAGAGCGTGGGTTCACATTAGTTGAGATGGCGGCAGTATTACTCATTATATCAGTTCTTCTCTTGTTACTTGTCCCTTCTTTGTCGGACGGGAAATCTCGTGCTGATCAAGTGAGTTGCGAAGGTAGTGTTCGAATCGTTGAATCTGAAATCAATTTGCATTACGCGGAACATAAAGCCTATCCTGAAACGTTAGAAGTGATTAAGCGTGCGTCGGCTGCAGACCCACTCGTTTATAGTTGTCAATCCTCCGCCTATACGTATTCACCGACTGACGGCTCCTTAAAAAAACAATGAAAGGCTACACCTTGGTCGAAATAACTTGGGTACTTGTCGTGCTGTCGTTCTTACTATTGATCAGTGCACCGAGTACGAGACCGTTCGAACGAATGGAGCTCTACAATTTTACGGACTCATTGGTAGCAAATATTCAAGAAGCTGGGCAATTTCCCTATATTTCAGAAGAGGGAGATTGTGTACCACGATTGATTTGGATTTCGAAACAACAAACTTATCTGATTGTGTGTGGTCGAGAGGTAGTCAGGGAGGTTGATGTTCCTGATGGTGTGGATGTATATCTTCCGACGTACAACACTTTGACCTTTTCACAAGCGACAGCTTCTTATGCGGGACAGTGGAAATTCGTCAGTGGAAAGACATCGGTGACGCTCAAATTTCGAATCGGGACTTATGAACCGGAGGTGATTATTCGTGAAAGTGGATGAATCGGGTTTCTCATTATGGGAGCTAAGTGTCAGTCTTGCGGTGGTCATGGGGTGGATTTTCATTCTGACATCATTTGTCATGCAGGGGAACGAACGAATCCAACGGTTGAGTGATACGCTGTTCATCTATGAACGATTACAAGGAGAGGTTCTGCTTGAAGCCACTGAACCGACAGGGCGTGAGCAAGTGTGTGAGAAAGGATTTTGTCTGCCGACATTATGAAAAAGGCTTTACGATGATTGAAATGACGTTCGTTTTGCTGATCCTTCCCATGTTTCTTTTTCTTTTAGTGGAACTGCTCACGCTCGGTCAACATCTTTATGAACAGCCTAAATGGAATCATCATACGACACCTCAACTGATTGTGCGCCGTCTGATGGATAGCGAGAACTGTCGTGTTGACGAAGGGCGGTTACGGGGTGATTTCGTCAAATCGGATGAGGAGCGATGGTCATGGACGATCAAACAAGTAAATGGCAATTTGGTTATGGTCGGAGATGGAGGAGGAAACTTACTCTTTTTAAGAGGAATCGACCAGTATCATGTCGAAACGGTCGGAAAGGGATTTCGAATCTCATGGAAAGATTCATCGTTCAGAAGAGAGCGGCATGTCATGTGCATGAAGCAGGCTTCTTTCTCGTCATCACCTTGACCATTGTTGTTTGGTTACTCGGCGCCGCGTTATTTTGGTATACTGATGTGGAACGAACGACGAGGCGACTGTCAGAGGAAATCTTAGCGATTCGTTTTGAATCGCATTTGTTACTGGCGAAGGAGCGTTGCGCTGAACGACCGTTAACGTTGCATAAACCGACGGGAACTCTGACGTGTCGTCCGATTGCACCTAATCGTACTGAAGTGGACATTGTGTTAACATCCGGCGAACGGCATAAAGAGGTGATGGTTTATGAATGATAACCCGTTTTATATCGTGGGGTTTATGGGTACAGGTAAATCTACCTTATTCTCGTTTCTAAAAGAATATGGGGAGGTCATCGATCTTGATTTAGTCATTGAGTCCATGACTGGAATGGATATCGCTACATATTTTGACCGTTTTGGTGAGTCTGCGTTTCGTGATGTTGAATCAACAGTACTGCAACAAGTCACTGCTGACTATATCCTGACAGGTGGCGGAGTGGTGGAGCGCTCTGAAAATATACGTTGGATGCGAGAACGTGGTACGATGATCCATTTAAATCTTCCGTTCGACATGTGTTGGGAACGAATCAAAGATTCTGCACGACCACTTGTTAAAAAAGGACGGGAGGATGTTCAGACGTTGTTTCAACGACGCGATCGATTATATCGAACAGCGAGTGTATCCATCGATGCATCTCAACCGCCTGAAGACATCGCCAAGCAAATCATCCGTATAAAGGGGGAAAAAGTATGATCTGGATTAATTTCGCCATCATCGTATTTTCATTAATCGGACTTGGGATATACGGTTATCTCTTGTTCAAAAACAAGATGAAACCAGAATTTGGTCGTTTGAATCGTCTGACGGAACGTTTTAAAATTCGGGCAGACGTGATTGGTCAACAGGTCAATGAAATCAAGGGACACGTAGATGCGGTCAATCGATCTGTTACTCAAATAAAAGAGTTTGGGATCAATGCGAAGAATGAATCGATTGAATTAAAGCAAGCTGCCGTTGAGCTAACCCATGAAATCAAACGGACAGCTGGAATTGAACGTTCTGACGTTTCCACCGAGTCGAAAATATGAAATAATGAGGATGAAAACGTTTTCGTTTTTCATCCTTTTTCTTTTTCGCCTTTTTACCTATGCAGAAGGAATAAAAATTGTTAAAGTGGAATGGAAAACGAAAGATTTCAAAAACAAAAGCATTTTATGTTCGGGATTGGGGGATATTATGGAAAAGGTTACTTTGAAACGTACGCCTTTGTTCGAATTAATCGAACCGAAGGCGAAGATGGTTGATTTTGCGGGATTTGAAATGCCGATTATGTTCTCTTCGATTAAAGAAGAGCATTTGGCTGTACGTCAAAACGTGGGGATGTTTGATGTATCTCACATGGGAGAAATTCGAATCGAAGGGCCGGACGCGCTTGAGCAAGTTCAAAACTTGGTGACGAATGATATCTCGAAGATTAAAGTTGGTCAAGCCCAGTATAATCTTCTCTGTCTAAAAGACGGCGGTGTGGTGGACGATTTGCTTGTCTATCGATTGGATGAGGACGCTTATTGGCTCGTCGTCAATGCTTCAAATATTGAAAAGGATGAAGCGCACATTCGTCGACACGTTAAGGGAGACGTGGTTGTGACAAATGAATCTGATGAGTATGGTCAGATTGCGATTCAAGGACCGAATGCACAATCTGTTCTTCAAAGCATCACAAATGTTGCACTCGACGAAATCGGGTTCTTCAAATTCATGAACGGTGACGTGGCGGGTGTGCCATCGATCATCTCTAGAAGTGGGTATACTGGGGAAGATGGCTTCGAGATTTATGCTCGAGCAGAAGCAATTTCTGCCATCTGGGAAGCGCTTGAAGCCGAGGGTGTTACCCCATGTGGGCTGGGCGCACGCGATACATTACGTTTCGAAGCGTGCTTGCCGCTTTACGGTCATGAGTTGGATGAGTCGATCACACCATTCGAAGCGAATCTCAACTTTGCCGTCAAGCTAGATACTGACTTTGTTGGTAAGGAAGCACTCGTCACTCAAAAAGAGAACATTCCGAATCGATTGATTGGATTGAGATTGTTAGGTCGTGGGATTGCCCGTCAAGGGGCGCAAGTCGAATTGGATGGGAATGTAATCGGCGTTGTCACGACCGGTACGATGCCTCCGACTGTAAATGAATCAATCGCATGGGCACGAGTCGATGCACGTTACAAAGATGAAGAGCGTTTTGTCATCGACATCCGTGGCAAAAAGATTGAAGCCGAACGCGTACCGACACCTTTCTATAAACGAACGAAATGATACAGGGGGATTCAGAATGAACAGAATGGAATTTCGTTATTTACCGATGACCGAACAAGATGAACGAGACATGTTAGAGACAATCGGCGTCGATTCAATCGAAGCGCTTCTTTCAGATATTCCAGAAACACTTCGCGAACAAGCATCATTAGCGGCAATCGGGGCTCCGCTTCCGGAAGTCGATCTCGTTCGTCATATGACGAAGTTAGCTGATAAAAACAAACATACGAAATCATACCCGAGCTTCCTTGGAGCAGGGATGTATGACCATCTTTCGCCGAGTGTGATGAACCACATGCTTTTGCGTTCTGAATTCTATACGGCGTATACGCCATATCAACCTGAGATTTCACAAGGTGAACTTCAGGCGATGTTCGAATTCCAAACAATGATTTGTGAATTGACAGGGATGGACGTCGCGAACTCTTCGATGTACGACGGGATCACGGCTCTCGCTGAGGCGACTTACCTAGCGAGCGCGCAGACGAAGAAAAAACGTGTCGTCGTCTCCGGTGCAGTGCATCCTGAAGCAAAGGATGTAATCCGTACGTATGCTGACGGACCAGGTCTATCCGTTGATTACACAGATGTGGAGAACGGGGTGACGGATGTATCTGACCTCGATTTGACGGATGCATCGTGTCTTGTCGTACAATATCCAAACTTCTACGGTCGTATTGAAGACTTAGAAAAATTAGCAGAATTGGCTCATGAAGCCGGCGCGCTATTCGTCGTTTCGAGCAACCCGCTCGCCCTCGGGATTCTTGAGTCACCAGGAGCACTCGGTGCGGACATCACGGTCGGAGATGCACAGCCATTCGGTATTCCGCAAAGTTTTGGTGGACCGTCATGTGGATACTTCGCGGTCAAAAAATCTTTGATGCGTAAACTACCGGGCCGACTAGTCGGTCAAACGGTCGATGAGGACGGCAAACGCGGATTCGTGTTGACGCTTCAGGCGCGGGAACAGCACATTCGCCGTGATAAAGCGACATCCAATATCTGTTCAAACCAAGCACTTAATGCATTGGCTGCTTCAATCACGATGTCCGCTCTAGGGAAATACGGAATTCGTGATATGGCTGTTCGGAATATTCAAACCGCTCATTATATGAAAGAAGCGTTAAAAGCTGCAGGATTCAACATCGTGGACGAAGGACCAATGTTCAATGAGTTCGTCGTGGATTTTGGACGTGATGCAGAAGAAGTATCGCGCCATCTACTCGAGCGCGGCATGATCGGTGGTCTACCGCTTGGTACGTATGAAGGGGAGCGTCAGACACAAATGTTGGTTTGCGCGACGGAATTGCGCACGAAAGAAGAGATTGATCAGTTTGTCGAAGTGGTTGGGGGGATGAAATAATGCAACACGAGCAAACGCTAATTTTTGAAGTATCACGTGAAGGACGAACTGGATATAATTTGCCGACACCGACTGTCCCGGAGGTTGACCTTGAGACGTTGTTACCGGCTACGATGATTCGGAAAGAGGCGGCGGAACTTCCAGAAGTGTCTGAACTTGATGTCGTTCGCCATTACACGTCTCTGTCTACTCGAAACCATGGGGTCGATTCAGGCTTCTATCCGCTCGGTTCGTGTACGATGAAATATAATCCGAAAGTGAACGAAGATATGGCTCGTCTTCCTGGATTTGCACATATTCACCCGTTGCAACCGGTTGAGACGATTCAAGGTGCGCTCGAACTCATGGTGGACTTACAGGAGCAACTCGCTGAAATCACGGGGATGGACGAAGTCACACTCCAACCAGCGGCAGGTGCCCATGGGGAATGGACGGGGCTTATGTTGATTAAAGCGTTCCATGAGCGTAATGGGGATACGGCTCGTACGAAAGTACTCGTACCAGATTCGGCGCACGGGACAAACCCGGCGTCCGCAGTCGTTGCTGGATTCGAGACGGTGACCGTCAAGTCGGATGAGCGCGGTCTCGTCGATTTGGATGATTTGAAGTCAAAAGTTGGAGCGGATACGGCTGCTCTCATGCTGACAAACCCGAATACGCTTGGACTATTTGAAGCGGATATCCTTGAAATCTCAAAAGTCGTTCATGAAGCTGGCGGGAAGCTGTATTATGATGGCGCGAACTCAAACGCGATTCTTGGAATCGCACGTCCTGGGGACATGGGCTTTGACGTCGTCCACTTGAACTTGCATAAGACGTTCACAGGGCCTCACGGCGGTGGAGGTCCAGGCTCAGGTCCAGTCGGGGTGAAGCGTGACTTGATTCCATTCTTACCGACTCCAATTGTGACGAAAACAGATGATGGATATGGTCTCGATTACGACCGACCACATTCAATCGGGCGAATCAAACCATTCTATGGAAACTTCGGGATCAACGTTCGAGCGTACAGCTATATCAAGACAATGGGCGCAGAAGGATTGACGCGGGTATCCCGTGAAGCGGTCCTCAACGCCAACTATATGTTTGCGCGACTAAAAGATGCGTTCGACGTGCCATATGATACGTATTGCAAACACGAATTTGTCTTGTCAGGGAAGCGTCAAAAAGCCCTTGGTGTTCGTACACTCGATATCGCTAAACGCCTTCTTGACTTCGGTTACCACCCACCGACAATCTATTTCCCATTAAATGTCGAGGAATGTATCATGGTGGAACCGACAGAGACAGAATCAAAAGAAACACTCGATGCGTTCTGTGATGCGATGCTCCAAATTGCCAGAGAGGCGGAAGAGAATCCGGAAATCGTTCAGACTGCTCCTCATACGACGGTCGTTAAACGGATGGACGAGACACTCGCTGCCCGTAAACCGGTCTTGAAATATGAGCGTCGTGAGGCGTCATCTGTAAAATAAAGAAAGGGCGAGTCGATGATTGAATCGACCCGCCCGTTTTTTTATGCTTTTTTAATCTTGCCCTTCCAGTTCTTGAAGCCGCCTTCGAGCATGTAGATATTGTTGTATCCGTTCTTCATCAGGAGTTTAGCCGCCTGGTTTGAACGTGAACTACCTTGACAGTAAATTAAAATCGGTTGATCTTTACGCAGTTCTTTCATGCGTAGTTTCATTTGGCCGACCGGGATATTCCGGGCACCAACGATATGTCCACCTTTGTATTCGTTCGGTTCACGCACGTCAATCAACTGACCTTTACGGAGTGAGGCACGGAATTCTTCTTGTTTCATTTTTTTCAACCCGCGAGCTGGCATGAAACGCCATACGATGTAGGCGATCAAGGCAACCCATAGGAGGATGACGAGGATTGTTTCGAGTCCCATAGATGTTCTTCCCTTCTCTTTCAAAGTTACCATATCTCATTATAATGAAATTAAGGTCATGAGACAATGATTGACTCAATCAATCGGGGCTTTCCCTTTCGATTTCATTCTAATTAGGATAAAATAAGGAATGGAAACCGGAACATTAGGGGAGGTCGTGCCCATGCCGACGCCGAGTATGGAAGATTATTTAGAACGTATTTATTTATTGATGTCAGAGAAAGGCTATGCGCGTGTATCTGATATTGCGGAACATTTAGGGGTCCATCCCTCCTCTGTCACCAAAATGGTTCAAAAGTTGGACCGTGAAGAATATCTTGTGTATGAAAAGTATCGTGGTCTCATGCTTACAAAAAAGGGTCAAAAAGTAGGGAAGCGATTGGTCGAGCGTCATGCGATGCTCGAGTCTTTTTTACGTCTAATCGGAGTAGATGAAGCAGATGTGTACGAGGATGTCGAGGGTATCGAACACCATCTCAGTTCGAACACGCTCGACTGCATGACACAGTTTGTGGAATTTTTTGAAGATAAGCCTGAACTCATGAATCAATTTAGAGAATTTCGGGAACAAGAACGAGCTTCAGAAGAATAATATGTGAAAAGCATCAATCTAACTCGATTGATGCTTTTTATTTTGCTCAATATCGCTAAAATACGAACGAAACATTCATATTTATCTTAGAATGTATATTTTTTAGTCGTCATTATGTTAAGATGAATCGTGGATTGAATAGATAGGGGGTGACGGCGAACATTCGCCGGATAAATGGAGATTCAAATTAAAGGAAAACTGTTTGATGAACAGCAGATTCAAAAACGTGTGAAAGAATTGGCTGAAGAGATTGAGAACGATGCAGAGGGGATACCGATTGTGATCGTCGCCGTATTAAAAGGCTCGATGGTCTTTGCGGCAGACTTGATGCGATACATGAAAGGGAGCGTTCAGCTCGATACGGTCGCGACGTCTTCTTATGGGAAAAAGTCGGTCTCGAGTGGGAGTGTGCAGCTTCGAAAGGACTTGGATTTAGATGTGGAAGGAAAGTATGTTGTCATTATCGAGGACATCATCGACACGGGACAGACGTTGAAATTCTTATGTAAACATATGGAGCTCCATCAACCGAAACAGTTGAAAATTTGTACGCTTCTGGACAAGCCGGCGCGTCGACTCGTTCAGTTGGACGCAGACTATGTCGGATTCGAGATTCCTGATGAGTTCGTCATCGGGTATGGGATCGATTACGCGGAACAATATCGGAATCTGCCATATATCGGATATGTAGAAACAACATAAAAAGGAGCGCCGTGGCGCTCCTTTTACATGTTTGCTTTCTTTTTCTTCTTCCCTTTTTTTCCTTCAATCACTGTTAGGTGTGGAGGATTGCTACGATGTACGGTTGAACGTTTAGATAACTTGGTGACGTTCGAACCAGGTTTCTTCCCTTTCCGGTTTTTAGCGGAAGCGGAAGGTTTGACTTGAGGACCGCGACTTCCCTGCATTCGTTTTTTTGAGGCTTGCGCGGTTTTACGATAGCGTGCATCTTCTGCAGACATACGTGGTGCCATGAAGACGCGATAGATCACATAAAAGACTAACCCGAATATCCCGATGAACAACAATTGTCTAAACAGGCGACCTGGATCGGTGGCAAGCATATGCCCGACCCCGATGAAGCCAAGGATAAACACGATTGTTGCAGCGATCGAACCGACTCTTTGTCTGATCATGGTGCTTCCTCCTCTTATCCCTCTCTATGAATGACCGATTCTCCTAACTCTTTTCGTTCCCATGTTTCAAATGCTTCAATCGCGACTTGAATCTGCTCATCATTTGGTTCTCGTGTCGTCAATAATTGGAGCGACAGGCCCGGTTTGCCAAGGAATGACAGAAAGCGATGGTCGCGGAAACGGTTGGTAAACTGCAGGACTTCAAATGAGATTCCGATGACGACCGGCAATAGCGCGATTCGGCTGACGAGTCGCAACCAGAGCGGGTCAATTGGCACAATCATGTAAACGCCGATCCCGACGAAGACGGTGAATAAAATGAAGCTTGAGCCACAGCGATAATGCAATCGCGAGCTTTGGCGTACTTGTTCAACCGTGACCGGACGCCCGGATTCATAGCAATTGATGACTTTATGCTCAGCGCCGTGATATTGGAAGACACGCTTAATGAGTGGCGTCAATGATATCAAGTAAAGGTAGCTGAGTAACAATACTAATTTTATTCCCCCTTCAAGGAGGTTTTGAATCACATGTCCGGAAAATAAAGGTACGTCTTGAAACATGGCCGCGAGAAGTGCTGGCGTCACATTGAAAATCAATTTACCAAAAACGTACGAGATGACACCGACGATTGCGATGAAGGCAATCATCCATATGCTCTGTTTTTGGTCTTCGTTCGTGTTCGTATCTTCACTTGGATCGACATCATATCGATCGCTCGCAAAGTTCATATGTGCAGAACCGTTCTTTAACGATTCATACAGCGCGACAATCCCTCTCAAGAAAGGTACTTTTTTTAAAGATTGGACCCAAGGGACAAGAATGCGTGCTTGCTCGAATGTTTCAATCGAGCCATCTTTTCGCCGGATGGCAGATGCGCTTTCAGAGCGGCCTTGAAACATGACGCCTTCCACGAGCGCCTGTCCCCCGACTGGGATGGTTGGTTTGGAATTCATTCACTTTCCTCGATTCTTCAAATGTTGTACTTGAATTATACCGTGATTTGTAAAAAAAGCGAAAGGGCAGAAGGCTCGATTCACGTTCTTTCGATAAATTTGTTACAATAGATGAGACTTGACGAACGAGGGGGGAAGAAGGTTGCGGATTTTAGTTTTAAATGGACCGAATTTAAATCTACTGGGTCGTCGTGAACCGGATGTATATGGCGAGGTGTCGTTGAAAGGTTTGGCGGCAGAACTGATGCTGCGCGCTCCAGAAGACGTCGAACTCACCTTTAAACAATCGAATCATGAGGGAGATTTAATTGATGCGCTACATGACGCTTTTGATTATGAGGGTGTCATATTGAATGCAGGTGCCTATACGCATACATCAATCGCGATCCGGGATGCCATATCCGCTATCGCTGCCCCAGTCGTTGAAGTACATATCTCGAACGTGCATGCACGCGAGGCTTTTCGGCATGAGTCGAAACTTGCTGCCGTCTGTATCGGTGTCATTACCGGTTTTGGACTCACGAGCTATACGTTAGCGCTGCATGCACTAATCGAACATTGGAGGAATCGACATGATTGAACGCGTAAACAAACTGCAAGCACAGTTAGGAAAAAACGAGATTGATGCATTACTCGTCACAAAACGTGAGAATATCCGCTACTTATCTGGTTTCACCGGGTCGAGCGGTGTCATAGTCATCACGTCGAATTCGGCAAGTTTCATCACGGACTTCCGTTACACGGAACAAGCGAACGATCAAGTAAAAGGGTACGACATCATTGAGCTTGATACATCACTCATCAAGTCGGTAGCAGATGTCGTGTCCCGTGAATCCATCAAGCGCCTTGGCATCGAGCAGGATGCGATGACAGTGGG
Organism: Exiguobacterium sp. SRB7LM; assembly: GCF_015712685.1. GTDB lineage: Bacteria > Bacillota > Bacilli > Exiguobacteriales > Exiguobacteriaceae > Exiguobacterium > Exiguobacterium profundum. The sequence continues at coordinate 1,028,443 of NZ_VWVR01000006.1, read as the reverse complement.
GCAATATCGTGCCTATGAAAAAGATGTCGACGCTCAACTTATTGAAACGTCTGGAATCGTAGAAAAACTGCGCTTGATTAAGGATGAATCAGAGATTAAGATTATGAAGGAAGCTGCGGCAATCGCTGATGCGGCGTACGCCCATATCCAGACGTTCATTCGTCCTGGTCGTACCGAGAGAGAAGTCGCGAACGAACTCGAAATGTTCATGCGTTCAAAAGGTGCTGACTCGTCATCGTTCGACATGATTGTCGCCTCGGGTCTCCGTTCGGCACTACCACACGGTGTGGCAAGTGATAAAGTCATCGAATCTGGAGAATTGGTTACGCTTGATTTCGGTGCTTACTATAAAGGGTACTGCTCAGATATCACGCGTACGCTTGCAATCGGTCCGATTTCGGATGAGTTGCGTCAAATCTACGATACGGTACTTCGTGCCCAACTTGCTGGTGTAGAAGGCACACGTGCCGGAATCACTGGCATTGAAGCGGATGCATTGACACGCGATATTATTAAAGAAGCTGGATATGGCGAGTACTTCGGCCACTCGACAGGACATGGTCTTGGAATGGAAGTGCATGAGGCCCCAGGATTATCGTTCCGTTCGGAAACGGTGCTCGAACCTGGTATGGTCGTAACGATCGAGCCGGGTATTTACATCAACGGTGTCGGTGGTTGCCGGATTGAAGACGATGTCGTCATCACAGAAGACGGATGCTACCGTCTGACACAGTCGCCAAAAGAGTTAATTACGATCGAGGCATAAGCTTCATCTGAATTTAGGAGGAAATCAATATGGTATCAGTTAACGATTTAAAAACAGGATTGACGGTCAAAACGTCTGACGGTTCGATTTGGCAAGTCATCGAGTTCCAACACGTAAAACCGGGTAAAGGAGCGGCATTCGTTCGTACGAAAATGCGTAACTTGCGTAACGGTGCAATCCAAGAAACGACGTTCCGTGGTGGAGAAAAAATCGAACGCGCACACATCGAGCGTAAACGCATGCAATATCTTTATCCAATGGGCGACACGTATGTCTTCATGGACAATGAATCATACGAGCAACTTGAATTGACAAGCGCTCAAGTCAAATCAGCACTTCCATATTTGCTTGAGAACATGGAAGTCAGCATCGCGGACTACGAAGGGGAGATTCTTGGAATCGAGCTTCCAACGAGCGTTGTCTTGACAATCGTCGAAGCAGACCCAGGCGTAAAAGGTGACACGGCATCGAACGTGAAGAAAAACGCGACAGTGGAAACAGGACATGTCATTCAAGTGCCACTTTTCATCGAACCAGGTGAAAAAGTGACAGTCGATACACGTACTGGAGAGTTCATGGGTCGTTATAACGGTTAATCCTTACGAGTGCTCATTCGAATGAATGGGTGCTCTTTTTTTCTCGTTGCATTCATTGGTCTGACCAGTTATAGTGAAGGAGAGATTAGTACCAGGTATAAACAGGGGGTAAGAAAGATGCAAATCGATCAAATTAAAGAGCTTATTCAATTATTGGACCAATCATCAGTCCATGAAATGGAGCTTGAAACATCTGATTTCAAACTGTCATTAAAGAAAGAAGCGCAACAAACAGTGAGCGCGCCTATCATGCAGACACAAGCATTCGCACCGCCTGCGCCTGCTCCTCAAGTAAATGAACAAACAGAAGAACCGACGCTAGAAAAGGCGTCTTATCGTACAATCACCTCGCCGATGGTCGGAACGTTCTATTCACGTCCGGCCCCGGATAAAGAAGTGTTCGTGAACGTCGGCGATCGTGTCGAGTCAGGACAAATCGTTTGTATTCTAGAGGCGATGAAACTGTTTAACGATGTCGAAGCGGAAATCAGTGGCGAAATCGTAGAGGTGTTAGTCGCCGATGGCGATCTCGTCGAATTCGGTCAACCGCTCTTCAGCGTGAAGTGAGGTCGTTATGAAATTATTAATTGCTAACCGCGGGGAAATCGCGGTTCGAATCATACGTGCAGCAAAAGAATTGAATATTCCGACGGTCGCTGTCTTCTCTGAGGCAGATCGTGAAGCGTTACATGTTCATCTGGCTGACGAGGCTTATTGCATCGGTCCGAATCCATCGAAGGACTCCTATTTGAATATCCCTAATATTTTATCAGTCGCCTGCGCCGTGGATGCGACGATGGTACATCCGGGTTACGGCTTTTTGGCTGAAAATGCCGAGTTCGCTGAGATGTGCGAGGCGTGTGGAATTCAATTTGTCGGCCCAAGCAGCTATGCGATTCGCAAAATGGGAATCAAGGATGAAGCCAAACGAACGATGATCGAGTCAGGGGTTCCTGTCGTTCCAGGTTCAAGTGGTGTCGTCACAGACGAAGAAGCGATGGAACTCGCGCGTGAGATGGGCTATCCGGTCATCATCAAGGCGACAGCCGGCGGTGGAGGACGTGGCATTCGCGTCGCTCGAGACGAGGACGAACTCGTTTCAGGATTGGTCGCGACACGTAAAGAAGCGAAGCAGGCGTTCGGGAATGGTGACGTGTATCTCGAAAAGTTCATCGAGTCGTTCCGTCACGTCGAAGTGCAGGTTCTAGCCGACCAATTCGGTAACGTCATTCACTTAGGTGAACGTGATTGTACAATCCAACGTCGCATGCAAAAACTAGTTGAAGAGGCGCCATCACCTGCGATTGATGAAACGACACGTCAATTGATGGGGGATGCGGCCGTCAAAGCGGCAAAAGCCATTCAGTACTCGGGAGCGGGAACAATCGAGTTCATTTACGTTCCAGAATCAAACGAGTTTTATTTCATGGAGATGAATACCCGGATCCAAGTCGAGCATCCCGTCACCGAGATGATCACAGGATTCGATCTCGTTCAAGCGCAGCTTGAAGTGGCGCTCGGACATCCACTTGCCATCTCACAAGAGGACATTACGTTCTCAGGACATTCCATCGAATGTCGAATCAACGCGGAGGACCCATTTATGGACTTCCGTCCGATGGCAGGGAAGATTGACCAATATATCGTTCCAGGCGGTATGGGTGTCCGTGTCGATAGCGGACTCTATGCAGGAGCGATGATCCCGCCGTTCTATGACTCGATGGTAGCGAAGTTGATTGTTCATGCACCAACGCGTGATGAGGCCATTCTGAAAATGTTGCGTGCTTTGGATGAGTTTACGGTTTCGGGAATTAAAACGACGATTCCGTTTCATCAACAAGTCATGGCACATGAGCAGTTCCGCATCGGTACGTTCGATACGAAATTCGTTGAAAAAGAAATGTCATTGGCAAAATAACGTGAACCAGGAAGCCCGAACATTATTTCGGTTTCCTGGTTTTTTGTACTGAATTTATGAGTGCTTTATGCTAAACTATCACAATGAAAGCATGTAAAAGGAGAGTAACTGAATGAAACGTCATGAAGCACGAGAGAAAGCGATTCAAACGCTTTTTCAAATCGAAGTATCTAAATTAGAGGTGGACGAAGCAATCGAGTTCGCATTGGATGGAGCAGAGTCTGATCCGTTTTACGAACAACTCGTCACAGGGACGCTAGAACATATTGAAGATATCGATGCGTTACTAGTTGAAAACTTGAAAAACTGGCGGTTAGATCGCCTCGGAAACGTCGAGCGTACGATTCTTCGAATGGCAACGTTCGAATTGTTATACGTCGAGACGATTCCAGAAAACGTCACCATCAACGAAGCGGTCGAACTCGCGAAATCGTTCGCGGACGAAGAAGCCGGCAAACTCGTGAATGGCGTACTCGGTAACATCATTAAAGAAGACTAAAAAAATAGAGATAAGACACCAGACCAACTACAGAAAAACCTAAAGACAACGGGGGATGAGAGAGATGGCAGTAGTGATCGACGGGAAACAAGTGGCAGCATCATATCGAGAAACGTTAAAAGAACGTGTGGCAGCACTTCGCGCACGTGGCATCGTACCGAAACTGAAAGTTGTGTTGATTGGGGATGACCCAGCAAGTCATAGCTATGTACGCGGGAAGGAACGGGCGGCAGAAGAAATCGGAATCGATTCACAAGTCCTCCGTTTTGATGAGACGATTAGCGAGAAGGAATTGCTTGACTTGATTGACTTGATGAATGCGGATGAAGAAGTTCACGGGATTCTCGTGCAACTCCCTCTGCCGAAACACATCGACGAATCACGAGTCATCATGCGCATCTCCCCAGAAAAGGACGTCGATGGCTTTCATCCTGAGAATGTTGGGAAGATGATGCTCGGACTTGATACGCTACTCCCGTGCACGCCGCACGGCATCTTGCATCTCGCAAAAACACAGACCGAGATCGCCGGAAAGCACGTTGTCGTCGTCGGTCGTAGTCAGATTGTCGGTAAACCGGTAGGCATGTTGTTCTTGAATGAATCAGCAACGGTCACATATTGTCATTCAAAAACAGCTGACCTCGGTGAGATGACACGCCAAGCGGACATTTTGATTGTCGCTGTCGGACGCGCTGGTTTAGTCACAGCAGACATGGTCAAACCAGGCGCGCTTGTCATCGATGTCGGAGTCAATCGGGTCGAAGGTCGTCTAGTCGGTGACGTGGACTATGAAGCTGTTAAGGAGAAGGCGAGTGCCATCACCCCTGTTCCGGGTGGTGTCGGTCCGATGACCATCACGATGCTCATGCATAATACGGTCGAGGTTGCATCACGTGGCTAATCCACTTCCGGTTTCTGAAGTTGTTCGATATGTGAAGCGACAACTTGATGATGATGTATTGCTTCGACAAGTCGCGGTCATCGGTGAAATCTCAAATTTCAAACGTTATTCATCCGGTCATTGTTATTTCACGTTGAAAGATGACGCGTCTCGGATGAAAGCTGTCATGTTTTCTCGCGATGCCAAACAACTTCAATTCGAACCGAAAGATGGAATGAAAGTCATCGCCGTCTCAAAGGTGACGATGTATGAGGCTACGGGAGATGTCCAACTATATGTCGAATTGATGCGACAAGACGGAATCGGTCTATTGTTTGAGCGATATGAGGCGAGAAAGCGTGAATTAGAGGAGATGGGATGGTTTGACGAGGAGCGGAAGCACCCGCTCCCGACGTTTCCAGAGCGCGTTGGAATCGTGACGTCTCCAAAAGGTGCGGCGCTACACGATATCGCAACCACACTTCGACGTCGTGCACCACATGTGGCGATTACGTTCGCCCCTGTTGCTGTACAGGGCGAAATGGCGGCTCCACAAGTTGCTTCTGCCATTCGCTGGATGAACGAACGCACCGATTGTGATGTACTCATTGTCGGTCGCGGTGGTGGTTCTATTGAGGAGCTTTGGGCATTTAATGAAGATGTTGTGGTGGAGGCGATTTATGCGTCCACGATTCCCATCATTTCTGCTGTCGGTCACGAGACAGACTTTACGCTTTCGGATTTCGTTGCCGATGTTCGGGCTGCGACTCCGACAGCGGCGGCTGAACTCGCTACCGCGATGATTGATGCGCAGCGAAAAGATGTAGAACGTTTGGATAACCATCTGCACAAAGCCGTCAGAGACCAATTGGATGATTCGCGAACCCGTGTGGAACGGATGATCAATAGCTATGGATTAAAATCACCGAGGTACACGATATCTCAGAAACGGGAACGATTCGCCCAGTCGGAAATCCGTCTCGAGCAAGGGATGAGGCGACATCTCACCCAAGCCACTCATCAGCTCCGTCAGTTGTCACAGCAGCTAGATGTTAAACGATTTTCAAAAACGTTGTCCAAGCAAGGGGAAGAAGTCAATCATATGGTCGAGCGACTCCGTCGAACGAAGCCATTAGAACAAGCAACGCTTCAATTTGCACAACAGGTTGGACGATTGCATGCAGTCAGTCCACTCGCCGTCTTGTCACGTGGATATACGTTCATCGAACAAGATGGGATCTATGTGCAGAACGTGAAACAATTACGCGATGGTGATGTCTCGATTCGTTTTCGGGATGGTCATGCAATCGCTGAGGTGAAGGAGAGGATTGTCGGTGACGAAGAAAGAACAGACATTTGAGGCGGCGCTCGAGCGCCTCGAACAGATCGTCGCGCAACTCGAGAGCGGTGATGTCCCATTAGAGGAAGCGATGACCCTATATGAGGAAGGTGTCCGCTTGTCTGCATTGTGCCAGACAAAACTCTCTGCCGCCGAGAAAAAAATGGATGAAATTTTAGAACTTGATGGGACGCTTCGTGAAAAAGGAGGATCCGCATGAACCGTACCGATGACTTGAACAAGTGGAAACGGACCGTCGAACTGGCGATGCAGGAACTCATTGAGTCGAGTGAGATGCCGAAACGATTACGAGACGCAATGACGTATTCTTTAGAGGCTGGCGGGAAACGCATTCGTCCTGCTCTCGTCTATGCCGTCCTTGAAACGTATAGCATGTCACTCGAGCGAGGACGAGAGGTGGCGGCGAGTTTAGAGATGGTTCATACATACTCACTCATCCATGATGATTTGCCGGCCATGGATGATGACGATCTTCGTCGTGGACGACCGACCAATCATCGTCAGTTTGATGAAGCGACCGCTATTTTGGCTGGGGACGCCTTATTGACGGACGCATTCCGTATTCTCACACAGGTGCCACTCCCTGCGCTAGATGTCGTCGAGATTATTCGTATTTTCGGATTGGCGGCCGGTAGCTCAGGTATGGTCGGTGGGCAGTTGGATGATATGCTGGCTGAAAAGCGGAACGACGTCACACTTGAAGATCTCCAATCCATTCATGAACGGAAGACAGGTGCGCTACTCGTCTATGCACTTGAAGCCGGTGCGATTTTGGCAGGGGCATCGGTGGAAGATCGGATGCACCTCAAACAGTTCGGACGTCATCTTGGCATCGCTTTTCAGATTCAAGACGATATCCTCGATGTCGTCGGAGATGAACAAGCAATCGGAAAACGCGTCGGCTCAGATGAATTGAATGACAAGACGACTTATCCGAAGCTTCTCGGCTTAGAGGGAGCGAAGCAAGCTCTTGAGCAAGAAGTGGGAGCGGCACACGCTGCAATTGAATCACTTTCAGTTCCAGCGCCGTTGCTTCTTGAGATGCTATCATTTGTAGTGAAACGAAATCATTGACCTCGGTGACACGATGAGCACATCGTGTCACCTTTGTTTTGGGGAATGTGTGGCATATGCCGTCACATTCTTGTAAAATGTAAGGTACGAATCAGTAAAATGTGAGGAGAAAGGATGGTCATTATGGACTTGACATCCATTCAAGACCCGTCGTTCCTGAAACGGATGTCTGTATCAGAGCTCGAATCGCTCGGTTCAGACATTAGACGATTCTTGATTGAAAAATTGGCAGTGACGGGAGGGCATTTGGCGCCAAACTTGGGAGTTGTAGAGTTGACGCTTGCCTTGCACCGTGTATTTGACAGTCCGAAAGACCAACTCGTATGGGACGTCGGTCATCAAGCATACGTTCATAAAATTTTGACAGGACGTACGAACCAGTTTGATACTCTCCGACAATACAATGGGTTATGTGGTTTCCCGAAACGTTGTGAGAGCGAGCATGATGTGTGGGAAACAGGGCACAGTTCGACTTCCCTCTCTGCAGCCATGGGGATTGCGATTGCGAATGAATTGAAAGGGCGCGCCAACGATCGTGCCATCGCCATCATCGGGGACGGTGCTTTGACTGGGGGGATGGCACTTGAAGCCCTCAATCACATCGGTGCCGAGAAACAGAACGTGATTGTCATTCTAAATGATAACGAGATGTCGATTGCGCCGAACGTAGGAGCGATGCATAATATGCTTGGTCGTATCCGGGCATCGCGCAAGTTGAAGCATGCTCGAGAAGAAATGGAGTCACTCATCAAACACATCCCGCTCGTCGGGAGTTCACTTGAACGGAGCGGGGAACGGGTGAAGGACCTCTTAAAATCTGCTCTCATTCCGGGAACGTTCTTTGAAGAACTTGGCTTCACTTACTTTGGACCGACAGATGGGCATGATTTGAAAGACTTGCTCGAAACGCTTGAGTACGCGAAGAAAATCGACGGTCCGGTTCTCGTCCACGTCATTACGAAAAAAGGGAAGGGATATCGTCCGGCTGAATTGGACGGTGTCGGAACATGGCACGGTCTTGGACCTTATAAAATTGAATCCGGTGAAGTCATCAAAGGCAAACCGAAAGGACCAAGCTATTCGAAAGTCGTCGCGGAGACGATCACGAAAGTGGCTGAGTCAGACGAACGGGTGACGTTGATCACACCAGCGATGAGTGTCGGTTCGAAACTCGATTGCTTTACGAAGAAATTCCCGGAGCGTATGTTTGATGTCGGAATTGCCGAGCAACATGCGGTCACCCTCGCTGGGGGACAGGCGACGCAAGGGTTGAAACCGGTCGTCTCGATTTATTCGACCTTCTTCCAACGCGCGTATGATCAACTAGTCCATGACATTTGTCGTCAAAACTTGAACGTCGTGTTCACGATTGACCGATCTGGACTTGTCGGAGCGGATGGAGAGACGCACCAAGGTGTGTTCGATATCGCCTTCATGCGTCACGTGCCAAACATTCGAATTTTGATGGCGAAAGATGAAGAAGAATTACAACAACTCGTCTATTCTGCACTCCGTTACGATGGTGGACCGATTGCGATTCGTTTCCCGCGTGGTGAAGGGATCGGTGTTCCGATGAGTGAGACGCTTCAAGAAATTTCACTCGATGATTGGGAAGTCGAGGCAGAAGGGACAGATGTCGCTATCTTGACGTTCGGTCCCCAAGTGCAAGACGCCCTCGAAGTCCGAGCACTATTAGAAGGTAAGCTCAGTGTGCGCGTCATTAACTGTCGTAGCATCAAGCCGCTCGATGATGCGATGCTGACTTCACTTTATGCAGAGGGGATTCCGCTCGTGACATTAGAAGAGGCTGCTCTCGCCGGTGGCTTTGGAAGTAGCGTGCTTGAACACGCGAATGAAGCCGGAGCGTTTCCACGGATTCAACGTCTCGGTATTCCGGATCGATATATCGAGCATGGCGGTGTCAACCAGCTCCTAGAAGAGATTGGACTGCGACCTGCCCAAATGGCGGAATCGATTGAACGGTTCGTCATGGAGACAAATCGACAGAATGTGTGAGGGATTATGGAAAAAAGAAAGAAAACTAGATTAGATGTATTGCTCGTCGAACGTGGACTTGCTGAAACACGGGAAAAGGCAAAACGGTCGGTCATGGCCGGTCTCGTCTATAGTGGGACAGAACGTCTAGACAAGGCGGGCGATAAAGTGTTTGATGATATCCCTCTCGAAGTGAAGGGTCAAGTTCTTCCTTATGTTGGACGTGGCGGCTTGAAACTCGAGAAAGCGCTCGACGTCTTCCCGCTTGATGTCTTTGGACGAGTCGGAATCGACATCGGCTCATCGACGGGTGGGTTCACGGACTGTGCGCTTCAAAACGGCGCGACTCAAATGTACGCGGTCGATGTCGGCTATAATCAGCTTGCCTGGAAACTACGGAGCGATGATCGCGTCGTCGTCATGGAGCGGATGAACTTCCGCCACGCGACGGCCGATCAGTTCCCGATTAAACCAGATTTCGCAACGATTGACGTCTCTTTTATCTCGCTTCGTCTGATGGTGCCACCGTTGAAACAAATTTTGAAGCAAGACGGTGTCGTCATGGCGCTCGTCAAACCTCAATTTGAAGCAGGGAAGGCCGATGTCGGGAAAAAAGGAATTGTTCGGGACCGTAACGTCCATGAACGAGTCGCAAGCGATATGGTCCGATACTTCGCATCGGAAGGCTTCTTTGTCGAAGCTTTGGATTACTCTCCGATCACTGGAGGGGATGGGAACATCGAGTTTCTTCTCTTCGCTCGGTACACAGGAGTAGGTGGCGTCTCGCCATCGCTACAAGTCGAAGAGGTCGTAAACGCGGCCCATGCCAAACTGAAGGGATAAAATGATGCTACAGACCTCGTCGTCTGTAGCTTTTTCCTTTACTCGTCTACTAGATGGGGAATGGTGGAAATCCCACCTGGAATGCTAGACCTTTTTTCGACAATACTTTAGAATGATAATGTGTATGTGAAACGAAAAATGAGGTGTCAGCGCTTATGAACAAAGGACAGCGATTGATTAAAATTCGAGACATCGTGACGAATCGAGAAATCGAGACGCAAGATGAGTTAGTGGATGAGCTACGTCGCTCGGGGTATCCGGTCACACAGGCAACCGTGTCTCGGGATATTAAAGAGTTACATCTGGTCAAAGTCCCATTGAACGATGGACGGTATAAATATAGCTTGCCTGCGGATCAACGTTTTAATCCATACGGTAAAATGAAGCGAATCCTTAGTGACAGTTTCGTCTCGGTCGATTCTGCTCAAAATTTGGTCGTCATGAAAGTGCTTCCGGGGAATGCTGATGCAATCGGTGTCTTGATCGATCATTTATCTTGGGATGAATTGATTGGAACGGTGTGTGGAGATGATACGATTTTAATGATTGCACGTGATGAAGAGAAAGCGAAGCAAATCATCGATCGACTACTCGGAATGTTATGAGGTGAACGTACGTATGTTAGCAGAACTATCAATCAAACAGTTTGCGATTATTGACGAATTAAACATTCCGTTTAATCGAGGTATGACTGTGCTCACGGGTGAGACAGGTGCCGGTAAATCGATCTTGTTGGATGCGATTGGATTGCTTGTTGGAGGACGTGGCTCAAGTGAGTTCGTGCGATATGGTCAAGATAAAGCTGAAATCGAAGGTCTGTTCATGATTGAACCGGATCACCCGGTCATCGAAGCGGCCGAACAATATGGCATCGATGTTGAAGATGGGACAGTCATCTTACGTCGAGACCTACATAGTAGCGGGAAGAGCGTCTGCCGTGTGAACGGGAAAATGATGCCGCTCTCGACGTTACGGGAGTTCGGACGGCTCCTGGTCGATATTCACGGTCAACATGAACATCAACATTTAATGGATGCGGAATTTCACCTTGGCATATTAGACCATTTCGCCGAAAAAGAAATCAGTCCGTTAGTCGAGGAATATCAAACGGCATTTGCGGCTTGGAAACAAGTCGCCGATGAATTGAAGCGTCTTAGTCAAAGTGAGCAGGAGCTTGCTCAACGAATGGATCTTTTGTCGTTTCAAACGAAAGAAATCGAAGCGGCTGAATTAAAAGTTGGGGAAGAACAGGCGTTGACAGAAGAACGGGATGAATTGGCCAACTTTGAACGCATTCATCAACACATTCGTCTCTCGTATGAGGCGGTTGCCGAGGAGTCAAATGGACTCGATCAAATCGGAGTGGCGATGCGCGAGATGGAAGAGGCGTCACAGCTCTCTTCGTCTTTGACATCTGTATCGGAGACTATCTCTAACGCTTATTATTTGTTGGAGGATGCAAAGTTTCAACTCCGGGACCAGTTAGATTCGCTCGAATTTGACCCGATTCGATTGGATGAGATTGAGTCACGATTGGCTCTTTTCCAGCAATTGAAACGAAAGTATGGGACGACCATCGAAGAAGTCATCACCTATGGCGAACAAGTGTCGGATGAATTGAAGTCGATGACGAACCGGGAAGAGCATTTACAGACGCTCTCAGATGAACTCATTCGATTAGAGCAGATTGCAAGAGATGCTGGTATGAGACTCTCTTCAGCGCGTAAGGTGGCTGCGGAGTCGCTTCAGCATGCGATTCATCGAGAACTGAAAGAACTATATATGGAAAAAACAGCGTTCGAGGTCCGTTTCAAAACCACATCGCTTAAACAAGATGGTTTAGATGACGTGGAGTTTTACATGATGACGAACGTTGGAGAACCGTTCAAACCGCTCGCAAAAGTCGCTTCAGGAGGTGAGCTTTCCCGTGTCATGCTCGCACTCAAATCCATCTTTTCAAGAACGGTCGGCGTGGCCTCCATTATTTTTGACGAGGTCGACACAGGAGTCTCTGGACGTGTCGCGCAGGCGATGGGTGAAAAGATCTTCCGACTTTCTGTCGGCTCTCAAGTCCTCTGTATCACGCACTTGGCACAAGTTGCTGCGATGGCAGACCAACATCTTTACATTACTAAAACCGAAACGAATGAACGGACGAAAACAAATGTGACGTCCCTCGACCGTGAAAGTCGAATCGACGAATTGGGTCGCATGATTGCTGGCGCTCAAATGACAGACTTGACGAAGCAACACGTCGAAGAATTACTTGAGATGTCACAACAAGTAAAACAGAAGTTCATCAAAGGAGTGTCATAAGTGATTACATTATGTATTGCGGACGACAATCGAGAAATCGTCGATTTGTTGAGCCGACAACTAGAATCTGAGCCTGATCTTCGTGTCGTAGGTACGGCACACGATGGAGAAACATGCTTGGATGTCGTCAAGACACACCAACCGGATGTACTCTTACTCGATATTATCATGCCGCATTTGGATGGAATCGGAGTATTGCAACGCCTAAATGAAGAATTAGGTGATGACAAACCGGAAGTAATCATGTTGAGCGCGTTTGGAAAAGATGAAGTGACGAAACAGGCCGTGCAACTCGGGGCCTCTTATTTTCTCGTCAAACCGTTCAATATTCAACAGTTATTAACGAAAATTCGTGAATTGTCAGAAGGAACAAATCGAGAATTCGACGGAATGACGCCAGAAGAAATTGAAATCTCACTCCTGCTTCAGCAACTCGGAATCTCTCCGCGAATCAAAGGGTTCAAGTATATCCGTCAAGCTGTCATTTACGTGCGAGAACGGCAAGATTTGCTCGGTCTCATCACGAAAGAATTATATCCGATGGTCGCAAAAGAGCATGAGACGACATCTTCTCGTGTAGAACGAGCAATGCGTCATGCAATCAAGACGGCATGGGAGAACGGCATGCGCGATCATGAGATGTTCGAAGGGCGACCGGAGCGTGAGCGAAGCCCGAAAAACTCGGAGTTTATCTCGTACTTCGTCACGTATGTATCGTTTAAGAATAATTGAATCATTTCATGAGGACTAAGTCGTGATGGGACTTAGTCTTTTTTGATGAAACAATTACTTTCAGATTTATTTACTTTATGAAAGAAAGCGCTTGCAAAATGGTGGGCCTTTGTTATAATAAAGATGTACCAAGTTACTTGGACAAGCGTCAGATGAACGCTTTTCAAACTTGTTCCGGAGCAACGTTTGAAGAAACCAAATCATCTCGGTTCGCTATCCGATTATAGCTCAGAGGTGGGAACGACACCTCAAGTCGTTAATGTCCCGACGTGAGGTCGCGACAGTCGCTCATTCGCGAGGCGATTCTATCATCAACTCGAAGCTAGGGGTTGATATAGGAAAAAACAATCGTTCAGTTAACCAAAAGGAGTGTTGTCAACCGTTGAACAGTTTATGGCAAGCGTTCGACTTCACGATGGATGGTTCGACATGACCCGATAAGTAAATCAGTTAGTAACTCGAATGGTAAGATTCCGTTCACGCAAGACGGCAGTTACTAAAGTTCTTTCATACTTCTTCATTAAGAAGACGTTGGATTTCATGTCAAAGTAAGTAACGTAGTTTGAAAGGAGATCATCCGTAGTGATCACAATTCAATATGAATAAAAGGTTCCGCACTTGAAATGAAGTCAAGTTAGGGAACCTTTTTTTGTGTGCTTATGAGTCGAGGCGTTGTACTTTTCCTGTTTTTTTGTCGCGGTTAAAAATATAGCCGGCTACAAATCCGATCCCGCCCATGGCGAGCAGAAGCCCAAAGGTCCCCTGCAACATGGAGGCGGCAGCGAGTGAATCGAACCATGAAAACGGTGCGCTCGTCTTCAAAAAGAAGCTATCACGTAGCAATTTGATTCCGTAAACACCTAATAACCCAGGGACGATTAAGATTAGAAGCGCGATAAAACGCATGCAATCTCCTCCTTTACCATACATTATTTTAACAGAAATCGATCTGTTCGACACGGTCTATTTTTGGGCAGCTTGCGAATCAGGTGCGGATTCAGTAGCATGAAATAGAGAAGAATGATGATGGGGGAATATGTATGAATAAACGATTGATGATTGTGGGGGCAGGAAAAGGGGGGACCGAAGTCCTTCATATGCTGATGGATTCGCCGCTTGCGACGATTGTAGCGGTCGTAGATTCTGATGCATCTGCTGAAGGAATAGCCCTTGCTAAAAGTTATGGCATATCTGTGGCGGACGATTGGAAACAGTATGCGGATGCGACACTAGATTTTGTCATCGAAACGACGGGGAAACATCAAACGTTTGAACAATTAAAGGATCATTTCAAAGATGCGGTCGTCTTACCAGGGGAATTTATTCGGATTGTGGTTGAAAGATTGAAACAGAATCAACAAATGCTCGAGGCCATCATTGAATGTACGAGTGAGGCCATATCGGTCGCAGATCATCACGGTAACACGATTTTGATCAATCCGTCTTATACACGGTTGACCGGATTCAAAAAAGAAGATGTGGTCGACAAACCAGCGACGGCAGATATCGGAATGCAGGAAAGCGTCCATTTGAAAGTACTATCGACCGGGCAAGGCGTTCGAGACATTCGGATGCAAATTGGGGCGACGAGACGAGATATTCTTGTGAATGCAGAACCGATCATCGTCGAAGGTAAGTTGCGAGGCTCGGTTGGGGTCATCCGTGACGTATCTCAGATTCGTGCCCTACGTGATGAATTGCAGGAGGCAAAAACACGCATCCGGAATCTAGAAGCCAAATATCAGTTTGCCGATATCATTGCTACGAGTGACGCCATGCGATTTGTCATCGAGCAGGCGAAACTTGCCGCTGTGACCCCAGTGACGGTATTGATTCGTGGAGAATCGGGAACAGGAAAAGAACTGTTCGCCCATGCCATTCACGGGGAATCTCCTCGAAAGTATAAAAAGTTCATTCGCGTGAACTGTGCGGCGATTTCACCTACCCTTCTTGAAAGTGAGCTATTCGGTTATGAAGATGGAGCCTTCAGTGGAGCTAAACGAGGCGGGAAAACCGGATATTTCGAAGAAGCGGATGGCGGATCACTCTTTCTAGACGAAATCGGAGAGCTCCCTCTTGATGTCCAAGTGAAGCTTTTACGTGTCCTCCAGGAAAATGAAATTGTCCGTGTCGGAGGGACGACGGCAATCCCAATCGATGTCCGAATCATTGCCGCAACGAATGCCGATCTCGAACAAAAAGTAGCAGACGGAACATTCCGGGAAGATTTGTATTACCGAATCAATCGGATGCCGATCCATATCCCACCATTACGTGAGCGACTGAATGAACTCGAGGCACTATGTGAACGGATGATCCGGAAACTGAATCAAGAATACGGTCGGAGTGTACGCGGCGTTGACGAAGATGCTTTAACATTACTGAAGAGCCAGCATTGGAAAGGGAATGTGCGAGAACTGGAGAATGTGATCGGTCGTGCGATGATTTATATGGCAAGCTCCGAACAGTGGATTGCCCCACATCATTTGCAGTTATCCAATCGTTCCACGAGTCAAAAAGTGGTCGAATCTGGAACGTTTCACGAGGCCGTTGCAAAATATGAACGCGATTTGATTGAACGAGCAATTGAAGAGGCAAGTGGCAACAAATCAGAAGCAGCCCGCCGATTGAAGATTTCGATTCGAACATTATACAACAAGCTTGACACCATGCAATAATTTGCAGGAAAATTTATGCACGGTAAGCATTAATTTGCATGGTTATCCGCATTATAAAGCGCTTACAATTTAGGAAACAAACTTGCTTATGATATAGTGTAGAGAGCAAGGGGGGACAATGATGAATTTTGAACGGATGCTGGCGAACGCAAAAGAGTTAGAAGGCTGTACCGTGTCCATTGCGGGGGCAGCGGACGAAGAAGTCATCCGGGCCGTAAAACTCGCTACGGATCATGGGTTGTCACGCTTCATTTTGTTCGGTGAAGCTCGAGAGATCCGAAAGTTATGTGAACAGCATGGAATCGATGAGTCAGCCGTCGATATTTTACATGCGAAAGGTGACGTTGAGATTGCGCGACGTGCCACATTAGCTGTGAAAAATAAAGAGGCGGACGTCCTCATGAAGGGGATGGTGTCGACATCGACATTTATGAAAGCCGTCCTTAATCGTGAAGCTGGACTCCGTACGAAGCGGACGCTCAGCCACATCGCACTATTCCAAATTCCGAATCGTGAAAAGTTGATTGGAGTGACGGATGCGGCGATTCATATCGCACCAACACTCGAAGAGAAGGTCGAAATTATTCACAATGCGGTAGAAGCGATGCATGACATCGGTTACGAATCGCCGAAAGTCGCAGCCATTGGAGCAGTCGAGGTAGTCAATCCACAAATGAATGCGACTCTCGATGCGGCACTACTTAGCCAAATGAATCGACGTGGACAAATCAAGGGCTGTGTCGTAGATGGACCGCTCGCGCTCGACAACGCTGTCGACATGGTTGCAGCAAAGCAAAAAGGAATCAACAGTGAAGTTGCCGGTCAAGCCGATTTATTAGTCGTACCTTACATAGAGGTCGGCAACGTCCTTTATAAATCAATCATGTATTTCGCAGAGGCGAGCGTAGCGGCGATTGTCGTCGGCGCATCTGCCCCTGTTGTATTGACAAGTCGTGCCGATACTGCCGAAGCGAAGCTATATTCCCTCGCATTCGCTTTGTTACATGCTAAACATTAATCGTACTTAACAGGAGGAATTAATCATGATGGAAACAAACACAGAGCCACGCTTCCGTATTTTTGATGTCTTACAATCTGAGGACTATGAGCAAATCGTATTTTGCCAAGACCAAGCGTCTGGACTAAAGGCGATCATCGCCATCCATGACACGACGCTCGGGCCAGCTCTCGGTGGACTCCGTATGTGGAACTATGAATCAGAACAAGAGGCACTCACGGATGTGTTGCGTCTCGCAAAAGGAATGACATATAAAAATGCTGCAGCGGGTCTCAACCTTGGGGGCGGGAAGGCCGTCATCATCGGAAATGCGAAGACAGATAAATCAGAGGCGCTCTTCCGTGCATTCGGACGATATGTTCAATCTCTTAGTGGTCGTTACATCACGGCTGAAGATGTAAATACAACAGTTGCCGACATGGACTTCATTCACATGGAAACGGATTACGTCACAGGCGTCAGTCCTGCATTCGGTTCAAGTGGTAACCCTTCACCGGTCACGGCATATGGTGTGTATCGTGGAATGAAAGCTGCTGCGAAATGGAAATTCGGGACTGAGTCGCTCGCAGGGAAAACCGTCGCTGTTCAAGGTGTTGGAAACGTTGCCTACAACTTGTGCCGTCACCTCCATGAAGAGGGTGCTCATTTGATTGTGACCGACATTAATGAGGAAGCACTCAAACGTGCAGAAGCAGACTTTGGTGCGACGGTCGTCAAACCAGATGAGATTTATGCGGTCGAATGTGATATTTTTGCACCATGTGCTCTCGGTGCCGTCATCAACGACAAAACGATTCCACAATTGAAAGCACAAATCGTCGCAGGCGCTGCCAATAACCAATTAGCAGAAGATCGTCACGGAGACGTGCTCGACGAGAACGGAATCCTTTATGCACCAGACTTCGTCATCAATGCAGGTGGTGTCATCAACGTCGCGGACGAACTTGAAGGCTACAACCGTGAACGGGCAATGAAGAAAGTCGAACTCATTTATGACAACATGATGCGCGTCTTTGAAATCGCAGAACGTGATGGTGTACCAACGCATGTAGCGGCCGATAAGATGGCGGAAGAGCGGATTCACATGATGTCGCGTTCACGCAGCCAGTTCCTTAAAGTTGAAAAAAGCATTCTAGGGAGACGCTAAGATGACAAAACGGCTAATTCTTGCAATCAACCCAGGGTCGACCTCGACGAAAGTTGGATTGTTTGATGGGAAGGAAGAAGTGATGACACGTACGGTCCGACATTCAATCGATGTGACGGGTCTCACACTTCCAGAGCAGTTGCCTCATCGTGAGCAAGAAGTACGCGCCTTGTTAGAAGAGACGGGCATCGCGGTCAATGATTTGACCGCGATCGTCGGTCGTGGTGGCTTGCTTGCACCGATGACGTCTGGAACGTATACGGTCAATGAACTCATGCGTGAAGATTTGACGAGCGGACGTTTTGGGATGCATGCATCGAATCTCGGTGGTCTGATCGCTTCGAAAATCGGGGGAGCTGAAGGGATTCCTAGTTTCATTGTGGATCCGGTCGTCGTCGATGAGATGGGCGAATTGGCCCGAAAGACAGGCATGCCGGAAATCAATCGTCGTAGCATTTTCCATGCCCTCAATCAAAAGGCTGTCGCGAAACGATTCGCGGCCGAAAATGGAAGCGATTACAATGAGTTGAATCTTATCGTTGCGCATCTTGGTGGAGGAATCACGGTCGGTGCCCATACGGCAGGTCGAGTCATCGACGTGAATAATGGTCTCGACGGAGATGGACCGCTCGCGCCGGAGCGTGCTGGCTCGATTCCTGTTGGACAGGTAGTAGAACTATGTTATAGTACCAGGTATAAAGAATCGGAAATGAAAAAGAAAATTGTCGGTCAAGGTGGTCTGTTTGCTCATCTCGGTACATTCGATGCCATTGAAATCGAGCAACGGGTTGAATCAGGTGATGACGAGGCGAGACTGTTGTATGAGACGATGGCTTATCGTGTCGCTCAAGAGATTTCAAAACACGGCGCGACATTATGTGGTCGTGTGGATGCCATCTTACTGACGGGCGGAATCGCATATTCCGAGTGGCTGACTGAAAAAATCAAGGAGCGTGTCACTTATCTCGCGCCGGTACACGTGTATCCGGGTGAAGATGAGCTTAAAGCGTTGGCTGAAGGTGCACTTCGCGTCATCGAGAACGAAGAGACCGCACGAGTTTATGAGGGGGATACACATGGCACGAGAATTTGATGTTGTCGTCATCGGTGGAGGACCAGGAGGATATGTGGCTGCAATCAAGGCGGCCCAGGCAGGAAAATCTGTCGCAATCGTCGAGGCGAGAAAGTTAGGTGGCACCTGCTTACATAGAGGATGCATCCCGACGAAGGCGCTTTTAAAAGCTGCACATGTTTATCAAACAGCGAAGCAAAGTGCGACATATGGCGTTGAGACGGGAGATGTGACGTTCAATATGGAACGCGCTCAAACGTATAAGCGTGATCTTGTGGCTGGACTAGAAAAGGGAATCGAACATTTGATGAAACAAGGGAAAATCGAAGTGTTCCGCGGAAAGGCCTCTATTCTTGGACCAAGTATCTTCTCACCACAACCAGGGACTGTATCCGTTGAGGATGAAAGCGGTGAATCAGAACTGATTTTGCCGAATCAACTGATTATCGCAACAGGGTCGATTCCTCGTGAACTTCCTGGATTGCCGTTCGATCACAAACGGATTTTGAATTCGGACGACCTCCTCAATTTTGAAACGCTACCTGAATCGATTGCGATTGTCGGTGGAGGGGTCATTGGAGTCGAATGGGCGTCCATGCTCGTCGACCTTGATGTGAACGTGACATTGATCGAAGTAGGCGATCGATTACTCCCACTCGAGGACAAAGCAGTCTCGCGTGAAGTGGAGCGTCTTTTGAAAAAGCGCGGAGTCCGCGTGAAGAAGAGCGTGACGGTCGACGCTGAACGTACATCGATTCACGACGATGCGGTGGAGCTCGCTGTAGGTGAGGAGATGTTGAGCGTGGACTGTGTCCTCGTCTCAGTGGGGCGTGTCGCCAATACGGAAGACTTAGGTCTTCAAAACACGTCAATCGTCGTAGAGAACGGTATCATTCAAGTCGATAGCCAGTATCGGACGAAGGAACGTCATATCTTCGCAATTGGAGACTGTATCGGGAAGTTGCAACTCGCCCACGTCGCTTCTGCAGAAGGTGTGAAGGCAGTCGAGACGATTCTCGGTCTTGAGCCGACACCGCTCGATTACGCGCTCATTCCACGCTGTGTATACAGTGTCCCTGAAGTCGCTTCGGTCGGTTTGACAGAAGAAGCGGCAAAAGAGGCTGGACATGACGTCAAGACAGGAACGTACCGTTTCAATGGGCTCGGAAAAGCAAGAATTGAAGGGCAAGCCGACGGATTCGTCAAACTCGTCTCAGATCAAGAGACAGATGACCTTCTCGGTGTTCATATCGTCGGACCGAAAGCGACCGAACTCATCACAGAAGGTGGCCTCGCGCTCGTCTTAAATGCGACGGCTTGGGAGATGGGACAACTTGTACACCCGCATCCTGCACTGAGCGAAGCCTTCCAAGAAGCGGCTCTCGCCGTCGATGGATTACCGATTCACGCCTAAGGAGGAACAAGGATGGAACAAATGACTGTAAACTCATATGAAGAGCTTGGTTTAACAAAACAAGATTTATTGGCGATGTACGAAACGATGGTTCGTGCACGTAAAATTGATGAACGGATGTGGAAGTTGAACCGCGCCGGGAAAATCCCATTCGTCGTCTCATGTCAAGGACAAGAAGCGGCGCAAGTTGGTGCGGCGTTCGCCCTCGAGAAAGGGATTGATTATGTCCTACCTTACTATCGTGATGTGGCGGTCGTCCTTCACTTCGGTCAAACATCAAGAGATTTAATGTTATCGGCATTCGCGAAAGCGGAAGATCCAAACTCAGGTGGTCGTCAGATGCCTGGTCACTTCGGCTCGAAAGAGCATCGTATCGTAACGGGTTCGTCTCCGGTCACGACACAAGTCCCACATGCAGTCGGAATTGCACTTGCGGCGAAGATGAAAAAGGAAGAGCTCGTTACATTCGTCTCGTTCGGGGAAGGGTCCTCTAACCAAGGAGATTTTCATGAAGGCGCAAACTTTGCAGGTGTCCATAAGTTGCCGGTCATCTTGTTCTGTGAGAACAACAAGTATGCAATCTCGGTTCCACTTACAAAACAGTTGGCATGCGAGCGCGTGTCAGATCGAGCGAAAGGATATGGCATGCCAGGTGTGACAGTCGACGGGACAGACCCGATTGCTGTCTATGCGGTCGTGAAGGAAGCGCGTGAACGTGCACTTCGCGGAGAAGGACCGACGCTAATCGAAGCAGAAGTTGAACGTCTCGTGCCACACTCATCAGATGATGATGACAAAGCATACCGTTCAGCAGAAGAATTGGCAGGGTTAAAAGAGCGGGATGGCATTCAATTGTTCCGTCAACGACTTGTGAACGACGGAATCGCAACGGCGGATACACTTGCTGAAATCGATGCACAAATCGATGCTGAAGTGAATGAAGCGACGACATATGCGGACAAAGCACCGTATGCATCGCCTGAATCTGCACTGGATTACGTCTATGAGGAGGAAAAATGATGAAAACGTTTATCGAAGCGATCAATGAAGCGATTCATGAGGAAATGGAGCGCGACGAAAACGTCTTCGTCGTCGGGGAAGACGTCGGCGTTCGTGGTGGTGTATTCCGTGCCACACAAGGGTTGATTGAAAAATATGGAGAGGATCGTGTCATCGACGCACCGCTCGCTGAGAGTGCGATTGCCGGAGTCGGAGTCGGGGCTGCCATGTACGGCATGCGACCGATCGCAGAAATGCAATTCGCAGACTTTATCATGCCAGCAGTGAACCAAATCGTTTCAGAAGCGGCAAAAATTCGATACCGTTCAAACAACGATTGGACATGTCCGATGGTCATCCGTGCTCCTTTCGGTGGGGGTATTCACGGGGCTCTCTATCACTCGCAATCAGTCGAGGCGATGTTCAGTTCGACGCCAGGTCTTAAAGTCGTCATTCCATCTGACCCTGTCGATGCGAAGGGATTGTTGAAAGCAGCAATCCGTTCGAACGACCCTGTTCTTTTCTTTGAACATAAGCGTGCCTATCGTCTTTTGAAGGCGGAATTGCCGACGGACGAATACACGGTTGAAATCGGTAAGGCCGCTGTCAAACGGGAAGGTGACGATATCACGATCATCACGTACGGTCTTTGCGTGCATATGGCACAAGAGGCTGCGAAAACGCTCGAAGAAGAAGGAATCAGCACGCACATCCTTGATCTTCGTACCGTCTACCCGCTCGACCAAGAAGCGATCATCGAATCGGTCAAGAAGACTGGTAAAGTGCTACTCGTGACGGAGGACAACAAAGAAGGAAGCATCATCGGAGAAGTGGCGGCGATTATCGCGGAGAAGGCGCTCTTCGAACTCGATGCGCCGATTGAGCGTTTGGCTGGCCCCGATGTGCCGGCAATGCCGTATGCACCACCGATGGAAAAATTCTTTATCGTATCCCCAGAAAAAATTGCCGAGCGGGCGCGTCAGCTCGCGGCGTTTTAAGGAGGCATCTCCATGGAACAAACGATTACTATGCCCCAACTTGGGGAGAGTGTGACAGAAGGAACAATCACGACCTATCTCGTCAAACCGGGAGACCGTGTGGAAGAATATGAACCACTCGCGGAAGTCATGACGGACAAAGTGACGGCAGAGATTCCTGCGACTAGCGCAGGAGTCGTCAAAGAGTTTCTCATTCCAGAAGGGGAGACCGTCAGCGTCGGGACACCGGTATTGACGATGGAAGTCGAGAGCGCGGAGGAAGCTGCAGTTGAGACGAAGACAGAACCGATTGCAGAAACGGCACCTGCAGAATCCGTCTCTAAGCAAGCTGTCGCCACTGCACCGAAAAAACAAAGTGGAAACGGTCGATACTCTCCTGCCGTCATCCGACTCGCCAATGAGAACGATATCGATTTGAATGAACTGAGCGGAAGCGGTCTAGGCGGTCGGATCACGCGGAAAGATATTCTTCGTTACTTATCAGAAGGACGTCCGGCATCGACTTCTGAGAAAGCGACACAAGCGCCTGTCCAAGAGACGATGGTACAGACGAAGTTGGACGTTCCGACTGAGGCACCACGTCCTGTCGTTGAACCGTCACAACCGGTCGCATCATCATCGACTTCATCTGGCCGTTATGAATCGATTCCGACAGCCGGGGTACGTCAAGCGATTGCGAACAATATGGTCCGCTCGAAACACGAGGCTCCACACGCATGGCTCATGATTGAAGTGGATGTGACGAACCTCGTCGAAGCCCGTGCAAAGTTGAAAGATGAGTTCATGAAACGGGAAGGCGTCAAATTGACGTTCATGCCATTCTTCATGAAGGCAGCCATCGAAGCATTGAAGAAGTATCCGATGATGAATTCGGAGTGGGCAGGAGATCACATCAAAGTTCACCAAGACATCCATCTCTCGGTAGCCGTCGCGGCAAACGACGCCCTATACGTTCCGGTCATTCGCCAAGCGGATGAGAAGAATATTAAAGGACTAGCCGTTTCCCTTCAAGACGTGGCAACGCGAGCGCGTGAGAACCGCTTGAAGGCTGAAGAGATGCGTGGTGGGACATTCACCATCAACAACACGGGTGCGTTTGGTTCGATTCAATCGGCACCAATCTTGAATTACCCACAAGCGGCAATCCTATCGGTCGAGTCGATTGTGAAGCGTCCGGTCTGGATGAACGGGATGTTCGCGGCACGCGATATGGTCAACCTTTGTATGTCTGTCGACCATCGTGTCCTTGACGGTCTCGTCGCAGGTCAGTTCTTACAAGCGATCAAGCACTCACTCGAGTCGATTGACCCGAACACATATACCGTATATTGATTAAAAAATGGAGGCGCCCCAGTAGGGTGCCTCCATTTCTTATGAGTTATAGCCAAGGAATACCGTGAAGACGAAGCTTACGGCTGAGATCAGTAAGAGAAGGAACGAGAAAGACATGCCCATTGTGACGAGTCCTTTGGAGAGTCGTGGTTTGGATTTATATAGTGCGAACGCAAACATGAGACTGAATAGGCCGAGCGTCGTGAATAGTGTGAGTGGAATTGCTCGGTCGTAAAGAAATTGAAGTAGATCCAATGTAGAATCATCCTTTCTAATCATGCACCTTCGAATCGTCGTTGATGGACACGGTACGTCAATCTGCTGACTACGACGAACACGAGAAGGAACATCCAGTATATAAAAATATAGTTTAATGAAAATGCAGAAACCCCATCATGTCTGACCGAAGAAATCCAAAGCAAAAGGAGTGAGGTAGGGAAATGAATCAATAGTACAAGATAGGGCATGAACTTCATGAATGATAAGGCGTTTGTCGACGGATTGCGCATGAGACACATGGCAATCAAACCAATCAGGACTTCGAGTCCACCAAGCGTGAAATAGGCGAGTGAATCAGAAAGACTGGTCTCTAGAATCGGTAAGGCAAGCGTTGCAAGACCAAGACTCCCAATCATTATTAAAGCAAACAAGATGTAGTCACCTCCAGAAAAGGGTTTATTCCATATGTTCATTGTAAAAAAATGGATGATTAAATTCAATACCTCAGAAAAACACGCCATTCATAGAAATGGCGTGTTGGTGATTTCCTTAAATCGATTGTTCAATCATCGATTCGATGTCGCGACGAACTTCAGCTACTGATAAACGTGCGGCGTCATAGCGTACACGATGAGTCGACTCGTCCGTTCCCGTCAAGTCAGCAAAGAGACTTCCGAGGTCGTGGACACTGCGGTCGACTTGAATGAGCAATTCGATGGCATCCTCGTCTTGTAGAATCACAACTTCTACCTCGTCTAACTGGCGACCGAATCGCGAACCGTTCGCTGAATACTCGAGTTCTTGGGCAATCGGAAGACGTCCCGAACGATGACGTGCCGGGAGCATCTCCGTGTCGGCTTTCTTCAAACGGAATCCGAGCTCGTCCATCGCATCTAATATGACTTGTTGAACTGCATTCGGTTGTACGGTGATCGCATCTTCATCTTTTGGATCGACGGCTTGGGCGATATCAAGGCCCGTTTCAATCCATGATTTCGATTGGCTCACAGAGAGTGGCGTATTGAACGGGACGTTGACTGTGAACGGAATTTCTTTCACTTCTCCGGGACCAATCATAAACGGTGCTTCATTCAATAAGATTTTTTCAATCGTGAACGTCGAGTA
Source organism: Exiguobacterium sp. SRB7LM (assembly GCF_015712685.1). Taxonomy (GTDB): domain Bacteria; phylum Bacillota; class Bacilli; order Exiguobacteriales; family Exiguobacteriaceae; genus Exiguobacterium; species Exiguobacterium profundum. The sequence continues at coordinate 1,003,462 of NZ_VWVR01000006.1, read as the reverse complement.
TGTCGACTTATCGTTCACCTCATGTTTATACAACGTATTGAAGAAGAGATAGATACTGTCGACGGATTGTTCGACCGAACCGCCTTCTATATGGACGACTCCAGTGAGTTCTCCACCGGGTGAACAGTGGCTCTCATTCAAGCGTGTGTCGACTTTTGCGGCACCGATTCCGATTGATGATAAAATCTTTTTAAACATATGTGTATCCTCCTTTGACGTAACGTCGTCTTCGTGTAATAGTATGTACGGACAGGTGAAACGATATGTTTCAAAATTTCTAAAAAAGGATTGAATCCATTGGAATATAAAGCGTTACAAGAGCGTCTCGCAGACGTCTTACAATCAAATCATCTCGTGTCGGCGACCATCAGTCAACCCCGTCAAAAATCTAGCGATCTCAGACGGGTCAAATTGAAACCGGTCATGCTACGAAATGCGTATCATATCCAGTTCGAGTATCAGTATGAGCGGGTGATGAACCATAAAAACTTGACACCAGATGAGGCTGTCACAGAAGTGAATGAGCTTCTCGAAACGTTCCGACAAGGACAGTTTCAGTTAAAAGATTCCGACCTCCAGTTCCAATTATCGAAAAAGTTCAAAGTGACATTGAAAGAAAAGCAGACGGCTCAAAAAGAAGTTCAACTGAGCCACAATCGGGAAAAACAGTACGTGCTTCCACTCGACGAGCCAGTTCCGTTTCTCATTCGACTCGGCATTCAGTCAACGGACGGAAAAGTGAAGCGTCCAAAGTATGACAAGTTCAAACAGATCAATCGTTTCCTCGAGTTCATTGAGGATTCACTGAAATACTTGCCGGCAGACCGTACCGTTCGAATCTTGGATTTCGGGTCAGGGAAGTCGTATTTGACGTTCGCGCTCTATCATTTCCTTCATGAGATGAAAGGATATGACGTCCATATCACAGGGCTCGATTTGAAGAAAGAGGTCATTGAAGAGTGTGCATCGATTGCGAAAGACTTAGGATATGAACGGCTCGAATTTTTAGTCGGAGACATTAATGAATATGAAGGGGAAACAGCTGTTGATATGGTCGTGACCCTTCATGCATGTGATGTGGCGACAGACATGGCGTTGGCACGTGCCGTCCGCTGGGGCGCGAAAGTCATCTTGAGCGTTCCGTGTTGTCAAAAGGAATTGAATCGTCAAATTCAAGCGTCGAATTTAGACGTGATGCTCCAACATGGCTTGATCAAAGAACGGTTCGCCTCACTCGCGACCGATTCCATTCGGGCTGAACTGCTTGGACTTGTCGGGTATGATGCCCAGCTGCTCGAATTCATCGACCTCGAGCATACGCCGAAAAATATCATGATTCGTGCCTACTTGACGAACCGTCAGGCGAGCGCAGAGACGAAGGCACGTTACCTTGCTTTCAAACAGATGTTAGGGGCAGACCCGTTCTTAGAACGTGAATTGAGCGATAGACTTGTCCTCGAGGTAGAACAAGACGTAAAATAAGGGAGTACAGACGAAATGTCGAAAGGGGAAACAACATGGATTTTCAATTATATTTTCAAGATGTAGTCGAACAAGCGCGTAACGAAGTACGTGCTGCAGGATACACAGAGCTCACGACACCGGAAGAAGTAGACGGAGCACTGAAAAAAGAAGGGAAGACACTCGTCCTCGTCAACTCGGTTTGTGGGTGTGCAGGCGGGATTGCTCGTCCAGCTGCCGCATACGTCAACAAGATGGAAGGTGTGAAGCCTGACCATTTCGTGACCGTGTTTGCTGGTCAAGACCGTGAAGCGACAGATCGTGCACGTGAGTATTTTGAAGGATATGCACCGTCTTCACCGTCAATCGCACTTCTTGAGGATGGCAACATCGTGACGATGGTAGAGCGTAGTGAAATCGAGTCATCGACTGCTGAAGAGCTCGTCGACCAATTGCAAACATTGTTCGACATCTACTTCGCATAATCAAGCATCGGCGCAAAGGCACTGCCTTTGCGCTTTTGTGAAAAGGGGCAGGGTATATGGAACCAGTCATCAAAATCATGACGGAGGCAGAGTATATGATTGCCCTGTCACGCGGTGAGATCAATGAACCGTCACTTCAATCGGAAGGGACAATCAAATGCTGCACACCGCAGCAAATCGGTAAGGTCGTCAAATCGTCCTATCCAGGTGAGTCGGTCGTTCTCGTATCGTTACACGTCAACCGACTTGGTCAGCTGCTACATTATGAGTTGGATGAGGATGGAGAACGTTATCCGCATGTGTATAGTGCCATCCCGATGACTTCGGTCAAACAGGTGCAACCGTATGGGTCACGCGACAATGGAACGGTCACATATTTCGCTTTCGAGCGAATGTGACCTTCTTTTTTGTATAATTTGCATGAATATACTTTACAAGTAATAATTATGTGTATATAGTGGTTGAAGACACAAGTCGGACAACTGATGTGTCATAGAACAGTTGAGCTACGTTCACACATATGTCATAATTTTGTTAAAGTTCTGATAATTATCATTCAACTATGAAAGGGAGATGAAGATGAAAAAAGGTTTTCTAGCATTATGTTTAGCAGGACTGGCCGCGTTCTCAGTCGCGTGTGGGGCAGACGTGAACGAAGGAGGATCGACATCGACCGATGGTGAGGATGACAAAGTCATCGTCATGGGTACAAGTGCCGATTACTTCCCATATGAGTTCGTCGATACAGCGAATGGCGACGAGATTGTCGGATTTGATATCGATATCGCCAAAAAAGTGGCAGAGAACATGGGATATGAATTGAAAATTGAAGATATGGATTTCGGAAGCTTACTTGGGGCCCTCAATGCAGGTCGAGTCGACTTCGTCATGGCGGGGATGACTCCGACAGAAGAGCGTAAAGAAAATGCCGATTTCTCAGATATTTATTTCACAGCGGTGAACTTGATCTTGTCAAAAGATGATTCGCTTCAATCACTTGAAGACTTGAAGGGGAAAAAGATCGGAGTCCAGCTCGGTTCGATTCAAGAAGGGATTGCACAAGATCAAATCACAGATGCTGAGATCGTCTCGTTGAACAAGATTCCTGAGATCATTCAAGAAATCAAGACAGGACGTATTGACGCGATGGTCATCGAAGATACGGTCGCGAAAAAATACCTCGAGCAAGATAGTGAATTGACGACATTTGAAATTGTGGACGAAGAAGAAGCAGGTTCTGCTGCTGCCTTCCGTAAAGATGATGAACTCCGCGATCAATTCAACGAAGAGTTGAAGAAGATGATCGACAGTGGAGAAATCGAAGAGTTAGCACAGAAATGGTTTGAAGAAGAGGCTGCGCCAGCCGAATAATGAATCGTACGAGGCTGACTGAATATGAATCGGTCAGCCTTTTTTTAGGAGGAACTCACTATGGATTTTAGCCGGATTTATGATTCGATCCCTTATATACTTGAGGGGATTCCAGTCATGTTCCAAGTGGTGATCGTCTCGGCATTGATTGGGATCTCACTTGGGATTGTTGTCGCTACATTAAAAATTGTCCCGAATCGTCTGATTAACTTTATCGGACATGCTTATACGGCGGTGTTCCGTGGGACACCACTCATTTTGCAACTCGCCATCATCCACTTCGGATTGCCGCAACTGACGGGATATATCACGACACCGTACCAGTCAGCGGTCATCGCCTTCTCGCTCAACTCGGGGGCGTATATTTCAGAGATTATTCGAGCGGGTATCCAAGCAGTAGATAAAGGACAGTGGGAGGCTTCGGATGCTCTTGGTGTCCCGTATGTCAAACAGTTACGTTCTATCATCTTGCCACAGGCGTTCAAGAACATCTTGCCTGCTCTTGTGAACGAGATGATCACATTAACGAAAGAGTCTGCACTCGTCTCGACGGTCGGGGTGCTCGATATCATGCGTCGTGCGCAAATCGTCGGTGGGCAGAAGGCAATCTACTTCGAACCGCTTCTATTCGCCGGTGTGATATACTTTACGATAGTGATGATCTTGACGTATCTTGGACAACGTCTAGAAAAACGGTTAAGAAAGAGTGATGGAAGATGATCGAAGTAAAAGACCTACACAAACAATTTGGTGACTTAGAAGTGTTAAAAGGAATCACGACGACGATCGAGCGTGGTGAAGTGGTTGCTGTCATCGGACCGTCCGGGTCTGGTAAATCGACATTTCTACGCTGCTTGAACATGCTTGAGATTCCAACGAGCGGGACGGTAAGTGTCGACGGATTCGAGCTCACGAAAAAAGGGGCGAACGTCGCGAAGGCGCGTCAAAACATCGGGATGGTATTCCAACAGTTCAACTTGTTCCCTCATATGAGCGTATTGGACAATTTGACGTATGCACCAATCAACGTCTTAAAAGTTAGCAAGGCGGAAGCGCTGGAACGTGCGAAGAAATTACTCGAACGTGTCGGCCTTTCTGAAAAAATCGATGCCTATCCGAGCCAACTCTCGGGTGGACAAAAACAGCGTGTCGCCATCGCGCGTGCCTTGGCGATGGAACCGAACGTCATGTTGTTTGATGAACCGACATCGGCACTTGACCCTGAGATGGTCAATGAAGTACTCGACGTTATGAAAGGGTTGGCTGAGACTGGGATGACGATGGTCGTCGTCACACACGAAATGGGCTTCGCCCGTGAAGTGGCAGACCGCGTCCTCTTCCTGGATGAAGGGATTCTCATGGAAGAAGGAAAACCGGCTGACCTGTTGTTGAATCCGCAAACAGACCGGGCGAAACGTTTCTTGGAGAAAGTGTTGTAATCTGAACTTACGAAGGAAGGATGAATACACGTGAAAATCACCTATTATGGACATGCGACTGTAGGATTTGAGATTGATGGCGTAAACGTGTTGATCGATCCATTTTTGACGAGTAACCCTCATACGGAAATAGACCCTTCTACACTACGTCCGGACTATTTGTTGCTCACACATGCTCATTTCGATCATATCGAGGATGTCGAATTGATTGCGAAATCGTCGGGTGCGACGATTGTGGCGACACATGAACTCGCAACGTATTACGAGAAAAAAGGCTTCTCTGTTCACGGGATGAACATCGGGGGAGGTCATGCTTTTCCGTTCGGACGCGTCACGATGACGCAAGCGTTCCACAGTTCGAGCTTTGACATGGGAGACACACCGGTCTATATGGGGATGCCTGCCGGATTCATCATCGAGACGAACGAACTGACGGTCTACCACGCTGGAGACACGAGTCTCTTCTCCGATATGAAGATGTACGGTGAACGGTTTGAAATCGATGTCGCGTTCCTTCCAATCGGAGACAACTTCACGATGGGGCCAACAGACGCTTTAGATGCGGCGCAGTGGCTTCAAGCGAAACGTGTCGTTCCAATCCACTTTGATACGTTCCCGCCGATTAAACAAGATGCTCAGGCGTTTTGTGACCAATTGCACCGTCGAGGTCTCTTGATTGAACCGAATACGACGATCGAGATTTAAGCATGGACGTGATTCAAGCGACGCGAGAGTTCATCGGAACGATTCATGCAGATGACGCGTCGGGTCATGACGTCGCCCACATTACGCGTGTCGTCCGACTAGTGGAACGTTTAATGGAGGATGAACCGGTCAATCGGACGGTTCTCCTCCTCTCGGCATATTTACACGACGTGGAAGATCATAAGCTCGGTCGTCCGAACGGTCTCGTCAAACAGCATCTGTCCTCAATTGACATCACTGAAGAGCAAGTGGACTTGGTGATGGCGGTGATTGATGAGGTCTCCTTCTCAAAAGGCAAGACCCCAACGACCCGGGAAAGCGAAATCTTGCAAGACGCCGACCGTCTTGATGCGATGGGGGCCATCGGGATTGCGCGAACGTTCCAGTTCGCGGGTTCTCGCAAAACTCCGCTTGATTTGTCGGAAGAGAGTGCCATTCAACATTTTCATGACAAGCTGTTGAAGCTGGCGTCGATGATGCATACCGCAAAAGCAAAACAACTAGCGATGTCACGTCATGCTTTCATGCAGCAGTTCCTAGAACAGTTTCATGAAGAATGGGATGGGGTGGACATATAAAAGGACGACCGAGTATATTCGGTCGTCCTTTTGATTAGAATGGATGCTTGTTCAACCAATGACCACCGTCAAGAGAGATGCAATCCCCGTTTAAATAGCGCATCTCGTCTGATGCCATCCAGTAAGCGAGGTCCGCGATCTCTTCCGGTGTCCCAAAACGTCCAAGTGGGACGTTACGGCGAATACGCTCTACTTCTTTTACGTGGGAGACGAGCTTTTCAGCGCCGCCTGTCCGTTCAATCGGTCCAGGACTGATGGCATTGACCCGCGCGCCGAATTGATAGCCCCATTCAACCGCGAGTGTTCGCGTCAAGTTCAAGACCCCTGCTTTCGCTGCCGCACTCGGTGCGACACCAGGTCCTGCCTGCCACGCATAGGAAGCGACCATGTTGATGATGGAGCCGCCACGGATTTCATCTGCTTCCCAATGTTTCCCGAGAACATGGGTGCAGTTGAATGTCCCGTTCAAGACGATGTCGATGACACTTGCCCAACCATTAGGAGATAAATCAAGAGTCGGACACACAAAATTTCCGGCAGCATTGTTGACGAGTGCGTGTACAGGTCCATAAGCGGATACGATGTCAGCCAGTGCTTTCGCGCATCCTTCATAGTCACGAACGTCATGTTGCACACTCATCGCCTGACCTGCATCGATTGAATTCAAATCGTTCATCGCTTCTAGTAGTCGTTCCTCGTTTCGACCGCTGATAGCGACGTTCCATCCTTCCTGTTTAAATTTTAATGCCATCGCTTTCCCCATGCCGGACGATCCCCCGGTAATCCAAATCGTTTTCATCTTAATTCCCCCTCAAGAATGAATGGTCGTTCATTTATACTATTCGTCTTGTGATGTGAAAATCCTTCAATAAGATGTTGATTCATATTGAATCATTCCTTTGTCCTGAAACGTATACAGACGTCAAGCAGCCCGACTCGTATGAGCCGGGCTGCTTTTCATTGAATTTTTTTCAAGTACTTCAAACCGAGTTCACGGTCAATCGTGTACATTGTACCAGCAACTTTCTCGCCCCAGTATGGATCGGATGCATAGAAGATATTGATGCCTTCCTGCTTGTTCCCGGGATAATCGCCACGAGCGTACGGCCCTGTGACATATTTAGTCGCAAACAATTCAGCAGCAGCTTGTACGCTGGCGTCAATTGTTTTAAAGGATGTCGCATTCCCGCTCGGGTCGTCATCTGTCGCGCGGAACCCAAATAGGTTCCGCTTGTCTCGAGCGATATCGGACGTTCCAAATCGGGACTCATGCCCGGCAACCGCCAGCAGGAATAAGGCATTGATGTTATACGTATCTTCTGCCCGTTTAAAGGACTTTCCTTCCCCAGCGAGCGGTGAATCGATCGACGTTAAATATTGATCGAATTCTTCAGCCGAATATGGAGACGACGTCCGAATCGATGCAAATTGATAAGGAGAATCAAAGACGTCTTGGACACGTTCTGTGTAAAAACGGTCATCCGAGCGTTTCTCGGTCGGGCCTACAAGGAATGTACCAGCGAGATTGGCGTTCGCTTCCACCGTATGGTAGACGTCACCATCCCGAATCTCGTAATATCCACGTCTCTTCACAACCGCTTCAGGGAATAACGCCATTTGATCCGGTTTGACATACACATCCGCCCCGGAGATACGTACTTTAAGATGATCGTCTCCGCGTTCAATTAGTTGAAGTCTCGTGCCACCAGCGACATAGGATTGTCGTGTTTTAAATGATGCATCTTTATATAAGTTTGTGATAGCATCACTCGGAGTGACGACGACTCCGGTACCTGTAAAATCGAGTATTTCTCCAGAGGGGGAGAACAATGTCCGGTTCTTACCGGCCGTCATGTATCGTTTTGCTTCTGCGAGAGATTCGAACGACCTCGTGACACGGTCGCCATTCGTCACCGTTTCGACGGTATAGGTGTCTTCACGGGAAAATTGAATCCATAAAAAGGCTGCGATGGCGAGACTAAGTGTCGCAATCATCGGCCAAACCTTAAGTCTTTTCTTTCGTTTCAATCAAATCACTTCCAAACTTTTGAATTGCCAAACGAGTTGATTTAGTCAACAATTTGATGGAGAAGGGGGAAATTAGTATGAAAATTGGAACGCGGACGTTAAAGACCGCGGTCGCAGCAGGTATCGCGATGCTCATTTCCGAAACAATTCATCTCGATTATTTTGTATTTGCAGCCATTATCGCCATTTTAAGTATTCAAGAGACGCGTAAAAAATCGATTCGCGCCTCCTATGAACGAGTCATGGCAAGTCTTCTCGCCATCGGAATGGGTGCGGCGATGTTCACGCTACTCGGCTATTCACCGGTGACGCTCACACTTTATTTTGTCATTTTCATTCCGCTCGTACAACAATTGAAACTGCAAGACGGGCTCATTACAAGTGTCGTCATCTTGACCCACCTCTACACCGAAGCACAGTTTTCACTCGAGTTATTTATCAATGAGCTATTGCTCATTGCAATCGGTGTCGGTGTCGGGCTCATCGTCAACATGTATATGCCGACGCTTGACCGTGAGATTGAACGGATTAAAGAGAATATCGACCGTTCGCTTGCTGTTCTGTTTTATGACGTGGCGGCATGTGTCGAGACGGGCGTCTATAACAATCACTCGATGATGCTCATCAAGACGCGGGACTATCTGAAAGAGGGGAAAGATTTGGCTCTTCGCCGTATGGGGAACTCAATCGGAAAGCGAAACGAGGACATGGACTATCTATACTTCCGAATGCGTGAACGACAGTATGATATTCTCAAACGAGTCGCGGATAACGCCAGAGAAATCACGATGGTCGTCAATGAAGCGAAACCGGTCGCGACGTTTTTACGTCGAGTCGGGGACCATGTGAACGAGCAGGCCGATGCCTCTGTCTTTTTACAGGAGCTAGAAGAGATGATTGAGCATTATCGAAAAAACGTACCTCTCCCCACGACGCGTGAGGAATTCGAGGTACGCTCATCCTTATTAAATATTTTATCAGATGTAAAAAGTTACTTGATCTTGAAAGAGCGATACATCTTGCTCTTAAAAGAACATGGTCATGCTCGAGAGAAACGTGCTGATTAAAAAGATTGAGACGATGACGACGACGCCGATTTGAATGATGCGTTGTCGTCTTTTCTGTTTTTTCTTCATGGTCTGCCTCCATATACGTGTTTGCCATCATTGTACAGAATGGAAAAGATTCGTGCAATCTAGGGGAGTTTGATATAATGGTCAAGAAATGTTTGGATGGAGGGATGTTGTTTATGGTAAACGAGACACGCGTGCTCGACACATTTTTAGGATTGGTCGGCATCGATTCAGAAACGAAGGAAGAAGCGGTCATCTGTGAACATTTGAAAGGTGTATTCACAGAGCTTGGCTGCGACGTCTACGAGGACGACGCATCAACGAAGACGGCACACTCTGGTAACAACTTGATCATCACGTTGCCTGCAACGAAAGAAAATGTTGATCCGATTTACTTTACGGCTCACATGGATACGGTTACTCCAGGTAAAGGAATCAAGACGAGCATCAAAGACGGATATGTCGTCACGGATGGTACGACGATTCTCGGAGCAGACGACAAGACCGGCCTCACTGCGATGATCGAACTCGTGCGTGTATTGAAAGAAAAACAAATTCCACATGGTCAAATCCAGTTCGTGATCACGGTCGGGGAAGAATCAGGTCTCGTCGGTGCGAAAGTATTGGATTTATCGAAAATCGATGCGAAGTTCGGTTTTGCCCTTGATTCGGATGGACCAGTTGGAGACATCATTGTCGCCGCTCCGACACAAGCAAAAGTGAACGCGAAGATTTACGGGAAGACGGCTCATGCTGGTGTCGCACCTGAAAAAGGAATCTCGGCGATTCAAATCGCAGCGAAAGCCATCGCGAAGATGCCGCTCGGTCGTATCGATGAAGAGACGACAGCCAACATCGGACGCTTCGAAGGGGGCCGCGCGACAAACATCGTGTGTGACTATGTCGAAGTTCTTGCTGAGGCCCGTTCGCTCATCCATGAGAAGATGGAGAAGCAGGCAGAAACCATGAAACAAGCGTACATCGAGGTCGCTGAGTCGTTCGGTGGTCGTGCTGAAGTGGACATCGACATCATGTATCCTGGATTCAAGTTTGAGGAAGGGGACGAAGTCGTTGAGGTGGCGAAACGTGCGGCTCAGACAATCGGACGTCCGACTCGAATCTTACACTCAGGGGGCGGTTCGGATGCGAACGTCATCGCCGGTGGGGGAATCCCGACAGTCAACTTGGCGGTCGGCTATGAAGAGATTCATACGACGAACGAACGGATGCCACTTGAAGAGTTATACAAACTCGTCGAGTATGTCGTGACGATCGTCGAAGAAGTCGCATCACCTAAGCAATAAAAAAGAGCCGACCATTCGTCGGCTCTTCGTATGTGTTCGTACTCGTTATGCTGCGAACTCCAGTGATTCTAAAATCAACTCGTCTGTGCAATGAAGTTCGATCGCTATGTCGTGAATGCGGATAGAGGTGCCTTGTTCCTGTTGGTGCAAGCGATTCATCAAAGCTGCGCGTTCTCGAATCGTCTCATAAATCGATTCGGGTTGTTCTGCCTTGGTCATCACAAATCACATCCTTTTCAGCGATTACGTCAAGTATAGCATGGAACGGCTTGAAGAAAGGAATTAAATATTTATGAAGTTACAGTTTTTAGGAACTGGGTCGGGGATGCCTTCGAAACAGCGCAACGTATCGGGGCTAGCTCTCGATTTATCGAACGTGACCTGGCTGATTGATTGTGGTGAGGGCACGCAACACCAAATGCTCTACACGAAAATCAAACCGAGGAAAGTGACCGCGGTATGGGTGACACACCTTCATGGTGACCATGTCTTCGGATTGCCTGGATTCTTGTCGACTCGTTCGGCACTTGATGGGGCCTCGCCCTTGACCGTCTATGGACCAAAAGGATTGAAAAAATGGCTAGAAGTTACGTTGCGTGTCACGGGCTCACATTTAGGATATGAGCTGACCGTGATCGAGTACTCCGACGGGGACACATTCATACAAGACGACCATCTCGTCACTGTGCGAAAATTAGAGCATCGGTTCCCTTCATTCGGTTTCCGAATCGATGGTCCAGAAAAACCGGGCATGTTACGCGTCGACCTTGTAAAAGAACTCGGCATTCCAAGTGGACCGATTTATCGAACAATCAAAGAATCAGACCAATTTGAATTTGAAGGAAAATGGTATGACTCTAAAGAATACGTCACTGAACCGATTCCGGGAAAAATCGTAGCGATTTTAGGAGATACAATCCCGTGTGAGAACGCGCAGAAGTTGGCGGATGGAGCAGACCTCCTGGTTCACGAGGCGACGTTTATGGAGGCGGAACAAGCGCTCGCTCGGAAGTATGGTCACTCGACGACACGTGAAGCGACCGCGCTAGCGAATGCGTGCGCCGTCGGCAAGCTGATTGTGACACACATCTCAGCACGCTATGTCGGACGAGAGGAAGAATTTGTTCAAGAAGTTGTGTCGGATTTTCCATCGAGTCTCGTTGCGACGGACTTTTTAGAATATACAGTGGGGGATTGATGTGACCATTCAACTCTATGTATGGGCAGCCTTTTTAGTAATCAGCGTTCTATTAGGGATTCGATTAAATCAATTGAAAGAGCCGGAAGCGAACTTCTTTCCAAAGTTCTTATTTTATTCCCTACTTGGAATCGTGTCTTTTCCCATCGGCGGGTTTCACATTCCGATTGGCTTTCTATTGTCTTTTTTGTTCTTTCCGAAACAGAACAGCCGGTATAAATGGTATGGGGCACTGTTAGGGTTCTTCTTTTTTCTTGTCTTGCTTTTTGTCCCGTTATTCGATCAATCCGGCTTTCGTTCCGAATCGCAACAAATCGGCGCCGTTTCGGTCACGGATGAATCGTTTGATGACATGACTGAAAAGTTGTTACAACGAATCAATAGTGAATCGATTAAATTAGATCGTGGGAAACTACAGATCGACCGAGAAGGGAACGTTCAATCCATTGAGTACTTACTCATGGTGGAACGAGCCGAATCGTTCCAACAGATTCGTGTAACATACGGCTCAGGACAACTTTCGTATGAACAAGTGGATGAATTACGTAAAGAATCTGGACAGGCCTTTTTTGAAAAGCTAGTCGAATTCGACCACATGCTGTCGACGTTACGAGGTCCTTCGTGGGAGGAGTATACTGACGTCGTTTCTGCCCCAGTGTTACAACTTTCCTATGATGGACTGTATGACATGTATACGTTCGAAAACGAATCGATGCTCATGATTAATCGGGACAATGAACTGGTCAAGTTCTGGCTCCAGCGCGAACCGGTCCTCGCAAACAGCATCCAACTCGTCGGACTGACACGGGAAGGACGGGGTTCAGGCGAACGTTTTGCGATACTATATAACTATTCGATACATCAACGAGAGGATTTGACAGAATGATCAAACCGTATTTGAGTATTTCCCTATTAGCGACCGCACTTCTTGTCGGATGTGGCGGAGAAGAAACACAACAAGAGACCTGCGATGTAAGTCCAACCATTTCCGTATACAATGCGGCGACGGAGGAGACGCTCTATCAAGAGAAGAGTGTTTGTCTTGAAGAGGATGCGACCGTGCTCGACGCATTAAAAGCGACAGGGCTTGATCTAGAAGTGACAGGAAGCGGAGACATGTCGTACGTGACGGCAATCGAAGGCATCGAAGAAAAATCAGAAGGACAATCGTCAGGCTGGGTATTTGCTTTTAATGGCGCGCCCGGAGATGAAGGGGCCGGTGCTAAAGAAGTAGAATCGACGGATGTCATTCAGTGGCGGTTTGAAGAAGATGCGATTGCTTTCTTCGAATGAGGCAGATTGGGAGCGGCGACATCCTGTCACGCTCCTTTTCTTTTTATTTAGTCATCTATTCATTCTGACGTATATCCATGATGTCACAGTATTTGTCATCGGCCTTGTCCTTTTGCTCATGCTTGAACGTCGGTTTCCATGGACGATGCTCATCGTATTGATTGCGTTTGCTCTCGTCTCGGTCTTCCCTGCATTGTTCGGATGGGAGTTATCGCTCACTTACATATGGCGTCAGCTATTGAAGTTGGCTACTTTCTTACTTGGCATGCTGTGGATTTCTCGGATTGTTCGATTGGAACGATTGCTCCCACTTCTCTATAAATGGCCCCGTTCAACTTCCCTCTTGTACGGGGCGTGGGCACTTATTCCTTCGATGGAACGAGCGGTACGTCAGTCGCTCAGAAGTCACCCCAAAAAAGCGTGGCAAGAAGCAATCGAGATTGGCATTAATAGCCAAAGGCATGAGCCACGATTTGCGGTCGAGCCGATGCGTCGATTCCGATTTGAGGATGTTCTCCAACTCTTTATGATTGGCTTGATTGGTTATGTATCACTCGAGTGGACCATCATCCCATGGCTCATCTATCCATACGTCACAAAAGGAGGTGTTCGTGATGCAATGGCTTTCTACCGTTGACGGGTCGCTCGAGGCATATATCGAGCGGTATCGTCCTCAAGTCATCAGAATGAATCAACCATTCTCAGGAAAAGTTGGTCATTTATTATCCCGTGTTGATTCGCTTCGGGGGGCGGAACTCGCCTCACTCTTACAAATCGATGCCCTGTATCCAAAAGCGTTTGACGCCTGTTCAAGCGGTGAGCAACAGATTGTACAAGTCGCTTATGCTCTATTAGATCAGCCCGAAGCAATTGTACTTATCGAACCGTTCCGCCACCTCGATCAATTCCGTAGAGAACATCTAGAGATGCTACTTCGTCGTACTTCCGGTCTCGGTGTTCGGATTGGTTATACGGAACGGGCGCAAGAATCGTCTGAAGACATGAAAATCACTTTCCGACAATCGGAGACGATACCAAGAATTGAAGCGACCGATGTATCCTATCGTCATCCGCTTCAGGCGACTTATGCCATTGAAGAAGTGACGGTCCAAATGAATGAACCGGGCCTCACAGTCTGTATTGGGACGAACGGAAGTGGAAAATCGACGTTGCTCGAACTTTTAGCAAGGAGCAGACGCCCTCTTCGTGGACGGGTGAAGCGGGGGGAGCGAGCTGCTTATCTTCCTGCCGAAACGGAATACGGTCCGTTTCCGAAAGAATCGAACCGGAGGATCGCTCAACTACAAGCCGTCCTGAACGACTCGGCAAGCGTCCTTTTGCTCGATGAACCGACGGTGGATTTAACGAATGGGGAACGTACGGCGTTCCTTGAAGCGCTCTTGAAAAAGTCCGAATCAGCACGCGTGCTTTGTGCGACACATGATTTGGCGTTAGTCGACCAAGCGACGGACGTGATTTACCTTGCGAGTGGTCGCGTGGTCTTTCAAGGAGAACGGTCACTCTTTCAAGAACGGAGTACGCTATGGTCACATACGTCCTCGCTATTCTGATTGCCATCCTGGTGCTGTATCGATTTGAGAAATCCGATCTCCCGGTTCAACCGCTCGTGCAGCTTTTGGCACTCGCAGTCATCGGTCGCTGGCTTTTCATGACGATTCCGAACGTACAACCGACGACAGCCATTTTGATGCTGACGGCACTATGTATTGGATTGAATGCTGCGGCGGTCCTTGCACTTTTCGTACCCATCTTGTCAGGTCTGTTGCTCGGGATCGGACCGTTCGTCTTCTATCAATTTTTAGGCTGGCTCCTTATCGTAACGCTCGTCAGCAGTTTTAGACCGTTATGGATGAAGTCGAACATCCTTTTTCTTCTGTTTGGTTTTTTGTCCGGATTTATATATGGATGGACGACCAATCTAGCGTTCTTCGAAGTGATTGGAGCTGATTTTTGGAAGCTACTTCTACTCAGCGTCCCGTTTGACTTGGCACATGGGCTATCGAACGTCGTTTTCCTCTTTTTAATCCGTCCCTTGTTCGAGCGCATATTCCTTCGTCAACTCGGGTAAATATACAATAGTCATATCATTTTGAGTGAGGTGAACGACGGATGGGTGCGTATATCAATCTCACAGAAGTCGGCATGTTTCTACTCGTAGGACTATTGTTTATCTTATTAAACCTGATTCTATTGGCAAAACGTTACACGAGAGCCCGTTTTGCCATGATCAGCATCCTTGCGGCGAGCGTGTGGCCAGCACTCATGATTGTGCTTTCCGTGGAACAACTGAGCATCATGGACCAGCTCACGTCAGGAGACCTGACGCTCGATGCCGTCATGGCGTGGGGAGTCGTCATCGCTACAGCGCTGATGACTATGATTCCGGCAGGTGTATTTCTACACCGGCTTGTGAACGTCTCTCGCTTACACTCTGAACCATAAAAGGAGCGACCCGATGCGGTCGCTCCTTTTTCATGTGGTCGATTCAGCAGGTGTTCCATCAGCCGGTTTTTGGACGCGACGTAATACTTCGAGACTGAGAGCTCGTGGCATCAATTTGGCGACCCCGACCAATAACTGATTAGAGAGTCCAGGGATGACCACACGCTTGTTATTCATCACCCCTTTGTATCCGAAGAAGGCGACGAGATGAGATGGCATTTTCGAGAATGACAATTCACTCCCGGCACGATTAAAGAAGTTCGTATCCGTCGGGCCAGGGCATAACACACTCACATGCACGCCACTACCTTTCACCTCGGCATGAATCGCTTCAGTGAATGAGAGGACATAGGCTTTCGTCGCGTAATAGACGGCCATATATGGACCAGGTTGGAAGGCAGCGACGGATGCAACGTTCAACACATATCCGTGGTCACGTTCGAGCATGCCAGGCAAATAGGCTTTCGTCAGTTCGGTCAACGTATTGACGTTCAATCGGACCTCGTCGGCTTCCGTCTCAGCATCAAGGTCGGCGAACGCGCCGGACGTGCCAAACCCGGCATTGTTAATTAAAAAGTCGACAGTGAGGCCAGCTTCGGCAATCATCGTCGTCAATCGGACTGCTGCGCCATGTTTTGCCAAATCTAGAGCAAAGACATGTACGTTGATGCGATAACGTGTCTCAAGTACTTTTTTTAGTTCATGCAATCGTGGTTCGTTCCGAGATACTAAAATACAGTCGTAGCCGTCGCGAGCGGCGAGTACGGCCAAGTCTAGACCGATGCCCATCGAGGCGCCGGTGATTAAAGCTGTCTTTGACAACATGATCCACTCCTTTGATGAAAAGTCATACATTGTTACTGAATTCTTCACGAGTTGTTAAAATCCTGCTCCGTTCGCACATTGAAACATATGCTAAAGTATAGCAAGAAAATGTGATTAGACTCACAAAGTAGGGAGTAGAACAAATATGATGATTCAGCTCGTCACTACGGCGCAAAGCGTTGATCAGGCAGAAGCGTTAATCAAAGCCGGCGCGGACCGACTATATATCGGAAATTCAAGGTTTGGGTTGAGACAAAAAGGTGACTGGACAATCGATGCTGTGAGAGAAGTCACACAACTTGCCCATCGGTATGGGAAAGAAGTGACGGTAGCCGTCAACAACCTGATGCACAATGACCACATTGAAGAGTTAAAAGATTATTTGCAAACGCTGAAAACGATAGGAGTCGATGATGTCACCGCTGGAGACCCCGGCGCCATTCGCTTGATTCGACAGGCAAAGATTCCGTATTGGTATGATGCCCAAACGCTCGTCACATCCGCCAAACAGATCCAATTTTGGGGGAAACGCGAAGCGATTGGAGCGGTCGTCGCCCGCGAAGTGACAATCGAAGAACTCGTCTTGATCCAGCAGCAAATCGGACTTCCTGTTGAAGTACAAGTATATGGTCCGACATGCATCCATCACTCTAAACGCCCACTCGTGACGAATTACTTTAACGAACTCGGAAGACCGGTTGAAGAAGCAAAACAACGCGAATTTTATATGAGCGAACCGGCAGATACGACCAGTCGTTATCCCATCTATGAGGACGAGAACGGCACCCATATTTTCTCTGAGGATTTGACGCTCATGGATCAGCTTCCGACGTTAGTCAAAAATGGACTTCACACGTGGAAGCTAGACGGATGGCACGCTGGGGACCAGTTTGTTGAAATCGTTCAGTTGTTTACTTATGCCCGGACGAATTTGTTGAACGGTCGATTTGATCGTGTAGAGATGGAACATCGTCTTCACGAGCTTCAACCGGAAACGTTCCGTCTCGGTACGGGACTGTGGTTACGAAAACCAGAAGAGATTAAGTGAGGGATCAAGATGAAACGACGTCCAGAATTATTAGCGCCAGCAGGAAACTTAGAGAAATTAAAGATGGCCATCCATTATGGTGCCGATGCGGTCTATATCGGCGGACAGCAGTTCGGGTTACGTTCACGTGCCGGTAATTTCAGTTATGACGAGATGCGTGAAGGGGTAGCCTTCGCACATGCGTACGGCGCGAAAGTATACGTCGCTGCGAACATGGTGACGCATGAAGGCGATATCGAGGGGGCAGGTGACTTCTTCCGAACACTTCGAGATATCGGAATCGATGCAGTCATCGTCTCGGATCCAGCGATGATTGAAACTTGTCTTACGGAAGCAGAAGGGTTGCCCGTCCATTTGTCGACCCAAGCTTCGGCGACAAACTACGAGACCCTTCGTTTCTGGAAGGAAGAAGGACTCGAACGAATCGTCTTGGCTCGTGAGGTATCGATGGATGAAATCATTAAAATGAAACAGGAAGTCGATGTCGAAATTGAGACGTTCGTCCATGGGGCGATGTGTATCTCGTATTCCGGTCGATGCACGTTATCAAATCACATGACATTACGAGATGCCAACCGTGGGGGATGTGCCCAATCATGCCGCTGGAAATATGGTTTCTTTGAAGAAGGTGATCTTCTAACAGAAGAGATGGAAGCGCGTGACGAAGAGCCGTTCTCGATGAGTTCAGTTGATTTATCGATGGTCCGCCACATTCCTGACTTGGTGGAGGCAGGAGTCGATAGTTTGAAGATTGAGGGACGAATGAAATCGATTCATTACGTCGCGACGGTGTGTAACGTCTATCGTCAAGTGATTGATGCGTACTGTGAAGATCCAGAGCATTTCGTCTTCGACCCTGCATGGGAAGAAGAAATTTGGAAAGCGGCCCAACGTGAACTCGCGACCGGGTTCTATTACGGGATCCCGACTGAAAAAGAGCAATTGTTCGGGAAACCTCGTTCGATTCCGCAATTTGCGTTTGCGGCTCGTGTCATCTCATACGACCCTGTGACGGGTATGGCAACGCTCGAACAGCGGAATCACTTTTCAATCGGTGAAGAGGTTGAATTTTTCGGACCCGGATTTGTTCGTTTTTCACAAGTCATTGATACGATGGAGGATGTGGACGGTCACCTCCTCGAGTCTGCTAACCAAGCGATGATGACAATTCGTGTAAAAGTGGATCGGCCGGTCGCAACCGATTACATTATGCGTAAGCGAAAAGGTGTGCGTGCTCGTTCGCTCGTTTGACACATCCACCGAGCCAACATAGTCGCCCGTTCCGTTCAATCCTGCTACCCTAAGAAGTAGAGACGGAGGGATGGAAGAATGAACCAAAATACGGAGCAATTACGGACTGAGCCCATCGGCAGACTCCTCTTCAAGTTATCGCTTCCGGCGATGATTGGGATGCTCGTGACGGCGCTCTACAATATCATTGATACGATTTTTGTCGCCCGAGGGATCGGTGCATCGGCAGTCGCTGCCATCGGGATTGCGTTTCCGATTCAGATGATTTTAATGGCCGTGTCGAGTGCCGTTGGTCTAGGTGGGGCGTCTATCAGTTCGAGGAAGCTTGGACGCGGTGACGATGCCGGTGCAGCCGTTACATTCTTGAACGTACTTGTCCTCGTCGGTCTGTTTGCGGCACTTGCGGTCAGTTCTGCTTTCTTTATGTTAGATGAAATTTTGAAAGTGTTCGGTGCGACGACCGAAATCATGGATCTCAGCCGACAGTACTTATCAGTTGTCTTGATCAGTTCACCATTCTTCATGTTCACACTCGCTTCGAGTGCGATGGTTCGTGCTGAAGGACAGGCACCTTATCAAATGAAGGTCATGCTGACGACCGTTCTCGTCAACCTCGTGACGACCCCGCTCTTCATTTTCACGTTCGACTGGGGCATGTACGGGGCAGCGACTTCGACGGCACTCGCCCAAGTCATCGGTTCCGTATTGATGCTGCGCTTCTTCTTCGCCCGAAAACCAAAAACGGAACTGCGCTTCAAGTGGCGTCAGTTCCGGATTCGATTCGATGAGATAAAAGAAATCATGGCAATCGGTTCGTCTTCGTTCATCATGATGGTGTCCCAATCCATTTTATTCGTTGGTGTCAACGTGATGCTCGGTACGTACGGCGGGACCGAAGAATTGGCCATTTTCGCCATTATCAACAAGTTCATGGCGCTCGTTGGTATGCCAATCATGGGAATCGTCCAAGGGATGCAACCAATCGTTGGATATAACTACGGTGCAGAGCGATTCGACCGAATGCGTGAAACCATTTGGACGGCGATGCGGGCCGGGATTGCGATTGCTGTCATCATTTGGTTGATTCTGCAGCTATTCCCGCAAACACTCATGGGCTGGTTCTCGACGGATGAGGCGCTCATTGCTGGCGGTGTGACGGCGATTCACATTTTGTTCGCCGTTTCCTTCCTTCCGAGTGTTCAGATGCTCGTCAATGGAATCTATCAGTCCCTCGGGAAAGCACGCGTCGCTATGTTCTTGTCCCTTTCACGTCAGACGCTCTACACGATTCCGCTCGTCTTTATTCTCCCGTCGTTCCTCGGAGTGTTCGGCGTATGGTTGGCATTCCCAATCGCTGATGCGATGACATTTTTGACGGCTGTTGCTTTGGCATTCTGGGACCGTAAATTATTGTTCCGTCCTTCAGAAGAAGATAAAGAAGCACATGATGTAAATCCAAAAGCGACAAACTTATAATCAAACGTCCGCTCGTGTCGAGCGGGCGTCTTCTTTTAGGAACAAGTATATCCCACCGAGGAGGACGACGGCTCCGATCCATTGGAACGGTCCAAGTCGCTCTCCGAAGAAGGCGTATCCAAACAGCATTCCCCACAACGCCTCTCCAAGAATCGTGATACTGACGACGGTCGCACTGACACGGGCAAGCGCATAGTTGAACAGGTTGTGCCCGAGGATTGTCGGGAAGAAAGCGAGCGCGAGGAAGTACCACCAGTTGATGGATTCAAAGGCAGTGAATGTCGTGCCGCGAACGAGCAACATGAAGCAAAGCATGACCGTCGCAACGAGATATACGCTAAAAGAATATGTATTCGTGTTCATCGAAGCTCGTACATGCTGTCCAACGAGCCAATACCCTGCAATCAATAGGGCGGCAATCAAGGCGAGTAGGTCTCCGAAGAGGGCTTCACGGCCGAGTTGAATGTCCCCCGCAGCAACGAGCATGCCCCCGAGGACAGCGACGAGCGCGAAGGCAAGTCCTTTTCGAGTCGGATTCTTTTTAAAGATGAGTGCATTCCCGATCAACACAAAAATTGGACTCGACGTGACAAATAGTGTGGAGCTGGCAACCGTCGTGTAATCGAGTGACAAAAACCAAAGCCAAAAGTGAAACGCCAGTAACGTTCCGCTAAGGAGTAGAGCGTAGCGAGTCATGAGGCGCGTGGTGATGAGTGATTTGAAATCGACAAACGGTAACAACATGAGACACGTGAACAGCATACGGTAAAATGCGGCAGTCTCGGCAGGTGCCGACGTCCATTTGACGAAGAGGACACTCGTCGATAAGAAAAAGACAGCAGCGAACAAGATGAGATAAGACATGGCGACACTCCTTCACAGTTGTACTTCTCTGTTAATAATATCGGAAAACAGCCACGAGGCAAGACACGATTCAAAAATAGCAAACAAATGCTCCCCTCTCGATGTGTCCATCTTTGACTTGATATAGTAAAATACATAGTAGAAGTTAGCTAATCATGTACGTCTTGCCATTATGTAGGAGGCAAAGTAAGGAGTTCTTATGAGACTAATCATTGCGGAAAAGCCATCACAAGCTCAAAAGTTGGCTGCTCCCTACCCATCAAAAAAGCGAAAAGACGAGATTGAAATCTCACCTTGTCCCCGTTTCCCGGAAGGGGCGATTGTTGTATGGGCGGTCGGTCACCTTTGTGAACTTCAAGAACCGTCGCACTATCGTCCGGAATGGAAGTCGTGGAAGTACGATTCACTTCCGATTGTCCCAGAACGATTTGATTATCGTATTTCAAAAGGGAAGTCGAAACCGTTCTATGCCATCAAAAAATGGCTCCATGATCGCTCGATTACTGATGTCATCATCGCATCGGATGCCGAAAGGGAAGGGGAAGCAATCGTTCGTCTGATCCTCCGACTCGCAGGTAACAAAAAACCGCTTGCTCGACTATGGATCTCGAGTTTGACGGAGCAAGCAGTCGATCGTGGATTCTCGCAACTGTTGCCAGGTGAACAGACGATTCCATACTACCATGAGGCGATGAGCCGCGCCTGTGCGGACTGGCTCGTTGGGATGAATGCGTCT
This sequence comes from Exiguobacterium sp. SRB7LM, assembly GCF_015712685.1. Classification (GTDB taxonomy): domain Bacteria; phylum Bacillota; class Bacilli; order Exiguobacteriales; family Exiguobacteriaceae; genus Exiguobacterium; species Exiguobacterium profundum. Next base: position 981,864 of record NZ_VWVR01000006.1, on the reverse strand, counting down.
CGTGCCTATACGACGTTGTTGAAGACGATTGGGATTGAAGACGTATTCTCGCTCGGTCGTGTGCAAACCCCGACTCTTGCCTTAATCGTCAATCGCGAACGAGAAATCAAACAATTCGTGCCAGAACCATACTTCGAAGTCGAGGCGACACTTGCAAAAGGTCGAGGCACGTTCAAAGCGAAGTACACGTTTGGAAAGACAACAAAGCTCAAAACGCGTGAGGAAGCTGATGCGGTCGTCAAACGCGCATCTGGAACTGCGATTGTGAAGACAATCGACAAAGAAGAAAAAATTGAGCAACCGCCATTTTGGTTCAGTCTATCCGGATTACAAGCGGAGGCAGGGAAACGCTTCGGATTCGGAGCGAAAAAGACACTTGATATCGCTCAAAAGTTATATACGAAAGGGTGGATTAGTTACCCTCGGACCGATTCGGGATTTGTCACACCAGATGAGGCAACGCTATTTCCACAGACAAAGGCAAGACTGCTAAAGTCCGAAGCCTATGCCGGACTTCGTGACCTTTTGACTGAGGACCCGTCGAAAAATCGACGCTATGTCAATGCCAAGAAAGTCAGTGACCACTACGCAATCATCCCGACGGAGGCATGTGGTGACATCACTCGACTCGGTGGGGATGATGCGAAACTGTATGATTTGATCAATCGACGCTTCCTTGCGGCCTTTGCACCCGCAGCGATGCTCGAGAAGACAACGGTTGATTTGATTGATGGAAGCGACTTGTATCGAGCAAAAGGAACCGTCGTTGTGAGTCCTGGCTATCGACAAGTCGTTGAGATGAAATCAAAAGATGTCGAGCTTCCTGCGATGATGGTCGGTGAAGAATTAAAAGAGAAGAAAGTTGAAGTGTTGTCGAAACAGACAGAGCCACCGAAGCGATATACGGAGGGCGCGCTCATTATGGCGATGAAAGTCGCCGGGAAACAACTCGATGACGAAGAGCTGATTCATATCATGAAAGAAGTAGAGGGTCTTGGGACTGAGGCTACACGTGCCAACATCATCGATGGATTGAAGAAGCGAGGCTATGTCCAACTTCAGAAAAAAGAGCTTGTTCCAACAGACAAGGGTCGCCTGTTGATTGATGTCCTCGGAGATAGTATTTTGGCATCACCCGCCATGACGGCGAAATGGGAGAAGCGACTCCATGAGATCGGTCAAGCATCGGCATCCGCTGCCGAATTCATTGAACAAGCGAAGAAGATGTCCGTTCATTTGGTCGAAGAAGCGAAATCGCGAGTAGAGGCGGCTAATCCAGAGGGCTATACGATTGAGGCGAAACGTTATGGCAAGAAAGGAACGACTCGACCGAAGGTATCATTTGGTGTCTGTCCGAATTGTGGAAAAGGGCTTGTCGAACATCCAAAGTTCATCGGGTGCAGCGGTTATCGGGAAGGATGTCGCTTCACCGTCTCCAAACAAGTGCTTGGCGTCGGACTCGTCAAAGATGAGTTGAAGCAAATGATCAATGGTGGGCAGTCGAACGTCCATACGTTCAAAAAGGGAGACAAGACATTCAATGCCTCATTGTATTTAGAAAAAGGTACACTTCGATTTGAATTCAAATAAAAAAGGGTCGCGCATTAGAGCGGCCCTTCTGTCTGGTCAGTCTTTTCTCTCTTCTTGTCATCTTCAATGCGACGATTGATTTCGTCATAGTCGAGCACGATGTCGTCTTTATTGTCTTTATAGGCGTATCCTTTTTGGATGACGACGATGGATGCGATGAGGACGAGTAAAATAATTAAACCGCTTACGGCGAATATCCAGGCCATATGAACCCCTCACTTTCTCTCTTCAGTATGCCAAACAGTGGACAGGTTCTTCAACTAGAATGAATAGACGGTTATGTCGTGTGCGAGTGAAAAGATATGGTACAATACGATATAGATTACTACGTAGAGAAGGAAGGGATAGTCATGGCGATTTTGATTGTGGATGATGAACCGGTCAATACGCTCGTACTTGAGCAACTGCTTCACCAGCACGACTATGAGACGGTATCGGTCTCGAGTGGGGAAGAAGCGCTCGATTTACTGATGGCCCCACAAGCCGCATCGCTGTATGATCTCGTCCTGTTGGATGTCGAAATGCCTGGGATTTCAGGAATCGAGACGTGCAAACGGATTCGGCAGATGGCTGACTTTGAAGAGTTGCCGGTCATCATGGTTTCCGGACGAACGGAAGAGAAGCAGATTGCCGAGGGACTCGATGCGGAGGCGTCAGATTACACGACCAAACCAATCAAAATAACAGAATTACTCGCACGAATCCGTTCTGCCCTCCGTTATAAGGCGGCTGTTGATGAACGGAAAATTTATGAGGCCCGTCTTCAGTATGATTTGGACCTTGCCCAAAAGATTCAACAGAGTGCGCTTACGCCACCAATCAGTAATGAAGAGATTGATGTTCGTGCGCTCTATCTGCCTTCTAAAAAACTAGCCGGAGACATGTACGCGTGGTTTCAGGTCGCACCGGACCGATACGGGGTCATCATCTTTGATGTCATGGGACATGGGGTCTCATCGGCGCTCATCACGATGGGAATCCGTTCAATCCTACCTGGGCTTGTCGGGAACGTGCAATATCCGGTAGACGTCATGACGGAGTTGAACCGTCAGATGACGTTCCTCTTCTCGGGTGACGATATGCACAGCTACTTCACGGCGGTCTATTGCTACATCGACACGACAAAACGTCGAATCGAATATGTGAATGCGGGTCATCCGCCTGTCATCGTGACGTCAGAAGAAGGAAACTGTCGTCTTGAGACGACAGGGGTACCAGTCGGTATGTTCGAGGAACCGAATTATGAATCCAAAGAGATTGACATCACACCGAATATGACGCTTCACATGTATACGGATGGACTCATGGAGTGTTACAGCAAAGATATCGATGATGGGATTCGATGGCTAGAAAAGGACGTTTCCACATATGGTCTGGACTATAGTCGTCACGTCGCTGAACAGCTTGTGCCGAAGATTGAAATTGAAGACGACCTGTGTCTCGTCACGGTCAAAATCACATGAAAAGAGCCTGACGCAACGTGCGTCAGGCTCTTTTTGCTAGAAATATCGCTTTCGCCAAAGGATATAGAAGGCGAGACCGGAAAATCCAATCATCATCGTGATGGCCATGATGAATCCGAACGGTTGTCCTTCCCATGGAACTTGAACGTTCATCCCAAAAATTCCAGATATCATTGTCGGGATGCTGAGGACAATCGTGATGGATGCCAAGAATTTCATGACGAAGTTAACATTGTTCGAAATGATGGATCCGAATGCTTCCATCTTGATGCTGATGATGTCGTTATAAATCGATGCCATTTCCATCGCTTGTCGGTGTTCGACAAAAACGTCTTCGAGTAGTTCTTCGTCCTCTTCATGCTTCTCCAAACTCGGTGTCTTGACGATTCGGTCCAAGACGCTATCGTTCGCTTTTAACGAAGTCATGAAGTAGACGAGAGATTTTTGAAGGTTCATCAACTGGAAAATCTCTTGGTTTCGCATGGAACGCTGCAACTCTTGCTCGAGTTCGTCCATTCTTCGGTCGATTTGACGCAAGAAGCGCAAATACGTCATGCTCACACGATGTAAAATCTGAAAGACGAAGCGACTACGATAGTTTGTTCGGAACAGTCTTGCCTTCCCGTTAGCGAACAAATTCAACACGTCGAGATCTCGCGAGCAGACGGTAATGAAATGTCGTCCGGTCACGATGATACCGAGCGGGATCGTATTATACGTGCGACCTGTATCATCTTCCTCCACATACGGAACGTCGATGATCATGAGAAGTCCTTCATCATCTTTTTCAAAACGTGGTTTCTCTTCGATATCAAGTGGGTCATATACAAAGTCTTCTGGAATGCCGGACGCCTCGATGACTTGATCGGCCTCATCTTTTGTCGGGTTCACGAGTTGGATCCAGCTTCCTTTATCAAAGTCTTCGATTTCATCCACATGGCCTGATGCGTCAGTACGGTAAATCGTCAGCATGCATCTTCCTCCTACCTTAACTCAATCTTATTATAGGTAGCCAAAATGAAGAGTGCAATCCAAAGCAGGAGTTTTTTTGTTTTCTCTCGAAAACGTGTTACAGTGAGAGGGAACGATTGGAATATCGTTTATTGAGGAGGGGTTATATTGACTAGAATGCCCGAAGACGCTCTGTTCAATGAAGAAAAACTAGCAGAGCTTCACCAAATCGCAAACGGAAACATTGAGTTCTTAAATAAAATTGCAACCACATATATCCAGCAGTTCGAGGCGAAGTATCCTGAACTTCAATCGGCAGTCGAGTCGAAAGATTATTCTCGCGTCGAGCAACTCGCCCATTTATTGAAAGGGGCCTCCTATTCAGTTGGTCTAGAACAGACGGCGCTTCTTTTCCACGACCTTGAAGTGGCTGGAGAAAATGCACATCTAGATGGAGCGACCGAAACATTGGCAACCATCGAATCGCATAGTAAGCGATTTTTAACCGAATGGAATACGCATTTTGAACAATTCACATAAAAAAGTTTGCGACGGAGAAGTCGCAAACTTTTTTATTATCCGACAAATTCATCGAGCGTCGCAATCAACATTCCGATTTCTGGTTTCGTGATTTGAGCGTTCGCACCGACGGCTTCCCCTTTATGTTTCAAGTCATCTGAAATAAGTGACGAGAAGATGATGATTGGAAGTGTTGCGTATTGGTCCATCTCACGAAGACGCTTCGTCAAATGAAGTCCATCCATCTGTGGCATCTCAATGTCGGTGATGAGGAGGTCACACTCGGCACCTTCTTGTTCAAACGCATCGAGTGCCTCTTTCCCGTTATTGAAGACAGTCGTATTGAAGTACCCCGCGTCATCCAACGTGTCGAGAATCAATGTGCGGAGCATTTCTGAATCTTCAGCTAGCCAAATGTTTTTGTTCGAGCGCTCACGAGCGCCGAGTCGCTTCACAGATTCGCGAGCCATGATGTCCTTACGTGACAACTCGAGCGCGATTCGCTCATAATCGAGCAAGATGATCATCTGGTCACCTGTTTTGACGACACCGTTTGTGATGCCTTGAACACCACGTGCGAGATCGGACGGGGTATCAATTTGTTCCCAAGAGATGCGTTTGATCTCGGTTACCTGGTCGACACGAAGAACCGACTTCTCACCGTTGAACTCACAGACAATCAAACGATCATCACTTCCGACTTCACGCGGATGGCTAATGACCATCGGAAGGTCGATAACGGTCATGACTTCACCGCGCAGCTCGATTAATCCCATGATGGCTTCAGGCGTACCTGGGAGTGGCGTCAATGGAAGCATCGTGATAATTTCACGTACTTTCATGACATTGATGCCGAACAAGAACGGTCCAGCTTGGAAAATGACGATTTCAAGTTCGTTCGTTCCTGCTTCAAGTAAAATATTATGATCAGTGCTCAATGGTAGTCCCTCCTATTTCACGTACTCTCATCTTTACTATCGGTATCCAATCGATAAATCTACAGTAAAAATAGTGTCAACTCTCATCAGAATTCACAAAAAGTTTCATAGTAACCGTTTACATCTCATAAACTGAATCGTTATAGTTGTCCAATGCAAAAAAATCTGCATACAATGGGGTTGGCAACGAGATATTACAGCTTACTCAGGAGGCAGATAGAGATGATGAGTATGAACACATATCCATATTTATTGAATGGTCAATGGCAGGAATCTTCAAGCAACGAAACGATTGAACTCGTTTCACCATATAAAGACGAAGTCGTAGGTCGCGTTCAAGCGATGTCACGCGATGAAGTCGATGAAGCCATCCATGGCGCAAAACGTGCACAACAAGAATGGGCGGCGCTTCCGGTCAACAAGCGCGCTGAATTATTGTATGCATGGGCAGAAAAACTCGAAGAACGCGTGGATGAGATTGGTCAAATCATCATGCGAGAAGTCGGGAAAAACTTGAACGACGCGAAGAAGGAAGTCGTGCGGACGGCGGAAATCATTCGTTATACGGCTGAAGAAGGAATTCGCTTCAATGGCGGCTTCATGCAAGGCGATTCATTCCCAGGTGGCTCGAAAAACAAGATGGCCATCATCAAGAAAGAAGCGCTCGGTGTCGTCCTCGCGATTTCACCGTTCAACTACCCGGTAAACTTGGCAGCTGCTAAGATTGCGCCGGCGCTCGTCACAGGAAATGCGGTCGTCTTCAAACCAGCGACGCAAGGTGCAATCAGTGGGATCAAGATGGTCGAGGCTCTTCACGATGCCGGTCTTCCAAAAGGTCTGTTGAACCTCGTGACAGGTCGCGGTTCGGTCATCGGTGACTACTTGACATCACACCCAGGGATCGACATGATCACGTTCACAGGTGGAACGGGTACGGGTCAACACTTGTCACAACAAGCGTCGATGGTACCGGTCGTACTCGAACTCGGTGGGAAAGACCCGGCCCTCGTTTTAGAGGATGCAGACTTGACGTTAGCAGCTGACCAAATTGTCAGCGGAGCGTTCTCATATTCAGGTCAACGTTGTACAGCAATCAAGCGCGTCTTCGTCCTTGAAAATCAAGCGGATGAGCTCGTCGATATGTTGAAAGAACGTGTCGCGAAACTATCAGTCGGTTCACCGGAAGAGAACAGCTTCATCGTTCCTTTAGTTGATGCGAAGACGACGGATTACGTACAGGGTTTGATTGACGACGCCGTCAATAAAAAGGCAACGGTCGTTTACGGTAATAAGCGTGAAGGAAACTTGCTTCACCCGACATTGCTTGATCATGTGACGACAGATATGCGTGTCGCATGGGAAGAACCATTCGGACCGGTCCTCCCGGTCATCCGTGTGAAATCACTCGATGAGATGATTGCACTCACGAATGAATCGGAGTTTGGTCTTCAGGCGAGCGTCTTCACACAAAACGTCAATAGCGCCTTCACGGTCGCTGATAAGTTAGAAGTCGGTACGGTCCAAGTGAACGGACGGACAGAACGCGGTCCAGACCACTTCCCATTCATTGGTGTCAAGCAATCGGGACTCGGCGTTCAAGGAATCGGACGTAGCCTTGAGACGATGACACGTGATAAAGTGACGGTCATCAACCTATAATATGAATCATTCATGAGGGAGAGACATCTCCCTCTTTTTTGTTTGATTGAAAACGCATCTTTCAGACGGGTATAATGGAGAAAGACAGGAAGAAGGGGTGGTGATGACGTGGCGGACTGGATTTCTAGCCAACTGGCAAGACTCGATATCCCGACACCGTTCGAAGTCGGGAACGTGAACGTATATATCGTTGAACATATGAACCGCTTCTTTATGGTCGATTGTGGACCAGACACAGAAGAGGCGTGGACCTCGTTGAACCGTCAACTTGAAGAGCTTGAACTCTCGTTGGCGGATATCGACTTTTTATTTTTGACACATCATCATGCTGATCATGCCGGACAAGCATGGCGTCTTCGCGACGCATCCATCCCCGTGTACGGGCATGAAAAGCTCGTTCGATACTTAGAGCAAACCCCAAACTTTTTGAAGCGTGGCAATCACTTTTTACATGAATTGGCCGTCTCTTTCGGGGCCCCGGCTCCACTCGTGGAAAAATTACCAGACTATCGCGAAGCACTTCGCTGGATTGGTCCGACGACTGTCACGATGACGTTTGGGGACGGGCAAGCATTGACCTCGGATGGGGCGTGGCAGACAATCCATTTACCTGGACACGCCAGTGACCAGCTCGGGTTGATTGGTCCCGGAGGAGTCTTGATTGCCGGAGATCACCTCATCGACAAGGTCGAACCAAATCCGCTCATCGAACAGCCGTATGATGACGAAGGATTTGCATCACCCGTCATTCTCTATATCGATTCGCTTAAAAAATTACGTGGGATTGATTTAAAGCTCGTCGTCAGTGGACACGGTGAACCGATTCACCATCCGAATGATTTAATCGAGAGTCGGATTCGCCAACGGTATGAGCGCAGTGAACAATTGCTTGTCGAATGGGAAGATGGACTTAGCGTTTTTGATTGGTCAATGAAGTTATATGGTCGAAAGATGCGACGTGGGATGCCGCTCGTCTTCAGTGAAGTGTTTGCACGACTCAGTTTACTCGAGGAACGTGGCGACATCGAGAGACGTCGAGATGATCAAAAATGGATTTATACGAAGAAAGAAGTGATGTCGTGAAACGAGTAGTCATTACTGGTGCGTCAAGCGGGCTCGGTGCCGCATTGGCGCATTCTTTTTATGAACATGGATACAACGTATTGTTGATTGGAAGAAATGAAGAACGGTTAAAAAAGATTGCCGCAACATGTGAAGGGGATTGGATGTGCGCGGATGTCGCAAAGTCAACCGCTCTCGTTCATGATGTGAGCGAACGGTTCGGGAAATTTGACGTATGGGTCAACAATGCAGGCATGGCCGAATTTGATTTTGTGACCGATCAGTCGACGGATGTGATAGAAGAAACGATGCGTGTGAACGCTGTCGCACCGATGCTGTTATCTCGAGATGTCGCCCGCGTGATGGAGCGAGAGGGTATCATCGTCAACATCTGTTCACAGGCGGCGAAAGTACCGACACCTAAGTCAGCCGTCTACGCAGGGTCAAAGGCGGCACTTTTACAGTTTTCGAACGCGCTCAGGCTAGAGTTGAAGCCCCGTGGCATTCACGTTATGACGGTCAATCCAGGACCGATTGCAACGCCGTTCTTTAATCGAGCTGATAAAAGTGGTACATATGCTGAAAGTGTTCAAAGGATCATGCTTGACCCGAAACGATTGGCTGATGCGATTGTCAGAGGAAGTCGTAAGCGAAAACGTGAAATCAATTCGCCGTGGTGGATGAACGTAGGGGCGAATGTGTATGCAATCTGTCCAACCATGTTCGAAATGCTCGCAAAACGGGGATTTGAGAAAAAGTAAAAAGGGGGATTAAGATGAGGAAATGGAGAGTACTGCTCGCAACTGTCATGCTCACATTCGTGGCAGCGTGTGGGAATGAACAGGCAGTTGAGTTTTCGGACTCGTTTGAAAAAGCAGCGACGACGGCAGAAGGGTCGACCGTCAACCTATATATGTGGGGTGGGGACGAGGGCATCAACAGCTACATCGATGACTACGTAGCACCTCGCCTCGAGGAATCTTACAATGTCGAATTGAACCGTGTCGCAATGGATACGGCAGAATTCATTCGACAATTATCACTCGATAAAAAAGCGGACAGACAAGTCGGGACGATTGATGCCGTCTGGATCAATGGCGATAATTTCCGAAATGCGAAAGAGGCTGGTCTTCTTCGAGACGGACTGATGGAACGTGTCCCGAACGCCGAGTTATTAAACGAAACGGCCCAGCAATCAGATGCCGGCACCCCGACAGAGGACTTGGAGCTCGCATGGGGGAATGTACAATTCATCTTGCATTACGATGCTTCGAAAGTGGACAATCCTCCTCAATCGTTTGAAGAATTACGTCGCTGGACTGAAGACAATCCAGGTCGATTCACGTATCCTGAAGTCACAGATTTCACAGGGAATGCCTTCGTCCGCCATCTATTGTATGAACGATACGGTGACGAGTTGGACCAAAAAGCGACCATTGAGGATTCGTTCTGGGATGACTTGAAAGCGTGGTCTCCGAATTTGTGGAAAGACGGACAAACGTATCCAAAGACGCTCGAACAACTCGATCAGCTCTATGCATCGGGAGAAGTTTGGATGACGATGGGATTCAACGAACGTCGAGCCGAGGCGGAAGTGACGGAAGGGATCTTCCCGAAAGAGACACGCGCGCTCGTCCTCGATCACTCCATTGCCTCGACACACTTTTTAGCAGTCCCATTCAATGCCCCGAATCCAGATGGGGCGCTGGTCCTTCTTCAAGAACTGTTGTCTCCTGAAGCACAGCTTGTCAAACAAGGACCAGAATATTGGGGAGACGGCACATCACTCGACTTAACGAAGCTTGACGTGAATGACCAACGAGCGTTTGAAGAATTAGGGGAGGGTGTCACGTACCCAGATTCGGAGCAGTTGCTCGAACGTTCGATTCCGGATTATGGACCGAACGTGATTGACACCGTCCGCGAGGAGTGGCCACGTGTTGCGAAGTAGTGTCGCAGTGACGATCATGGTGTCGCTTCTTCCGCTCACTGCTCTCGTCTTTCTCGCCATAGAGTCAATGGGAACGGATTGGGGCTCGCTTTTAACAGATGAGACGTGGCGCGATAGTTTCGTCACGACGCTTTATGTCGTCAGCGTATCGACCGGTCTATCGCTTGTAATCGGGACGTGGCTTGCAAGAACGGTCGTCCAAAAAGGTTGGCGTTTCCTATCATCTGTACTCCGACTTCCGATGTTTGTTCCTCATATCGCCGCTGCATATCTGTTTTGGCTATTGTTCAGTGGGACGAACGGCATCGGATGGATTGAGGCGAACGAACGAAACTATATCACAGTCATCCTGACCTATATATGGAAGGAGACACCGTTCGTCTTTTTAATGATGCTCGGGACATATGAGCAATTGAATCGGGGTTACGTCGAGATGGCGAAGACGCTCCAACTCTCTCCGTTTGACCAATTCAAACATGGGGAGTTGCCGTTTCTGATGAAACCATTACTCGATTCGGCATGGATACTAATCGCCTTTATCTCGTTCGCATACGAGGTCCCGGCATTGCTCGGCGTGACTTACCCGAAACTCATCGGTGTCCTCGCGTATGAACGACTGTCGACTGGACTCTATTTAGAGGCGACAGAGCCTTATGCGGTCGCCCTCGTCTGGACATGTCTTGTCGGAATCGGCGTATTCCTATCTTACGTATTGACCGCATCCATACGACGCCGAATTGAACGTGGGGTGAGACGATGATTCGACAAGGGCTTATCATCTGTTTGACGTTCATACCGTTTATCAGCCTCTTTTTCGTAGTCCCGACATTTGAAATCGAGAACAACATGGCAATCGTTCATACGATAGGATTGATTGTGATTTTATCTGGGATCAATGTGTGGCTCTCGATGATGTGTGCCTGGTGGTTATTGTGGACAGATTCTAGATGGAAACATGTCATCGAATGGCTCGTCTTTTTACCATTGTTCATTCCGATGCTGGCCACATTGTTTGGCCTCTATCTGATTTTGGCGGAAGCCGGTCTGATTGGGACGTATGTCGGTGTCACCCTTGCCCTGCTCGTCGTGACGATTCCCTATTCAATCCGCCTCGCCTACAACGGAATGGTCGTCATCGGTCGACCACTTTTGGAACAAGCTCGGATTCTGCCATCGAGACGGCGAGTCATGTACGTGCTGTATCCGCTCTTTTCTAGATTGATGCGGACCATCGCGTTGTTCACGACCGTCATTTTGCTCAGTCAATTTGCGCTGATCCAGTTGATTGGTGCGGGATTGATTCCGACCGTGACGACAGAATTGTATCAATCTTATGCGGGAAACAATCGTGGTCTAGCTCTCTCGAACACATGGATGCTCATCCTATTCCCCGTTCTCCTCTATTTCCTGCTCTCAGGATGGGATCGGTATATGGTGCGTATGCTGAAAGGACGTCTTCAATGAGTTTGAATGTACAAAATCTATATAAACAATTTGGAACGAAACAAATACTAAATGGTGTCGACTTCGAGGTTAAACCTCACGACATTCACGCAATCGTTGGTGTGAGTGGTTCAGGGAAATCGACGATTCTACGAATCATCGCAGGTCTTGAGTCGACTGACAGCGGCGACGTGAAATGGAATCACCGTTCTTTAATCCCTGTCCCTGCGCATAAACGGCGCGTGACGATGCTATCGCAAACGGCTTTATTGTTCCCACATTTGACAGTCGGAGAGAATGTCGCGCTCGTGACTCGAGAGCGTTCTCGTAAGCAAGCCGAACATTGGTTACGAGTCGTTCAACTCGGTGACCGATATGATGCCGAGATACACGAACTGTCTGGTGGCGAACAACAACGGGTCAGTCTTGCCCGAGCTTTAGCGGCTGAACCAGAACTACTGTTATTAGATGAACCCTTTACAAACCTTGATCCCAAACTCAAGCTCGACTTGCAGCGTTTTATCCGGGACTTAGTGAAAGAACTCAACTTGACGGCGGTATTGGTCACTCATGATCGGGAAGAAGCGATGCTCATGGCAGACCAGGTGACGCTGATTGATGAAGGCAAGGTGACACGTACGGGGACGGTTGCGGAGTTATACGATACGGCCCCTGGATTCGGTGACTTTGTCATGCTCGATGGAGAACTGCGACCGTTGTCTGAAGTGGAGGTATCCGAAGCGACTGGTGTGTCGGTTCAGTTGATGAAGAAAATTTATCGATTCGGTCAATGTTTCGGGGAATATCAGTTCAAGGATGGACGATCCGTCATGTTACCGACGCGTGAATCGTACCAAACTGGAATGATCTATCGAATTAAACGAAAGGAGGAATAGTATGCTCGATACGTACGGAAGTCGATACGTTCAACCGGTCATCGAACGTGGAGCGAATCGGTTGCTCAAATGGAATTTCACGCCGAACGAAGTGACCGTACTTGGAGGAATCATCGGAATCTCGACCGGAATCTTTATCTATAATGACATGCACTGGACTGCCGTCATCTTACTGTGGCTATCTGGCTTGTTTGATGTTTTAGATGGGACGATGGCTCGAAAATCGAAAACGAGTGGGTTTGGAACGGTGCTTGACCTCGTCCTGGACCGATTCGTCGAATTGTCGGTCGTGATTGCCCTTGCCCTTCGTTACCCGGAATATATGCCTATTTTTCTCATTCTGATTGCTTCATTTGTGATCGCCATGACACTGTTCCTAGCTGTCGGTGCGAGTAGTTCAAAGCGCTCAGAGAAGACGTTTTACTATCAGCCAGGAATTATCGAGCGAACAGAGTGCTTCATTTTGTTCACGTTGATGATTCTCTTCCCAAACTGGGTCGGCGGGATTGCTCTTATCTTTTTATTGCTTGAAGTCATGACGATCACACAACGATTCATTGAGGCGCGGAGGATTTTGCGATGAAACCGAAGTTGGTGTTGGCCGGACTTGGACACGGACAGCTAGAAATTCTCGATCGTATTGAGGAGATATGCAAACATTATGATGTTCGCTTCATTGGAGACTGCCAGACGATTTATACAGGTGCGTTTCCACAAGTGATTGCCGGGCTCATGGATTCAGCTACGGTCCGATCACCTCAACTAGAGCCGGTCGCAAAGCGGGTGCTCTCGATTGACCCGATTCAGCAGACGGTTCAAACAGAAAACGGAATGTTTGAATACGATCAACTCGTTTTAGCCACCGGTGCGAAAAGTCGGGGAATCGGCACGCCACTTAAACCGATGTCACAAGCTTTACTCGACCAAATCGAATCGAGTTCACAAGTGACCATCGTCGGAGGCGGGAAGGCCGGCGTAGAATTGGCGTTCACGTGTGCTCGCACAAAAGATGTGACACTGTATGCAAAAGAGATATTACCAGACGTCTCGGTCCATACTAGAAAGCACATCGAGCGATTGTTGGTCAGAACAGGGGTCATGGTCGTCAAACAGGCGTTTCATGCAGACGCATCGGAAGGGCTTTTATTGGATGCGACGGGGGTTGTTCCCGTGGAATGGTGGACTGAATCAGGGCTTGCAAAACCTGAGAGTTTTATAGAGGTAGACAAATATTTACGTCATCATCATTTTACAAATATATATGTAACAGGAGATATGGCATCCTCCTTAAATGGAGGCGTCGATGCTGTTAGGTCAGGGCGCTATGTCGGCAAACGGTTATTAGAGGAAACAAGTCGACCATTTCGGAGACGTCAATCGATGAATATCTTACTGACGACACCAGGGCGCGCCTTGCTAACATATGGAAAGTTTACATGGCATGGTCGGATTCCATATTATATGAAGCGGTGGATTGACTCGCGGTATGTTCGGCATTACAAGTAGTCGGAGGTTCACGTTATTCGCTTAAAAGATGACCAATCACGTCGTTCGATTCCGATTCAACGAGTACTTGTGGAATCTCGACCGTACGCTGTGAATCAGGGGGGAACGTGACGATCCAGGCACGTGTTCCTTCAAAACGATCATCAACTAAGTCATAACGATCATCGACTGTAATGGATTGAATCGTAGCCCGTTTCCCGTTTTCATCGGTTGGTAGCCAATTCTTATTTTGTAGATAGGTAACAGCACTTTTTATGATAGCCGTCTCGTCATCAGACTGCATGGATGGTGACGTGGATGGTTGTATGCAGCCGACCAACATCAACATGGTGAAACAGAGTGGAGTGAAGAGGCGTGTAAGCATCATGTTCATTCCCCTTTCTCATTTGGTTATTTCTTACAGTATAATTGAGGATGACAGAGGCGTGTACAAAAAAATCCTGCAGTCGATTGGGCTGCAGGATTCAGGTCATGCTTGAATCGTATCGAGGAATGAACGAATTTGCATCTCCGTCTTGGCGTTTGCCGAGTGGAGGTGTTCTTGTTTTACCCCGTCTTTATAGTATAGAAGTGAAGGGATGCCGCGAACTTCTTGTGCATCAGATAGCTCTGGGAGTTCGTCGCGGTCGACGACGTGCCAGTTAAATTGTGGATAGTCCTTGACGAGCTCATCGACATACATGTCCAGACGTTTACAGTCTGGGCACCATGATGTAGTGAAGACCACCATTCCATGATCTTTTGTGGCTTCGTCAAATTGTTGTGATGAATGAATCGGTTGCATAGACAACTCTCCTTTCTTCTATCTATTTTGTCGGGTTTTTAACGGGTCGTCAACAGATTGGCATTCTCGAAACCGTTTGAGAATGTGATACACTAATAAAAATAGCATGAGAAGGAAAAGGTGATGGATATGGCGTTACGTCACGCATTGCTCGGGTTATTGACCCATCAGCCTGCGACCGGGTACGCCTTGAACGCGACGTTCAAGGCGCAGATGATTCATTTTTGGAACGCCCATCATACACAGATTTATCGGGAACTGTTAAAGATGGAAGAAGAGGCACTCGTTTCGGCGGAACATGTCTCTCAACAAGAGTTGCCAGACAAAAAAATATACTCCATCACGGATCGAGGACGAGAAGAGTTAATCAATTGGTTACGTCAACCAACGTCGTTCCAACCGAAAATGAAGGATGAAAACCTCCTGCGTGTCAGTCTGCTTCAATTGTTGCCGGTTGAAGAAGCGGTCCGATATATCGAAGAGACAAAGGCACACCATGAGCAGGTCGCACAACAGATTCGAATGTTTCAAGAAGAACATCAATCGGACGAGGATACACTTGGCTATTTGCTGACGAGCGAGTATGCGATCCGAATGATGGAGAACTATGCCGGATGGGCGGATTGGGCGATCGAACAGATTCAAGCACGCAACGAAAAACACGTGACCTGAGCGGATCAGGTCACGTGTTTTGTGTATGGGTGAACCGGTAAACGAGCGAGTAAGCGATCAAGCACTTCATCATCGGTTTTGGTCTCAAATGCACGAATCGTTTCGTTCAATTGCTTGACTGAAGAGGCGCCTGGTAAGACGACGTCACAGAACCGTCTTGCGGCTTCGAGTGCATAGGCTTGAATCGGCGTCGGCATCATCGCCAATTCACTTGCGAGTTCCTCTTTTCGCCACGTCTCAAATCCCTTATCTCCGAGACGAGTCTCCCATTCATCCGTTAATAGGCCTTTGGCAAGAACCCCTCGACCGACGATGGGGATTGAAATGTTGAGCGTCTCTGCCCGGCGGTCGAGTAGGGAATACGGTGTCATGAGAACATCGAGGGCACCGGATTTGACCCAATGGTTGATGACGTTCGGACGAATCGACGAGAGTCCGATTTGTCGGATTAGACCATCTCGTTTTTGTTTTTGTGCCCATTCAATCGTTGCGTCGAGGTCATCCTCGAGCGTGCCGCCATGTATATAATATAAATCCAGATAATCGGTTTTCAATCGCTCGAGCGATCCGTGCAATGCTTCCTCTAAATAGAACGGATCAGGATTCCAACGCATGCCCTCCTCAGTCAATTCGTTGCCACCTTTACTCGCCAAAAATAAGTGTTGTCGCTCTTGACCCAACGTTTCCCCAATCACACGCTCGACAGCTTGTCGTTCATAGACGTCTGCCGTATCGATATGGCGAATCCCCGATTGAATGGCCGTTTCCAGGATATTCTTTGCCTCTTTCTCCCCATGTTTCAAAATCGTCATCGTTCCGAGTCCGAGTTCACTCATTTGGATTCCTCCTTGTTCGAAATGTAGGTTTGACTCATAATCAGAGTATATCGAAAAGTGAGGAGTAATCATATGGAAGAAAAAACGATTGAGCGGGAAGTCATTTATCAAGGCAAAATCTTCGATGTGGAAAAGCATGTCGTTTCCCTTCCGAACGGAAACACGTCTGTACGTGAACTCGTCTATCATAACGGAGCCGTCGCTGTACTCGTCATTGATGAATCGGACAACATCGTCATGGTGGAGCAGTACCGAAAAGCGTTTGAATCGATGTCGCTTGAGATTCCAGCCGGTAAGTTGGAAAAAGGGGAAGAGCCGATGGCGAGTGCCGAGCGCGAGCTCGAAGAGGAGACGGGCTACACGGCGGAATCGCTTGAAAAGATTTTTTCTTTCTACGGGGCACCCGGGTTCTGCAGTGAGCGGGTCGATGTATATGTCGCAAAAGGGTTATCTGCCGGTGAGATGAATTTAGACGAAGATGAATTTTTAAATGTGAAACGATACTCATTTGATGAAGCCGTCGATTTACTGGACCGAGGCATCATTACCGACGCCAAGACAATTATGGCAATCCAATGGTGGCAATTGTCTAGATTGAAATAATTCTAATCTAGGTACTTATATGATAAACTTACATAGTAATGATTTTAAATTGAAAATTGAGTAAAACTTCGGTATGCTTTGAGTAGTGAACTATGTAAAGAGGGGGCGCCTTATGGAAACGCGAATTGAACGAATTAAACAGCAATTGAGCGCCAAAGGATATAAATTAACACCACAACGTGAATCGACGGTACGTATCTTACTTGAGAATGAGAGTGACCATTTAAGTGCGGAGAACGTCTTCATGCTCGTGAAAAGCATCGCACCAGAAATTGGACTCGCAACGGTTTATCGCACATTAGAATTATTGACAGAGCTCGGCGTGGTCGATAAAGTCAACTTCGGTGACGGAGTTGCACGCTTTGACTTACGTCCAGAAGGGGCGAACCATTCGCACCACCATCTCGTCTGTGTCGAATGCGGCTCGGTCGAGGAAATCATGGAAGACTTGCTCGTCGATGTTGAGAAAAAAGTCGAGAGTAAATACGAATTTTTGATTAAAGACCATCGCTTGACGTTTCACGGTATCTGTAAAGTATGCCAAGCAAAAGGCGTCACACTCGAAGGTCATAAAGCAGTCATCAACGGTTAATGCAGAAAGGACAGACGACCCCAACAGGTCATCTGTCCTTTTTCAATGTGTGATATATCGCTCAAGAATCTTCGAGATCCCATCGTCGTTGTTTGATGTCGTGACCTCACTCGCAATGTCGATCAATGCATCGACGGCATTTCCCATGGCAATCCCAATTCCTGCGTATTCAATGATTGAACGGTCGTTATGACCATCTCCGAAAGCGATGACGTGGTCACGATCGATACACAACTCCTCGAAGACGTGACGCAGCGCCTTCGCCTTATCAATGCCGAAATCGGTGAATTCATAATACATCGCCGCTGTGAACATACTCGTGACCCGACCTGTGAAAGGGCCAGCTAATGCAGTTGCATTCTCTCGTAAGTATGAAGGCTCGCCAGCAACGAGAATCTTATGGACGGGGAAGTCGATAATCTCGATTAAGTTCGGTTCTTCTCGCAATTGGAACTGACCGCCTCTCGATTCATATTCGATGATGTTAATCAATTTTCCATTCACTTCAAGTTGTCCCTCGAAAACGTCGCGCACATACATATACGTATCATCGTTAATCATTGGGATGACCTCGTAGTGCTCTAAGTGCTTTAAGATTGAGCGAACATCCTCGATTTGCATTGCTTGTTCAAAAAGCGTGTCGCCTGTAGAAGCGTCCGTGACACATGCTCCATTAGAAGAGACAATCAACCCGCCGAACTCGTTCAATTTCAACTCTTGTGCATAGCGAATCATCCCTCGCTTTGGACGTCCTGACGCAAGCACCACTTTGACACCTTGCTCTTGCAATGCAAGTAGCGTGCGCTTCGTCTGTTCCGTGATGATTTTCTCGTCATTTAACAGCGTTCCGTCTAAATCAAGTAAAATTGCCTGGATCATGTGTGTTGTCTCCTTCTGTTTAGATTGTCAATTCGATGATGTTGCCTTCCGGATCAAGGATGACGCTTTCGTAATAACCATCACCGGTCGTCCGTGGACCGTCAACGTGTGTGTATCCATCAAGTTGAAAGCGTTCCGTCAAGGCATCTACCGCGTGTTTACTTCCGAGTGAAAAGGCGAGATGTGCATACCCGGCCGATTCTTTCGGATGTTCTTTAAGGTGAGGTCGTCTCATCAGTTCGAGTCGGCAACGTGAACCTCGAAACGTTAAAAAGTACGATTCAAACTGTTTCTTCTCGTTTTCATATTTATCATTTGACTGTGCATCAAAATAGACTTCGTAAAACCTGCGCATGTTTTCGATGTCGTTTACCCAAAGGGCGACATGTTCAATTCTCATATAGAATCCTCCTCTGATGTTCGTCTAATCATTTGATTCAACCGTTCTGTATTGAAGAGCATCCCGGTCATGATTAGGATGACCACAAACGGTAAAAAACGGAGTGACGTCATAGACACGATTAATCCGAATAACGGGGGGAGAAACGTACTCCCTGAGTAGGCGAATGCCATTTGAAACCCCATCAAACGTTTCGATTGTGCCGAGCCAAACCGATTCGGCGTATCGTGAAGCATACTTGGATAAATCGGAGCCAATCCGAAGCCAATCAGCATCAAGCCGACGAGCATCGTCGCGGAGATTGGGATGAAGAAGAGGATGCTTCCGACAAGGGCGAGTATTTGTCCCATCCGGATCATCTGTTTGTTCGTGAAACGGAACGAGAGGAATCCGCTCACAAACCGTCCAATTGTGATACTACCGTAGTAGATGGACACCCATGCCGCAGCCGTCGCAATGGAAAACTGTTTCATCTGCACAAGATAACTGCTCGTCCATAACCCAATCAACGCTTCGACCCCGCAGTAAAGTAGAAATGTGGCCAATGCATAGGACACCCCGGTCGGTAGCTTGCGATCGAGTGTCGTGACGGCTGTTTCTTGAGGATGTGCAGTGGAATCCTCTTTCTGTTTCCAAAGTGGGAAAGACAACCACAATACGAGAGCTAAACTGAACTGAACGGCGGCGATAATCAAATAGCCGTCACGCCATCCATCCTCTGTTAATACACCCGCCATGACGAGTGGTCCCCCGGTCGCGCCGATTCCCCAAAAGCAGTGTAGCCAGTTCATATGATGTGCTTCGTAATGTTCGGCAACGTAATGATTCAGAGCGGCATCGACGGCACCGGCACCTAGACCGAGCGGGATGGCGAATACGAATAGCCAACCGATTGAAGGAGCAGAGTAGAATCCGAACAGACAGAGCGCTGTGAGTAATGTCGAACCGAACGTGACTTGTTTCGTGTCAAAATGTTTCAATAGTTTACCGCTCAGTAGACTCGAAAGAATCGTTCCACCAGCAATCGTCATAAAAATCCATCCGACCATCGATACGGGTGCGGAGAATTCTTGATGCATAAGTGGCCACCCGACACCGATGAGGGCATCCGGAAGACCAAGGCTGATAAATGCGAGATAGATCACGGCCAACAAAACAATCGTCATACGTCACCTCGCGGAATCGTTTCGAGCATCAATTCAATGCCGAGGCGAGCCAGTCCGGAAAAGTAATCCTCTTCCCATTCCCCAATCCGTAGACGAGGAAGGTGACGAGAGGGAAGATATCGTTCGCATACGCGGTCGATGTGAGACAGATCGTCAGTAATGAGGTCGACGTCTGAAAAGATGAATGTGTGTGGGTTTAGTGTCGCAGCAAATGTAGCGACGAGCCGTCCTAATGCATCGATTTCTTCTTTTTTCAGAACATGTGGTCCATAAGGCTTGTTTTTTATGCGGTCAAAGAAAGTTGCATCATCATAAAGCGGAAGAAATGAAACTTCACCACTAAACCCGGATTGTCCGCGAGCGACATGTCCATCGAGCAAGATACCAGCACCTGGACCATTCTTTCCGAGGCCGAGATAGACGATGGACTGATGTGTTGTGGTCTCATCTCGTATGGAAAATCCATAGACGGCGGCATTCATATCATTTTCAATGACGACCGGAAGTCCAGTTCGTTCCATCAACCAGTTCTTCAAATCTAAATGCGCCAGTGATGGATATTCTGGGGCGAAAACAATTCGACCCGTATCGACTGCAGCGGCGACGCCGACAGAGATGGCACCGATTTTTATTGTGTGCTCATCGAATGTATCGACGAGTTTGCCTAACGTCTCTAAATGCGTGCCTGAGACTAGAGTTACACCTTCTTCAACATTCTGAGTTTGACAGTCAATCAAGCGATAGTGAATCTCGCTCGCTTCGATATATAGGGTCAGGCAACATCGGAATGTTGGATTGTATTTATAACTTTTTGCGGGTCTTCCTCCTTTTGGGGCAAGTTGACCGTGTTCGATGACTTCACCGTGTTCAATCATGTCATCAATCATCTTCTTAACGGTAGGGAATGAAACGTGTGTGGCCTTACTCAACTCGGAAATTGTCGAAACATTGTGTAGGGCAATTTGCTTTCGGATGTCGACTAGTAATTCGTGTTGCAGATCTTTCATCACGATTCAACTCCTATCAACTTTTTAAAATATTTTAATAAGTTATTTGTAGTATAACGTTTCTCATTTGAAGATGCCAGAAAAATAAGAATTCTGAGATGTATTTTTATCACGTAAACGTTCACAAAAAAGTGAATAAAAAATGAGGTCAGACATCTTCACAACAGTTTACATAAGTGATATGCTGTAAGCGTATTCAGGTGAAACAAGGAAGGAGGAGGGTATGATGCGTTCGCATATCGAGTCATTTCTTCAATACATGACAGTTGAAAAGCGGATGTCCGCGAATACGAGACAGGCGTATGCGAGCGATTTGACGCAGTACGCATCGACCTTGACCCAACTTGGGGTAGAAGAGTGGAATGAAGTGACACGTTCGCATATCGTCAAACATATCGAAGAACTGTCACAGGCGGGGCGAGCTTCGTCCTCATTAAGACGAGCTGTCAGTTCGATTCGGATGTTTCATCATCATCTCAAAATGACCGGAGTCACGACGACCGATCCGTCTCTTTACCTAGAATCTCCAAAAGCAGAAAAGCAACTTCCGGATACATGGTCACAAGCGGAAGTTGAACGTCTGTTGGACAGCGTCCCGACGTCGGACCCGCTCTCGTTACGAGACCGAGCCATGCTTGAATTGCTTTACGGGACAGGGATGCGGGTCAGTGAACTTTTAGGTTTGGATTTGGATGATTTGCAGTTCGAATTGGGGTATCTACAATGTGAAGGGAAAGGCGAGCGCGCACGAATCATTCCGGTATCCTCGGTTGCCCAAAGTTTTGTCGAGCGTTACATCCAACAAGCTCGTAACGGACTTGGCGGCAGAGAGACCGAAGCGCTCTTTTTAAACGGCAGAGGAGGACGGCTCAGTCGCCAAGGATTTTGGAAGATGATCAAACGACGAGCCAAACTTGCTGGAATTGACAAAGAAATCACACCGCACGTACTCCGTCATTCTTTTGCGACACACCTTCTCGAGAACGGTGCGGATTTACGCGCCATTCAACAGATGCTCGGTCATGCGGATTTAGCGACGACGCAAGTGTATACACACGTCAACAAATCACGATTGCATGATGTGTATCGTAAGCATCACCCTCGTGCCTAGACACCGAAAAGGAGGAATTTTTTGTGAAGAAGTTTAAACGTATTTTCTTAGTCGTCATGGACTCGGTCGGTATCGGTGAAGCACCAGATGCTGAACAGTTCGGTGACAAAGGGGCCGACACGCTCGGGCATATCGCGCGTGAACATAACGGATTGAACATGCCGAACATGGGTAAACTTGGACTTTCGAACATCAAGCCGATTCAAGGCATCGATGCATCGGATGCACCGAGTGCGTATGGTCGCATGGAAGAAATCTCAGCTGGTAAGGATACGATGACAGGACATTGGGAAATCATGGGTCTTCATATCGATACACCATTCCGTGTATTCGAGGAGTTCCCTGATGACTTGATTCACCGCCTCGAAGAGTTCAGCGGACGTAAAATCATCGGAAACAAACCGGCGTCAGGAACAGAAATTTTGGACGAACTCGGTGAAGAGCATGTCGAGACTGGCGCTCTGATTGTCTATACATCAGCCGACTCAGTCCTTCAAATCGCAGCACACGAGGACATCGTGCCGGTTGATGAGTTGTACCGAATCTGCGAATACGCTCGTGAAATCACACGCGAAGATCCATACATGCTCGGACGAATCATCGCTCGTCCGTTCATCGGGACACCAGGAGCATGGGTCCGTACGGCAAACCGTCACGATTACGCCTTGAAACCATTCGGCAAGACCGTCATGAACACGCTCGAGGAAGCTGGGAAAGACGTCATCGCATTAGGGAAAATCAGCGATATTTACGATGGTGAAGGTGTGACAAAAGCGGTCCGCACGAAATCGAACATGGATGGCATGGACAAATTGGTCGAGTCGCTCGAGGAAGACTTCGAAGGGCTCTGCTTCTTGAATTTAGTTGACTTCGACGCATTATTCGGTCATCGTCGTGACCCGGAAGGCTATGCGGTCGCGCTTGAAGAGTATGACGCTCGCTTACCGGAAGTGATGGAGCGCCTTCGTGAAGATGACTTGCTCATCATCACGGCTGACCACGGAAATGACCCTGTTCATGCCGGTACAGATCACACGCGTGAATACGTTCCGCTCATCGTTCATCACAACGGAGCGAAAGCGGTTGATTTAGGCATTCGTGGTACGTTCGCAGATATCGGTGCGACCGTCGCTGACAACTTTAACGTTGCGGCACCATCAAACGGAAAGAGTTTCTTAAACGAAATTTGAGGAGGCAATATTCATGGTAAATTGGAACGAAACAAAAGCGTTTTTGCAGGAGCGTATGGGCAGTACACCAGAAATCGGACTCATTCTAGGGTCGGGACTTGGAGTCCTCGCGGACGAGATTGAGAACCCGGTAGCGATTCCTTATGAGGAGATTCCACACTTCCCGGTATCGACTGTCGAAGGACATGCGGGTCAACTCGTGTTCGGTGAACTTGAAGGAAAACGAGTCGTCGCCATGCAAGGACGGTTCCACTTCTATGAAGGATACTCGATGGAACAAGTGACGTTCCCGGTTCGTGTCCTCAAATTGATCGGTGTCGAGACTCTTATCGTCACAAACGCGGCAGGAGCATGTAACGAGTCATTCAACCCAGGCGACTTGATGATCATCACAGATCATATCAACTTCTTTGGTACGAGCCCGCTCATCGGGAAGAATGCGAGTGAATTCGGGACTCGTTTCCCTGACATGTCAGAAGCGTACGATAAAGAGCTCGTGAAATTGACAGAACGTGTCGCTTCAGACCTTGGACTTTCTGTACAAAAAGGGGTTTACTTCGGTAACACAGGTCCTACGTACGAAACACCAGCTGAAGTCAAAATGGCCCGTCTTCTCGGTGGCGACGTCGTCGGTATGTCGACCGTTCCAGAAGTCATTGTCGCGCGTCATTCGGATATGCGTGTCCTCGGGATCTCGTGTGTCTCGAACATGGCAGCAGGCATCTTAGATCAACCACTCAACCATGAAGAAGTCATCGAAACGACAGAGCGCGTTCGTCAAGACTTCCTCTCTCTCGTACGTGGCACGATTAAAAGCATGTAAGTAACTTAATTTTAGGAGGACGACAGTTATGCGTATGGTCGATTTGATTTTAAAGAAACGTAACGGTGGAGAATTGAACGAAGAGGAGATTCGCTTCGTTGTCGAAGGTTTCACGAACGAATCAATCCCTGACTATCAGATGTCAGCCTTATCGATGGCCATCTACTTCAATGGGATGACTGAAAACGAGACGGCTGCATTGACAATGGAAATGGTGAAGTCTGGTGATACGATTGACCTTTCCAACATCGAAGGGAAAAAAGTTGACAAGCACTCGACGGGCGGCGTCGGGGACAAAATCAGCTTGATCGTGGCACCACTCGTTGCTTCAATCGGCATCCCCGTTGCGAAGATGAGCGGTCGTGGTCTCGGTCACACGGGTGGTACGATTGATAAGCTCGAATCATTCCCGGGGTTCAACGTTGAATTGACGGAAGAACAATTCACGAAACAAGTAAATGATATCAAAATGTCGATCATCGGTCAGACAGGGAACTTGACGCCTGCCGATAAGCGCTTGTATGCGCTCCGCGACGTTACGGCTACGGTCGAATCGATCCCGCTCATCGCAAGTTCAATCATGTCGAAGAAGATTGCAGCAGGCGCGGACAGTATCGTTCTTGACGTCAAGACAGGTTCTGGCGCGTTCATGAAATCGTTTGATGATGCGAAAGCCCTCGCGGAAGAAATGGTCGCAATCGGGAAAAACGTCGGACGTAAGACGGTCGCGGTCATCACAGACATGGACCAACCGCTCGGCTTTGAAATCGGGAACGCGAACGAAGTGAAAGAAGCGATTGAAGTCCTCTCAGGTAAAGAAGTCGAAGATTTGAAAACAATCGCTCTCACGATCGCTGGACATATGGCTGTCCTCGGTGAATTCTATCCAACGTTTGAAGAAGCATATGCCGACCTTGAGAAGCGCATTGCAGATGGACACGCCCTCGAGGTGTTCCGCAAGTTCGTCGAAGCACAAGGTGGCGACGCATCACTCGTCGATGATGTGACGAAATTACCACAAGCTTCATATGAGACGACATTCGTCGCAAAAGAAGCTGGTTATGTCGAGTCGATCATCGCAGACGAAGTAGGTGTTGCGGCGATGCTTCTCGGTGCAGGACGCGCGACAAAAGAAGACAAAATCGACTTTGCGGCAGGCATCACGCTTGAGAAGAAAGTCGGCGACCGTGTCGAGGTAGGCGATGTGATCGCGGTACTCCGTTCGAACATCGAAGACATGTCTTCAGCCATCGAGCGTTTAGACCATGCGTATACGATCGGTGCAACGAAACCAGAGGCACGTCCACTCGTTCACGCGGTGATTCAATAAGGCAGAACGTCTGTTTCCACAAAAAAGTGGAGACAGACGTGTTTTTTTGATAAGATGGGTAATGTGAGTGTCAAACAGCAGGATACATATTATGAAAAAGGGGTTGCTTGAAACATGAAAAAAGGTTCTATGAAACTTGAGAATGGCGAAATGATTGAATTTGATTTATTCCACGGTGAAGCACCGATCACGGTTGAAAACTTCGAAAAACTTGCGAACAGCGGGTTTTACAACGGATTGACGTTCCACCGTGTCATCCCTGGTTTCGTCAGCCAAGGTGGTTGCCCACAAGGAACTGGAATGGGTGGCGCAGGCTATACGATTCCTTGTGAGACATCGACATCGTTCCCACACAAACACGAAGCGGGTTCACTCTCAATGGCCCACGCAGGTCGTGACACAGGGTCTTCACAGTTCTTCATCGTCCATGAGCCACAACCGCATTTGGATGGTGTCCATACGGTATTCGGTAAAGTGACATCTGGTCTTGAGCATGCCGTCAAACTTCGTCAAGGTACGAAGATGGCAGAAGTGAAGGTTTGGGACGAGAATTGATTTTTGCCTGAAGGGTATGGCACAATGAACCATGTCTCTCACGTGTTCACGTCGTGAAACTTGAATGACAAAAGGTGGTGAACCCAGCGATGCTGGTCAAATATAAACGTTCTTATGAAAAGACGGCGATGGGTCTACTCGCATTCTCATGCAGTGACAAATCTCCGCTAAGCTTGCTTGAACTCGTCCGATCGTATGACGAGGAGGAGTCGAAGTTCCTCTATTTGTGGAAAGTCGGTGAAGACTTCGTTGGTATCATTGGTATGGAGCAACAAGAAACGACAATGGTCATCGACCATATCGCCTTGTCGCCATCATTCCGTGGCGAGAAACGTTCTTACGAGCTTCTAGACGAGGTAAGAAACGTCCTTCCACTTGATTTGACGCTAACCGGTACAGGCAAGACGGGCGATTTATTGGATAAATGGAATCAATTAGTCGTCTGACGATAAAAACCCCTGCAATCACGACCCTGTGACTGCGGGGGTTTTGCATGTGGTTCAGGAATGGCTAGCGGAATTCCTCGCTCGTTGACGTTCGAGAAGGGCAGATTTCCGTTCCATAATCACTTCGCTCCGGTCACGGTGTAGATGTTTATGAACGAGTTCCTCGAACGCCAGGTCCGTCGATGGAAACGTCGATTTTAGGGATTCGACCGTCTCACGGACATCTGATTGCAATGGAATCGTCGCGCGAAGCGGCCATTCCTCGAGTTGTGCGATGAAGGAGTCGACATCTAGACCGAGTTCATTCAAATAGGGAGAAGCGATGTCAATCTTTCGACGTAAGAGTCGCAAGCTCTTTTTTGCGCCGACCAAATTGTCGCGCCGGAGGTGATAGTGGATGACAGCATATTGGATGAGCGCTGCATAGCCGTGGTGACGGCGTCCGTCTGCCTGCCACGCCTCTTCTAATACCTCATGACATTCGAAATAATCGGCATGACATTCAAAAAGCAACGTATAATGAATAAAAGGGGTCATGAATCAATTTTCTCCTTTCGTGTCCACGGTGTTATAAAACATGTTATACTAAAGCGCAAAAATGTAAAATGGCAGGTGTCTCTATGGAAGCCTATAACGTTAAAATTGATACGTTCGAAGGTCCACTCGACCTGTTGCTCCATTTGATTGGAAAAATGGAGATTGATATCGTCGACATTTCCGTGGCAGAAGTCACTGACCAGTATGTCGGCTATATTCGCACGATGCAAAAATTTGAACTCGATGTGGCCAGTGAATACTTGGTCATGGCGGCGACGTTGCTCCAATTGAAGAGCAAACAATTGTTACCGCCAGTTTCGGTCGAGGATGAAGAGGTTCCAGACTTCAGTGAGGAACCGACGCGTGAAGGTCTCATTCGTCAATTGATTGAATACAAAGCATATAAAGAAGCGGTCGTCTTCATGCGTGAACAAGAAGAACACCGGCTTGAATTGTATACGCGACCGGGTGAAGATTTGACGACTTATATGTCTGAAGAGGTGTCTAAGTATGACGGACCACTCAACTTCTCGGATCTTCTCCACGCCTATTCGAAGATGATTGAACGGAAACGTTGGAAAGAACGACGCAAAAAGACGATCAAGCGGGAAGAGCGTACGCTTGAAGAGCAGATGACCCGTCTTCATGAACACGTATCGTCGACGAGACAAACGTCATTTTTCTCCTTTTTTGTCGAGCAACCGAACGTCTCGGATCTCGTGGTAACGTTTATGGCGCTTCTTGAGCTGATCAAGCTACGGGTCGTCGTAACAAAACAACTCGACCAAGATATTCAAATCTCATTCATTGAATCATCAAAGAAAGGGGATGAAGCGGTTGCTGTCTTATGAGACGATTATTGAAGGATTGCTGTTCGTCGTCGGTGATGAAGGGATGGAAGTACGAGCGCTTGCCGAGACGCTCGATATCTCAGAAGCTGCGGCACGAGAACAGCTCAGTAAGCTAGAGACATCGTTCAAGTCATCGAATCGACCGTTTCAGCTCATGGAATCGGCAGGTGTCTACAAGCTCGTGACCGTTCCGGACGTCTCTCCGTACATTCAAAAATATGTCGGGACGATGGCTGAGCAGGCGCTCTCACGTGCAGCGATGGAGACGCTAGTTATCATCGCCTACAAACAGCCGGTCACACGAGCGGATATCGAAGAGATTCGCGGAGTCAAAGTCGAACGGGTCATCCATACGTTGTTATCGAAAGGATTGATCGAATCGGCTGGTCGTGCGAAGACGATTGGTCGTGCCAAGCTGTATCGTACGACAGAGCACTTCCTCGACCATTTCGGGTTCAACTCGCTCGAAGAATTGCCACCATTAACATTTGAGGATGAACTGACAGACGAAGGCGATTTGTTCTTCGGTCAGGAATCACCGAAGCAAGAAGAGAGATTGGAGAAGGATTAATCATATGGAACGTTTGCAAAAAGTAATCGCACAAGCGGGGGTCGCCTCGCGTCGGAAAGCGGAAGAAATGATTTTGGATGGTCGCGTCCGCGTGAACGGAAAAGTCGTCCGTGAACTCGGGACGAAAGTTGGACCGAAGTCAGAGATTGAAGTCGATGGCGTCAAAATCGAACAAGAAGAGCACGTCTACTATTTGCTTTATAAACCGAGTGGCTACGTATCGACGGTCGATGACGACAAAGGACGTAAAGTCATCACAGACCTCGTCCCACCAGGAGCACGTGTATTCCCGGTCGGTCGTCTTGACTACAACACGACGGGTCTCATCATCTTGACGAACGATGGTGAGTTCTCGAACATGATGACACACCCGAAATATAAAATTCAAAAGCGCTATGTGGCAAAAGTGAAGAACATCCCATCTTACTTGGCCATCAAACAGCTTGAGTCTGGTGTCGAACTCGATGACGGATTCAAAACGGGAAGTGCGAAAGTGAAGATGAAGTCTGTAGACCAGAAGAAGAACACAGCCATCCTCGAAATCGTCATCTCGGAAGGTCACAATCGTCAAATCCGTCGGATGGTGGAAGCCATTGGTTCAGAGGTCATCAAACTGAAGCGTGAACAGTTCGGTTTCTTGACGCTCGACGGTCTGAACACGGGCGACTGGCGTGAACTTTCACACAAAGAAATCAGTAAGCTTCGGGAACTTGCGAACCCTACCGTTCCACCGAAACCACGAGGCAAAAAGAAGAAAAAATAACAACAAAAAATCGTCCTGAAATAGGATGATTTTTTTGATTGTGTAGATTGTGTGACAAAAAAATGAAAAAAGTCTGTTAATGTGCGTTTTTAATGTTTTTTCAGTACAATAGCAACTGAAGGATGGTGTGAAAACGATGACAAAAGATCAACAAAAAGACGACCGGATGGAACAAGCGGTCGCAAAAAAGAAAAAGAGGTCATTTTGGCGGATGATGATCATGACGGTCGTTCTCTTCGCGGGAGCGGTTACGATCATGCAAACATTCGACCAAGCGGGTAATGATGGACGCATCGAGGCGGGCGACGAGGCACCGAACTTCAAGCTCGTCACACTCGACGGTTCGACCTTGTATGAGCGAGATAACTACGAAGGGAAAGGGATGCTCTTGAACTTCTGGGGTACGTTCTGTGAACCGTGTAAGAAAGAGATGCCGGTCGTACAAGAAAACTATGCGACACTTCAAGACATGGGTGTCGATTTTTGGGCCGTGAACGTCGGAGAGACACCGCTTCGTGTCGATAATTTCATCAACGACCTCGGTGTCGGGCTCGACTATCCGATTTTGATGGATACCCAGAGCGAAGTCGAAGGAGCGTATGGCATTTATAACCTACCCGTCACATTCGTCATCGATGGTGAAGGGAACGTAATTGAAAAGTATGAAGGTGAACTCACGAAAGAGAAATTGATGGAGCTAGCCGAGAAGTCATTGTAAGCGAACGGGGGACGCACAGATGCTAGATATGAAATACGAAGGCGCTGATTTACGGTCGAAGCGTCGTCCGAAATCGATCATTGACCGTGTGTGGAACTTCTTTGCATCGGTCAAAGTGGGGTTGTGGTTAATTGCATTGATTATTGTCGGTTCGGCAATCGGAACAATCTTTCCTCAAGAGATGTACATCCCACAACAATTACCGCCTGAACAATATTATATGGAGGAGTATGGAACACCGGGTTCTATTTATTACGCCCTCGGATTCCATAACCTATACACATCGTGGTGGTACATCGGTCTGATTGTCATGTTGACGCTCTCACTCGTCGTCGTGTCGATTGACCGTGGGGTTCCGCTCTATAAGGCGCTTAAAAAACAACCGGTCAGACGGACAGAACGTTTTATGAAGGGGCAACGTCTCTTCGGACAAGGTGATGGGACGGAGGCTCAAATTGACGAGATCGCAGTCGCACTTAAAAAGAAACGATATACCGTCAAACGGGACGGCGATGCTCTGTTAGCAGAGAAACACCGGTTTGGTCGTTGGGGTCCGTACGTCAACCACCTCGGACTTGTCATCTTCTTCCTAGGGGCGATGCTGCGAGTGTTCCCTGCATTCCATACGGATACGCTCGAATGGGTGCGTGAAGGCGACACGGTGTCGCTAGAGGCGACTGACGGCGAGTACTACTTACGGAACGACCAGTTCATTCTTGAAATGTACGACCCTGAGAACAATGAAGAGGACGCGAAGTTCGCGGCCGCCATTGAAAAAGCAGGAGCCGTTCCTAAAAATTATGAGACAGAGTTGACGTTATTCAAAAAGACGGGAACGAACGAGGACGGATCGCCGCAACTCGAGCAAGTCGATGTCGGTTCGACGAAAGTCAACCACCCGTTTAAGTTCGATAAATTTGAAGTGTATCAGGAACAATATTCAAGTCGTCCAGAGTTCTTATCGATGTCGTTCATGTTGGCAGATAAAGAAACCGGCGACGAATATGGTCCGTTCAAAGTTGATTTGGAGAATCCGGAGAAGTCTTATGAGCTCGATGGGGTCACCGTCACGTTGAAAGATTTGTATCCAGACTTTGAAGTGAAAGATGGACAACCGAATACGAAATCACCACGTGCACTGAATCCTGCCTTCTTCTTCAACGTTGAATCACCTGAAGGAGAAACGGAGTCGAATTTAATCGGCATTCGTCTGAATGTCGCTGATGAAGAGAACCGCTACGATGTCCAGTTTGCAGGTACAGAGATGGCGAGCACGAGTGGTTTACGTGTGAAGAGTGACTCCACCTATCCGATTTTGATCGTCGGTGCCACGATCTTTATGATCGGTATTGCGATGGGCATGTACTGGCCACACCGTCGCGTTTGGATCCGTCGTCATGAAGAGGGCGTGCTTGTCGCCGGTTTTACGAATAAAAACCCGTCCTCGCTCCGTCGTGAAGTGTCGCCGCTATTAGAACAAACTGGCTTACCGATGTGGGAAGACCAGGCGAGATTCACAGAGAAGTCGGAGAACGAGTCAACAGATGAAAGAGGGGAATCTTGATGGAATGGATTGAATGGAGCAGCCGAATGCTGTTTATCGCGTTCTTCCTGTACGCAATCTCGACGGTTCTCTTTACGATTGCCGTCAGTGGTATGCGTAAAGATCGAAACGTCAACCGTGTTGCCTATGGGAAATACGCCTTTATCTTGGCAATCATCGGCTTTGTCGCTCAAATGACATATTTCTTTATGCGCTGGGCAGGTGTCGGCTATGCGCCGGTATCAAACTTGTACGAATATACGACGTTCTTCGGTATGATGATGGTACTTGGGTTCCTCGTCGTATATGGAATTTATAAAAATGATGTACTCGGCTTGTTCGCGATGCCGGTGGCGTTACTCGTCATCGCCTTCGCCTCAATGTTCTCGAGTGAGGTCGCACCGCTCATCCCGGCACTCAACAGTGTATGGCTGAAAATTCACGTTACGACGGCTGCGCTCGGACAAGGGATTTTGGCCATTAGTTTTGCATCGGGCCTCATTTTCTTATTGAACGAAACATCGATGAAAGAACAGTCTAAGTCACGGACGTGGCTCGAAGTGACGATGTTTGTCCTCATGTGCACGCTCGGCTTCATCATCGTCTCGATGTTATTCAAGGGGATTGGTGCCGGAGGTGTCGTCGAGTTCACGAACGACCGCGGTCAAGCAGAGACGTATGAATATTTCATGCCGATTTTGTTCGTCCCAGAAGGGGCACAACTCGTGTCTGGCGCGAGTGGCTTGTCACTCGAGCTCCCGAACTGGATCAATACACTCAAGTTGAACACGCTCATCTGGTCGGTCATTGGCGGAATTGTAATCTATGTGTTGCTCCGCTTTGTCATCTTGCGTAAACGCGTCGCTGAAGCGCTCCAACCCCTTGCAAAAAAAGTCGATCTCGACCTTGCTGATGAAATCAGCTATCGCTCGGTCGCGATTGGATTACCGGTCTTTATCCTTGGTGGTCTGATCTTTGCGATGATTTGGGCACAGATTGCTTGGAACCGTTTCTGGGGATGGGACCCGAAAGAAGTTTGGGCCCTCATCACGATGCTGATCTATATTTACTACTTGCATATGCGCATTCAGCGTGGCTGGACAGGAACGAAAGCGGCCTGGTTATGTGTCGGTGGATTTGCCATCATCATGTTCAACCTCGTCTTCGTCAACCTGGTCATTGCCGGTCTGCATTCGTATGCCTGACATAAAAGAAGTCACAATTGTGACTTCTTTTTCATTTGGTCCATCAAATCATCGTTGTGAAGCGAAATAATAGAGTGGTATAGTTATGGCAGAGAGTGGAATGTTCACAATTGTGCAACATTCGCTACAACTCGTAATGGGTCTTAGGAGGGTTTCAGGTATGGCTGAAAAAACGAAGATTTTAGTAGTCGACGACGAGGAGAGAATTCGCCGACTTTTGAAAATGTACTTAGAACGTGAACAGTATGTGATTGAAGAAGCGGTCAATGGCGAAGAGGCGCTCGCGCTAGCCCTTGATAACGAATACGACGTGATCTTGCTTGATTTGATGATGCCAAAGATGGATGGGGTTGAAGTATGTACAGAACTCCGGAAGACGAAAGCGACTCCGGTCATCATGCTCACGGCGAAAGGTGAAGAAATCGACCGTGTCCAAGGGTTCGAAGTCGGGGCGGATGATTATATCGTCAAGCCGTTCAGTCCGCGTGAAGTCGTGCTCCGCGTCAAAGCATTGCTTCGCCGCTCTGGTTCGACGAAGTTCATGCACACGAGTGAGAAGTCGAAGGATTTGATCGTCTTCCCACATCTGACAATCGATAATGATGCACACCGCGTCACGGTGGACGGCGAGGAAATCGCCCTCACACCAAAAGAATATGAGTTATTGTTCTTCCTCGCAAAACAGGTAGATAAAGTCTTTTCACGAGAGCAGTTGTTAAAAGAAGTATGGAACTACGAATTTTTCGGAGACCTTCGGACCGTCGATACGCATGTGAAACGTCTTCGTGAGAAATTGAATCGTGTCTCACCGGACGCGGCGCATATGATCACGACCGTATGGGGTGTCGGGTACAAGTTCGAAGCTGCCAGTGAATGATGATTCGTCGAAACAGCATCGTCACGAAACTGTGGCTGACGATTCTCGTTTTGGTCAGTGTCATCTTATTCATCGTCTCGGTGTTGATGCTTGAATTTTTTAATTCCTTTCATATCGACCAGGAACGAGGCCATCTTGCCAAGCTCGGCGGACAGGTCCAATCGGTTTTGTTGAATGAAGGTGACACGTCCCAGACGATTGATCAAATCATCGAAGTGTACGGGGCTAACTATATCTTAGAGAACGGGACGACCCGATCGAATTTTGGAAATCAAGTGGATGGTTTGATGGTGGAACTTGAACGACAGGATTGGGAAACTTATCAGGCGGTCGGTGAGACGGCCATCGGGAATTTCTCATCTTTTGACGACCAGGCCGCGCTAGCGTATCGGACGACCTTCTCCTTATCGACAGGACAGTATACGCTCTACCTGCTCGAACCGCTCGATGCGATCTCGAGTGCGAACGCGGGAGCACGGACCATCATTCTTTGGACCGTCGCTTCGGCCATCATCGTTACGACCGTCTTCGCTTTCTTCTTGTCGACACGAATCACAGCACCGCTCCGAGCGATGCGGGATGCAGTCAATAAGACGGGAGAGGGGCAATTTGATTTGCGTTTGGAGACGAAGACACGGGATGAGATTGGCGAGCTCGCTGCTTCTTTCAACGCAATGAGCAGTCAGCTTTCGAAATATGTGAATGCCCTTGACCGGGAACGGCTGCAACTTGCGTCGATTCTTCGTTCGATGGCAGACGGTGTCATTACACTCGATCGTCATGCGAACGTGATTGTCACGAACCCGCAAGCGAGTCCATTACTTCAAGATGGGCAACCACATGAAGTCGTATTGTCTCTTTATGAGGAAGTGATGGAGGGGACGTCTGAAAAGACGATCGAAGTGAAACAGGATGAGCGGTACTATACACTGACAGTCACACCACTCGTCGGAGAAGACGATTTCGAGGGTGCTGTCGTTGTCATCCGGGATACGTCAGAAAGTCATCGACTCGATAAGATGCGGACCGATTTTGTGGCGAACATTAGCCATGAACTCCGG
Source organism: Exiguobacterium sp. SRB7LM (assembly GCF_015712685.1). Lineage (GTDB taxonomy): Bacteria > Bacillota > Bacilli > Exiguobacteriales > Exiguobacteriaceae > Exiguobacterium > Exiguobacterium profundum. Next base: position 947,366 of record NZ_VWVR01000006.1, on the reverse strand, counting down.
ACACCGCTCGTGACGCTTCAAGGGTATTCAGAGGCAATCATCGATGGCATCACTGAGAGTGACGAGGCGACGAAAGAGTTCGCCTCCATCATCTATGATGAATCGCTCCGCTTGGCAAGACTCGTCAATGATTTGTTGGATTTGGCACGCATCGAATCGGGTAAAGAGACGATGCATTTCACTTCGTTTGATATCGGTGATTTCTTGCCCCGAGTCATGCGAAAGTTCAATCAGATGGCATCTGAAAAAGAGATTCGTTTACAGACCGACGCCCCGCACCGTCTCATCGAGGCGGATGGCGATCGTCTCGAGCAAGTGTTCACCAACTTGATTGGCAATGCTATCGCGCATACCGATTCTGGAGAAATTCGGATTGAGGCCACAGAAGAGACGGACGGGCTACGGATTCAGTTGACGGATACAGGTCACGGAATTCCAAAAGAGGATTTGCCGTTCGTATTCGAGCGATTCTATAAAGCCGATAAAGCCCGGACCAGTGGTTCGAAGACAGGGACAGGCATCGGACTCGCGATCGTGAAGAATGTGGTCGATGCCCATCACGGGAAAGTGAGCGTATCGAGTACACTCGGGGTCGGAACCACCTTCGAGATTTACTTACCATTTGAACAACCACACAACTCGTAATGGTGACTCGCTTGAGTCACCATTTGTGGCATTTTAAGGGGGGAGTCGAATGAAACGTTATACACGAACGGGCGACAAGGGTGAAACATCATTAATCGGTAGTCGTGTCGAGAAATCCCATCCTCAGATTGAAGCGATGGGTCATCTCGATGAGTTGAATAGTCAGATTGGACTCGCCATCGCGCATCAAGAGGATGAGACGCTCCGAATACAGCTGACGAAGATTCAGCACGACTTGTTCGACCTCGGATCGGAGCTGATGTATGCTGAGGCACCGCCAAAAATGGTCGATTTGTCGATCGTGACGGAACTAGAACGATGGATGGATGAGTGGGAGGAGTCCTGTCCGGAACTTGTGCGCTTCATCCTTCCGGGCGGCAGCGTTGCTGCAGCTAGCTTACATGTGGCTCGTGCCGTCTGTCGACGGGTCGAGCGTGACTTAGCGGCTCTCGGAGTCGCAGACCGGCAATTGCCTTACTTTAACCGCTTGAGTGATTATTTATTTACGGTTGCCCGTTACGCGAACGTCGTGGCAGGGGTGCCGGATCAAGAATATGCGCGCGGCGCTGCCGTGTTTCAACCAAAACGAAAAAAGGAGTGATCGGCAGATGAAAGGAATCGAACAGTTCCAACATCAATTGCACTACTCGGTCTATCCGACCAAAAAATTTAAAACGACGACTTGTCTCGTGTCATTCGCCGCTCCATTATCGGCGGAGACGGTTGCAGATCGGGCATTGCTCCCGTTCATTATGGAGAAATCGACGGCAACGTATCCATCCATTGAGTTATTTCACACACCGCTAGAGGAGTTGTATGACACAAACTTATATGCTGGTGCATCTAAGATCGGAAAGGAGCACGTCATCCAATTCCAACTCGAAGTCGTCAACGATCATCTTGTCGGAGAAGACGTATTGAGTCAGGCAATCGAGTTACTCGAAGACGTTCTCCTTCGTCCGAACGCATACGATGGGGCGTTCCAGCCACTCATCGTCGAGCAGGAACGTCGATTGCAACGTCAGCGTATCGAATCGGTCTATGATGACAAAATGCGTTTCGCCCAACAGCGTCTACAAGAAATGCTCGGAGGAGAACTTGCGATTCCGTCACTCGGTACGCTTGAGCAACTCGACCATGTCACACCGAAATCATTGTATGAGGCATATCAATCGATGATTCAACATGACCGTGTGGACATCTATGTTGTCGGGGATGTCAATCGTGAGCAAGTCGAACAGGCTTTCAATCCATTGGAATCCCTTGGGACACGTCGACCACGCCTGTTACCAGAAGCGAGTCGAGGAGAGTTCAAGCGTTTGGAAGAACACCAAGACATTAAACAAAGCAAGCTCCATCTCGCTTATTCACTCAATGTCGACCCAAGAACGGAAGCGGCGATTCGTATGCAAGTCGTGAATGGATTGTTCGGAGGATTCCCTCACTCGAAACTGTTCATGAACGTGCGTGAAAAAGAGAGCCTGGCGTACTATGCCGCTTCACAATATAGTTCCCTCAGTCGGAAGTTGTTCGTCTATGCCGGCATCGATGCGTCGAACCAGCAAAAAACCGAACAGATCATCGAAGAGCAATTGAACGCTTTACAAGCGGGCGAGTTTGAGGATGAGACGTTGCAACAGACGAAAGAGTTGTTGTTCCATCAACGTCGACAACTTGGAGACAGTCCACGTCAATTGATTGCTTGGATGAGTGGAGCAGACGTTCGTCCGTTCTCGTTAGACGAAGAGATGGCAATCATTGAAAACACGACACGAGATCATGTCGTTGCGCTTGCGAAAGAAATGGAACTCGAAGCGGTTTATTGCTTGAAAGGAGGAGAAGCATGAAATTAGACTTTCCTAACGTCGGAGAGACGTTACATCATCACGTTCTCGACAATGGCCTCTCCGTTTACTTGTTGAAAAAGACTGGATATGAAAAAACATTCGCGACGTTCACGACTAAATATGGATCGATTGACCGACGCTTCAAACTAGAAGACTGGATCGAGGTTCCCGATGGTATCGCACATTTCTTAGAACATAAGATGTTCGAGAAAGAAGATGGTGACGTCTTCCAACAATTCGGTCGTCAAGGAGCGTCAGCGAACGCTTTCACTTCCTTCACACGGACGGCTTATTTGTTCGGTGCCACGTCCAAGATTTCGGAAAACGTACAAACGCTACTTGATTTCGTCCAGACTCCTTATTTTACGAAAGAGTCGGTCGAGAAAGAGAAAGGCATCATCGGTCAAGAGATTCAAATGTATCAAGACAATCCGGGATGGCGCTTGTATTTTGGTTTAATTGAGGCGATGTACGAGACACATCCCGTCAAGATTGATATCGCAGGTACAATCGAATCGATTTCAAAGATCACGGCGGAAGACTTGTACACCTGTCATCAAGCGTTCTATCATCCGAGCAACATGGCATTGTTCGTCGTCGGGAACATCGAACCGGATGAGATGCTTGCCTTGATTCGAGATAACCAAGCAGGTAAATCTTTTGAGACACCACGATTGAGTGCTCGTGAGACAGTATATGAGCCGACCACGGTTCGTCTGTCAGAACGGGTCATCGAGATGGACGTCTCTGTACCGAAAGTCATGATTGGGTATAAGGATGTACCACAAGCTGGGGAAGCAGGTCTGAAGCAAGAATTGACAGTAGAATTGCTCATGCATGCGCTCTTCGACACGACAGCTCCTCTTTATACAGAACTTTATGCTGAAGGATTGATTGACGATGCCTTCTCGTTTGACTATACGTCAGAGGAAACGTTTGCCTTTGCCGCCTTGTCGATGGAGACGTCGGAAGTAGATGCGTTTGTCGGCCGTGTGACGGAGGCGTTAGAACGTCCACTTCAGTTGAGTCAAGAGACGCTCGACCGGAAGAAACGCATGATGCAAGGACAGTTCTTGAAAGCATTGAACTCACCGGAATTCATCGCAAATCAGTTCTCTCGATATGCACTCAATGATGGGAATTTGTTTGAAATCCCGACTTTGATTGATGCCATCACACTCGACGAACTATACGAAGCATACGAGCGCTTGTTCCGCCATGAACAACGAACGGTATGCATCGTCAAAAAACCATGAAGACATTGATTGTTGGAGCGAGCGGTACCATCGGACGTGCCGTCTCGCTCGCTTTTCGTGAAGATGAACTGATTTTGCATGCGAACGAGGGTAGTGAAAGACTCCGTCATTTGATAGATGAAGAGAATCTTTCGGCAGAAATTCTCCCTTGTGACCTAACAGACCGTGACGCTGTTGAGTCGTGGGTGCAGGATATGCTGGACATCGACCGAATTGTATATGTGGCCGGACATGCGCTCCATGGTCTCGTCGTCGACCAGTCGATGGATGAGCTCGACCGGCTGTACGATGTACATGTTCGGGCAATGATCCGACTCATCCAGTCCGTCGTTGCAAGGAAGCCTTACGATCATCACGTGGATATCGTGATTGTCTCGAGTGTATGGGGAGAGGTCGGTGCGGCGGCTGAGGTGTTTTATTCAACCGTCAAAGCGGCACAGCTCGGCTTCGTCAAGGCGTTCGCACGAGAAGCCGGACCGTTCAATGTTCGAGTCAATGCGGTGACCCCGGGGTGGATTGATACGCCAATGAATGATACGGTAGAAGAGTCGAAACAATCCGTGATCGATGACATTCCACTTGGACGTCTCGGTGCGGCAGAGGACGTGGCCAACACGATCCGTTTCTTGTGTTCACCGGACGCCTCGTATATGACGGGCACGGTGATACGCGTCGACGGCGGTTGGCAATGATCCGATTCATGTAAATAAACCTGTTCTTTTCAATGCTTCTAAAATAATTTAAAATAGGCAAGGTAGCGAACTCGCTCGAAAGGATGGTTGGGGATGGAACATAAATTCGAAGAGTGGTATCTCGAATATGAATTGTGTCAGAATCGACCGGGTATCCTCGGAGACATCGCATCTCTCATGGGGATGCTTCAAATCTCCATCGTCACCATCAATGGGGTCGATTTGCAGCGACGGGGAATGTTGCTCAAAGCACCTGCCGCCGATCATGTGCATCGACTCGAGCATATTTTAAAGCGGATGGAAGCCATTGCCGTCATCAAGTTGCGCCGTCCGAAGTTACGAGACCGGATTGCAATCCGTCACGGTCGTTATATCGACCATGATAGTGATGACAAAAAAACGTTTCGCTTCGTCCGTGAAGATTTGGGCATTCTCGTCGATTTCGTTGCGGAACTGATGAAGGAAGAACGCCATTTGTTAATCGGTGTTCGTGGAAATCCACGCGTCGGAAAGACGGAGTCCATCGTAGCAGCGAGTGTGTGTGCGAACAAACGATGGTTATTTCTTTCCTCGACACTGATGAAACAGACCGTTCGGACCTCATTATTTGAAGAGGAACGGGAAGGCGATCACGTATACATAATCGATGGTGCCGTCTCTACCCGAACGATGGATGAACGACATCGCCAGCTCATTCGTGAAGTCATGCGGTTGCCGGCCGTGAAAGTCATCGAACACCCTGACCTGTACGTCCGAAACACCGATTGCGTGTATGAAGACTTTGATTATATTATTGAATTGAGAAACAATCCGGATGAGACGATCATCATCCCACAAGAAACGCATCGTGAGTCAGAATGGTTTGAATAATTATGTGAATGGAAGGTGTGGACCCCTGTGACAGAACTAGGGACTTTTTTGAAACAAAAGCGTGAGGAGAGCGGATTGACGCTCGACCAAATCCAGCAGACGACGAAGATTCAAAAGCGCTATATCATCGCAATCGAGGAAGGTGATTACAAAAATCTCCCTGGCTCTTTTTATGCACGGGCGTTCATTAAGACGTATGCGGAGTCGCTCGGCCTAGATGTGGATGAATTATACGAGACATATGCAAAAGATTTACCGGTCATCGAGGCACAGCCGTCTGTTCAACTCTCTCGGAAGAAAACGTATTCGAAGGCTTCCGAGTCGACAAGTCGGGTCTCGAGATGGGTTCCGAAAGTTCTCCTCGTTCTCACGGTCTTCTTGCTCATCACCGCGATTTATTTCGCAGTGAGAAGCATCGACTTCGGTGGTCAGGATGCAAGTCCTGCCGAACCGCCAAGTTCTGGTGTCACAGTCGACCAGAATGAGGATGTCCCGGCTGATGAACCGGTCGAGGAGGAACCGACTGAAGAGGAGCCGACCGAAGAAGAACCGCCAGCGGAATCTGGTCCGATTGCGGTGAAGGAGTCGAATGGGGCAGATATCACTTATGAACTCGCGACGAACGAGAAACTGTCGACCGAGATTTATGTGAAGGAGTCACCTGCCTCTTACGTGGGTGTTCGTGATACGTCGTTAGAAGGAGCCTTTCTCGCACCGGAGTATCCGAACCAGTCGAAACAGAATCCGATTGTCATTGAAGATGCCGAGACGGACACATTGCGTATTCGAATCGGACTCATCGCAGGCGTTGAGAAAATCGTCGTCAACGGTCGTGAGCTCGAGCTTCAAGAGTCTCCGGTCACACAAAATATTTTTGTAAAGAGAGTCGACGCCGAATAAGTCGACTCTCCTTCTAAGAGGAGGCGTTCTATATGAACCTACCTAACCGATTGACGATGCTACGCGTGGTCTTGATCCCCGTATTCGTCGTCTTACTCGCTGTTGATTTTGATTGGGGAAACATCGCTTTTTTAGGCGCTGATATCCCGATGCACCAATTTATCGCTGGTGTGATTTTTACGATTGCGGCCATTACAGACTGGTTAGACGGACATTTGGCCCGTAAGCATAACTTAGTCACGAACTTTGGTAAATTTATGGACCCGCTCGCAGATAAACTGCTCGTCACGGCGGCCCTTGTGTTGCTCGTTGAGATGGATCTCGTCGCGGCGTGGGTCGTCGTCGTGATTCTATCACGTGAATTTGCGGTTACAGGCTTACGCCTCGTCGCTGCCGATGAAGGGATTGTCGTCGCGGCCGGGAAATCTGGAAAAGCGAAGACGTGGGTGCAGCTCTTTGCCATCATCTTCTTACTGTTCGGTAACCCGATCTTTAGCTATGTCGGGATCCCGTTTGGCGAATGGGCGATGTGGTTGGCGCTCGTACTTACAATTTACTCAGGTGCCGAATATTTCGCACAAAACTATAAGATTATTGTGAAGTCGATGTAAGTCGACAGAGACGAGTTGGTTGATCTAGCTCGTCTTTTTTTTGAAGTTGAGGAGGAAATGAGATGAAACGAGCCGAAATCATTGCGGTAGGAAGCGAGTTGCTCTTAGGGGAAATCGTCAATACGAATGCGAGTTACATATCAGAACAACTGTCGAAGTACGGTGTGCCGGTCTTGTATCATCAAGTTGTCGGGGATAACGCGGTACGAATGCGAGAGACGTTTGAAATCGCCCGTCGTCGTTCCGACTTTGTCATCGTCACGGGTGGACTCGGTCCGACGGCGGATGATGTCACAAAGACAGTCCTTTCCGACTTACTAGACCGTCCGATCGTTCGGGATGAGGAAGCGTATGAGACGATTCAACGATTCCTCGTGTCACGAAATCGATTGATGAATGATGGGGACGCTCGCCAAGCCGACGTGCTCAGTGGAGCAGACGTATTACCAAATCCGGTCGGGCTTGCCCCGGGCATGTGGATTGCCGGAGACACGACGTGGTTGCTTTTACCGGGTGTGCCACGTGAAATGAAAGCTTTGGTCGAGGCGACGTTTCCGCAGAAACTATCAGGAGCGACGCTCGTCTCAGAGTCATTACGGTTTTATGAGATTGGGGAATCCGCTCTCGACGATGCCGTGAAGGACTTATTGGACGGCTCGAATCCGACCGTTGCCCCCTATGCCGAGACGGGAGAGGCAAGACTTCGGATCAGTGCTCGAGCGACGGACGAGGTGACCGCGCGTCAGATGATTGAAGAAGTGAAGACTGAGATTATGAAACGGGTCGGTTCGTACTACTTCGGCTCTGACGATGAAACGATCGCATCACATCTTGTCCAATCATTGTCTAGATTGAATCGTACGTTCGCTGTGGCTGAGTCGTTGACCGGCGGCGAGGTACAATCGATGATTACATCAACACCTGGCGCTTCAGTCGTCTTTCTAGGTGGAGTCGTGACCTATTCGGATGAGCTAAAAAATAGGTATTTAGGGGTCTCGCTTGATACAATTAAACAGCACTCAGTCGTCTCAAAAGAAGTTGCCTATGAGATGGTGGACGGATTGTCAAAGACCACCCATGCCGACTATGCCCTCTCTTTCACGGGAGAGGCAGGACCGACATCGAATTCGGGTCGTCCGATCGGTACGGTCTATATCGGAGTGAAGACACCAAACGGAATAGAGGTCATCGAGCGGACGTATCCCCATCAAGAACGGAATATCATCCGCATGCGAGCCGCGAAGGACGGATTATGGGCCCTCATTCAACGAATCAAAAAAGGCGAATAAATGTTCGTAAAAAACTTGTGTATCGTACAGTGTTCACGTATAATAAGAGTATCAATTAAAGGAGGCTCATTTATCTATGAGTGATCGTAAACAAGCGTTAGAAATGGCATTACGCCAGATTGAAAAACAATTCGGTAAAGGCTCAATCATGCGCCTTGGTGAAAATACAGACCAACAAGTATCAGTCATCCCTTCAGGGTCAATCGCCCTCGACGTCGCGCTCGGTGCGGGTGGATATCCACGCGGTCGTGTCATCGAAGTATACGGACCAGAATCTTCAGGTAAGACGACGGTTGCCCTTCATGCGATTGCAGAAGTCCAAAAGCGTGGCGGTCAAGCAGCATTCGTTGATGCCGAGCACGCACTCGATCCGAAGTATGCTAAAAATCTTGGGGTCAACATCGATGAGTTGCTCCTTTCACAGCCGGATACTGGGGAGCAAGCGCTCGAAATCGCTGAAGCGCTCGTTCGCTCGGGAGCAGTTGATATCCTCGTCGTCGACTCGGTTGCGGCACTCGTACCGAAAGCCGAAATCGAAGGGGAAATGGGAGACTCGCACGTCGGTCTTCAAGCTCGTTTGATGTCTCAAGCACTTCGTAAGTTGTCTGGTGCGACGAACAAGTCGAAAACGATTGTCATCTTCATCAACCAAATCCGTGAGAAGATCGGGATCATGTTCGGTAACCCGGAAACGACTCCAGGGGGCCGTGCCTTGAAATTCTACTCTTCTGTACGTCTTGAAGTTCGTCGTGCGGAGACGCTCAAACAAGGTCAAGATATGGTCGGGAACCGTACGAAGATCAAGATTGTAAAAAACAAGATTGCACCTCCGTTCAAAACAGCGGAAGTTGATATTATGTATGGTGAGGGGATCTCGCGTGAAGGGGAACTCATCGATATCGGTGCAGACCTCGACATCGTTCAAAAGAGCGGAGCTTGGTACTCGTTCAATGAAGAACGTCTTGGTCAAGGCCGTGAAAACGCCAAGCAATACATGAAAGAAAATCCAGCAATCGCAGCTGAGGTCGAACAACAGATTCGAGATCACTACGGATTGAATGGAGAAAAATCGGTCACGGTCGAAGGCGAAGACGACGAAGTCCTCTCACTTCTCGATGACGAATAAGCACATCGTCTCACTCGAATTCTTTCGAGTGAGATTTTTTTAGTATAATTTTTTAGGCAATTGGTAGTTCTATCCTGTCCGTGCATTGCATTCTCCCTATTAAATAAGTACAATAAAGTTATGCGCGGGCTTGCCCGTGTATCTCACTTATTAAAAAAATAAAATAACCTTGCGAAAGGGAGGTGAACATGATGGAATGGCTATACTGGCTTATTCTGATCCTCCTTTTGCCGATAGCTTTTGTTGCAGGTTTTTTTGTGCGTAAATCGATCGCCGAAGCGAAGATTCAAGGTGCCGAGACGGAAGCGACTAAGATTGTAGAGCAAGCAAAACAACAATCGGAAGCGATGCAAAAAGAAGCACGGCTTGAAGTAAAAGAAGAGATGATTCAACTTCGTAATGAGACGGAACAAGAATTGCGTGAACGTCGCGAAGAACAGAAAGTGAAAGAGAATCGCCTCGTTCAAAAGGAAGAGCTTCTTGACCGCAAAGCAGACATGCTCGAGCGGAAAGAAGACTCGCTAGATGAACAGGAACGAGGACTCGAAAAACGCAAGCGTGAAGCAGAAATGCTCGAAAGCAAAGTGGAGGAATTATACGAAGAGGCACGCCGAGAACTTGTACGCGTGGCATCCCTCTCGAAAGATGAAGCACGTACCATCATCATGGACGAAGCGAAGCAGGAAGCGCTTCACGATGCTGCTCTCCTTCAAAAAGAAATCGAGCAAAAAGCAAAACAAGAAGCGGATAAAAAAGCGAAACACCTCTTATCTCTCACGATGCAACGATATGCAGCTGAACATGTCGCCGAGACGACGGTATCCGTTGTCAACTTACCGAGTGATGAGATGAAGGGTCGTATCATCGGGCGCGAAGGACGTAACATCCGGACGCTCGAAACGTTGACGGGGATTGACCTCATCATCGATGACACACCAGAAGCCGTCATCTTGTCAGGGTTCGACCCGGTTCGTCGTGAAATCGCGAAGATGACGCTTGAAAAACTCGTTCAAGACGGTCGGATTCACCCGGCTCGAATTGAAGAAATGGTAGAGAAGTCTCGCCGTGAAGTGGATGAACGCATTCGTGAATACGGCGAGGAAGCTACGTTTGAAGCCGGAATTCACGGACTCCATCCAGACCTTGTCAAGACGCTCGGTCGCATGCGTTATCGTACGAGTTATGGTCAGAACGTCTTGTCTCACTCGGTTGAGGTGGCACATCTTGCCGGGATGATGGCAGCCGAACTTGGTGAAGATGTCACGCTCGCGAAACGGGCAGGACTCTTACACGATATCGGGAAAGCAATCGACCACGAAGTCGAAGGTAGTCACGTTGAAATCGGTGTAGAACTCGCGACGAAATACAAAGAACATCCGGTCGTCATTAATTCGATCGCTTCCCACCACGGGGACGTCGAGGCGACATCGACGATTGCTGTACTTGTGGCAGCGGCTGATGCCTTGTCAGCAGCGCGTCCTGGAGCTCGCCAAGAGACACTTGAAAGCTACATCCGTCGTCTTGAGCGACTCGAATCAATCTGTGAGTCGTTCGAAGGTGTCGAGAAATCGTATGCGATTCAAGCAGGACGTGAAGTTCGGATTATCGTTCGCCCTGATGTCGTTGACGATGTCGTCGCCGGTAAGATGGCACGTGATATTTGTAAGCGAATCGAGGACGAACTCGATTATCCTGGACAAAT